>JBMFVY010000010.1:0-52954 GCA_049965755.1 Phycisphaerae bacterium | reverse complement strand
TCCTGCGTAAAATAGAGCCGCGAGTGCAATGGGCTGGTGTTGTTGTCGTATTCAAATGTGATGGCCGCTCGGTCGGCCACGCTGCGACGGGTGATCTGATGGACGTAGTTGTTATTACGCTGATCCACTTGCGCAGTGGAACCCACCGGCATAAAGCCGGTGGCTCGCCAGTTTCCTAAACCATCCAGCGTGTAATCTCTGCGTTAATCTGTGTTCGGCAAGACCATGCGAGCGCCAACATTTCAATTACTACGCGAAACGTAACGCGCCGGGCGGACGGGCGCAAGCGGCGGGCGGAATACCGCACGGGCCGCGGCGACCGGTGGATAAATCCACCGGCTCGCATTTGGGATGATCGCATCCCGTGGATATTCCTCGTCCCCGTCTCCGCGACAACTCCGCGGTTCCGCGCGAGGTATGGTGTTTCCTCACCGCAATGGCCACCGGCTAACATTTGCCGTGATCGCATCCGGTGGCTGGGGACATCCGCACTCCCCGCGGATACCCGGAAAAATTGCCACCCCGAATGTTATTGCAAGATCCGAATGACGCTTCGGGTGATGCCGCGGGCCTCGCTCAGGCCGAAGGGGCTTCAGGTGCTCCGGGTGGCGGGACGCCGTCCAGATTGCCATTGACTTTCAGCATCACGTAACGCACCAGAGTGTCGACGGTAAAAACGTCGCGGAATGAATTGATATTCGGGTTTTTGTCAAATCCCGAAAGATCAGCGAACGGCATCAGGCGGTGCAATTCTGCCAGTCCTTCTGCGGTCATCATGCCGTTGCTGACAAATCGCGGATCAGTAAAAAGATTCTGAGGAATAAGATCATTCTGCGGGATTTTGATTTTGAATGCTTTTTCCAACTGAAAGGTGATATCCAGATAATCAATGGATTCAGCGCCAAGGTCCGCATTGAGCTTGGCCTCGGGCGTCACCTGTTCGTCATCCACAGCCAATGCGCCGGTGAGGACTTCCGTCACCTTTTCGAGCACTTCATCGTAGGTCATCGCCATGATTGGTATATCCTTCCCGGTATCACCAAATTTCCAGCGGATTGAACTTGAACCCGCCCATTTCCAAGAATAAATCCATTTTTAGTCTGATGCAACGCACAGGGCGTTGCGATCTCATCTCAACCTTCACCCGCTGAGACCGCCGCTGCCGGGCGCGGTTTAAGCGTCTCCCAGAGCGATTTTCGGCGATGGATCATTTTTTCGTCGATTCCTGCAAGCCCTGTCTCATGTTCCTTCAGCCGGATATGCGCCAGGGTGATGCGCCCCTGAATAGCGGTGGCACTTCCCACGGCCCCGCGCACTTTGAATTCGCTGGCATCGGGTTCCAGGCGGATAACATCCGCGGTGACCGTCAACGTCTGCCCCGGGCTCACGAAATGCCCATAGCGAATTTGTCGGGCTTCCTTCAATATCACCAGGCTCGGTGCAAAATGCGTATGTTCGTAGATCAGCCACGCTGCGGCCTCAATCGCGCATTCCAGCATCATGACTCCCGGCAGGACGGGAAAGCCGGGGAAGTGATCCGCCAGATATTCCTCCGCCATTGAGACTTGCTTGACAGCACGAATACTCTTGCCGGAGACTAATTCGTCAACTCGATCGACGAGCGTAAAATTCAATGCGGTTCCTTCTGTATAAACGCCGACACACTTCACGCAGTGTGCGCCCGGAATCCAGCGGATAAACTATCCGAATTCGGCTCTTCGGGCTACCGTGATCAAATTCGCTACAAGCCGTTAGAGTTTCTGTATCCGACGGCCGGCCGATGAACGCCGTCGCGGCGAATGCGAACTGGCCTCGGTAGCCGACGCTGGAGATACTCCTTCGCGACCGCTTACGCGGCATCGACGTGCCGACAGTGATAGATGCCGCCGGGCGGAATATTCAGGGGAACGAATTCAAATTGCACATCTCGAAAGTGCCTGCGATAAAACGGGAGGTAATACAGTGGAATCTCGGTGATGTTGCTGAACACCCCTTCGGGTTTGAGAGCCCATGCGACGGCTTTGAATATTCCCTGCCGGGCAACTGCGGGCAGGCTGGGAGTTCCCAGTCCGCTGATGACGGCATCAACACTTCGCTCTCGCACGCCGCAATCATGAAGCATCTCCGAAAGATTCGCCACATCCCCCTGTAGAAATTGAACCGGACCGTCCAAGCCTGCAAAACGCTCCCGGAGAACGCGAAAAAAATCGGTGTCCCGCTCAATCGCAATCAATTGCGCCTGTGGGGTGATTCGCGAAAGAATCGCCTGCGTTATCGCACCGGTTCCCGATCCGAGTTCTACAATCAAGCGTGCCCGGGAAAAATCTACCTGCGAAATACACGCCCTGGCCATGAATCGGCTGGACGGCCAGATGGATGCAATTTTCCGGCGGTGCTTGAAAAACTTCCGCATGAACAGGAAGTGGTCCGAGATGGCGGCCGGCCGGCCGATGGAAGTTTCTTCCCGCCGGTCATCGCCTGAAACCATTACACCGCCCTCTGAAAAACCATGGGCGCATGTCCGGAGTTGGACTCTCCAACTCTTGATTTCAGGGCTGACCGTCGAAGTAAATTACTGTCCATTACCGCCGGTCATGTTGGGGGTACTCGATGCCGGTACCAGATCGGTATTATTACCCGCAGGGACAACCTGTTCAGAGGCGGGAACATAGGGATTGTATTTAATCTTGATCGGGGTAATGAAAATATCCACACGCCGGTTGAGCGGGTTACCCCGATGGTGGGGGGCGTTCGCCGCGATCGGATGTGTTTTACCCCATCCCGCCACCTGCATGCGGCGATCAATCACGCCGAAGTGCTTGAGCACATACATCACCGAGATGGCGCGGTTGGTGGAAAGATACCAGTTGGTCGGATTCATCACCGACGCATTGTTGCGCCGGATCGGGACGTCGTCGGTGTTGCCGACGATTCTGATTTCATTGTCCGCAATGCCGGGCATATTGAGTATCCGGGCGAACGCCTTGAGCGCCTCGCGAGCCTGCGGGCGCACCTGTGTCGAACCCAGCGCAAAGAGCAGATCGCTCTTGAACCTGAGCAGTCCCAACTTTTTATTAAATTCCAGCAGGTTCGGATATTCATCAGCAAGCTGAGAGAGGGCGTTGTTAACCGCCTGCGGTAACTTCGGAGCCTGTCCCGCCAGTGCCAGGAGTTTATTATATTTGGCCTGCAATTTGGCCAGGCGGGCCTCAAGGGCATTACGCTCATTTTCGAGCGCGGAAACGCCGCCGTGCTGAGCGTTGAGCAACTGATTGTCCTGCGCAATCTGAGCTTCGATACTGCTCATCTCGTGGCGTAACTTGGCCAGTTGGGCCTGCGCCGCCGCCAATTGGGCCTGGCTCTGATCGTAGGCCGTCTGCAGACGCTGATATTGATCTTCTGATACGCAACCGCCGAGCCCGAGCATCAGCCCGGTGAGGGTGGCTGCAACCACTGTTCTGGCGACAATTTTCTTAATCGATCGTTCCATGGTATTGAATCTCCTGAAATAAACGGCGGGCGACGCGCACGATATTTCGTCCTACCGCCCAGTAGGCAGTTTGAGCGAATTTTGCCTTAATGTAAAGGGCTCATCATGTGCTGCTGAATATCCGCCTCCGTGCCGGTTTCCCATTGAGCCGCCGGGCCATCATCCATGATGGCCTCAAAAGCGAAATTTATCGAGCCGATGCTCGACCGCCGAAATAACCGGCGATCGCCACCAAAGCCGTAACCAGAACCAGAATCCCCACCAACATGATGAGGTTTCGCCCCAGCGTATGAACAAATGACGGGACAAATCCCGCAAGACTCGCCGCTACCGTTATGAATGCCAGAAGCATGGCAAGAATCGAAGCAAATGCGAATCCTCCGAACAGTCCGGCCGACGGGTCGGGCATTTCGATGGCCGGCATGTAGGACGATGCTACGGGTACCGGTGTCGCTTCCGTCATGGGGGGGGCGACATTCATGCCCGTGTCGCCCGACTTGCTTCCGGCGGCGGTTTGATCAAAAATCCCTGAGGCCGATCCAACGCCTGACTGACTTCCGCCGGCACCGCCGTCTCCCGGATATATTTCTTCCAGCAACTCTGCACCGAGACTTGTATTGTCACTTTCCCGGGTGAGATCCAGTAATCCGGACCCGCTGCCCACCGAGTCAAGCCCGGATGGCGAAATGGATTCATCAAGTGCGGAGGATATCTGGGTCTGTGCACTGGAATCCACCGGCTTGATTTCGCTGGATTCGAAAACCTTGATCGGAGTTGATTTATCGCCGGCCTTGGTACCTTGAGCAGTGGTACCGTCGGCTGATTTACCTGAGGCTGAAAAACCGGTGCCCGACTTGCTGCTCATTTTTGAGTCGCCCGCGGAGATGCCGGGGGCCGCTGAATCCGCCAAGGATATCGGGCCGCCGGATGCGCCGGGGGCCAGATCAATGGGGCCGGTATCCAAATTTCCCGCACCGCTGCCCCCTTTGAGTTCTGCAGCAAGTCTGTCCACCTGGTCCACTTTGAAGATGATGCGCTGACCGTCGCGAAATTCCCGCAACCGTTTCTGATCAATCAATTCTTTGAGGCGGTCGGGATCAACGCCCAATTTTTCCGTCGTCTCATCGGATGTGTAGAACATTTTTGCCACGGTCAACTCCTATCTACAAATGCGGCCACACTGATGTGGGGCCTTGTGCGCTTATGGCGCCAAACCGATTGACTTTGCCCGGGCCCGAGCCATGGAAACTCAACACCCTGAACACATTCTAAACGCAAGGGTGGGCTCTTGTCACGTCTCAATCTTCAACTTTTTTCGCCAAGCATCGCCGCCACATCCGCACGGACTTGGATTCCCACCGGAACTTTAATGTTTTCCACCACCGAGCAATTTTTTGACCTGCACCGGGGTCGGGGCTGAATTATTGAAATCTTTTAACCGCAGGTCATAACGATAATCGCGTGCCGCAATCAATCGTAATCGCGAAACCGACCCAAGTACTCGGTAAATCGCCATGGTGTGGTGCGCCGGGTCCAGAAGCACGAATCCGTACATCCCCTGACCCATCTGCAACGGAAAGGCTTCAATTCCATTCCCGGCGGGGTGGCTTGACATCAGCTCGACCCCACGCCCCCATGCCGCCCGGCTTGGCCAGCCGCTTTGGCGACCCAGCAGGTGGACAGCCGCAATGGATAACAACCCAACGCCCAGAAGGGCGATTGCCACGCTTAACCATTTGTTTGATTTTGTCGGCATGTGGTGTTGTCCCGTCTAATCCGCCGCAAACCCATTACGACTGCTGATGATGCCCGCCTATCGACCGGATTGCAAGAGACGCCGATAACGCGCCAACGCCATGAGTGGAAAATAAAGTCGATAAAGATGATACTTCAGATAAAATACCCGCGGAAACCCGGTTCCGGTGAACCAGGGCTCGTCCCAGTCTCCCTGTGGATTTTGATTTTCCATCAGCCAGCGGACTGCCGCCGTGACATGCGGATCATGCGGCCCGACTGCTGCCATGAGTCCCATCGCGCCCCACGCGGTTTGCGATGGTGTGCTCGGCCCGCGCCCTTTGAGTTCGGGGTTGTCATACGTTTGACACGATTCTCCCCAACTCCCGTCCGGTTTGTGGCACGACCGCAGCCAGTCCGCCGCCTTACGGATAAATCGTTGATCCATCGGCTCGCCGACCGCCCGCAAACCGGTGAGCACCTGCCAGGTGCCGTAGATATAATTCACACCCCATCTTCCAAACCAGCACCCCTCTGGTTCCTGCGTTTCCTGCAAAAAGCGAATAGCATTACGCACTGCCGGATGATCGCCCTTGAAGCCGTTGTGCCCCAGACATTCCAGCACCCGGCCGGCAATATCCGGGCAGGATGGATCTTGAATCGCGTTATGGTCGGCAAACGGGACATGTTCCAGAATGGGGCGGTTGCGCGTCCGGTCAAATGCCGCCCAGCCGCCATCATCATTCTGCATTGCAAGGAGCCAGTTGATGCCCCGGCGCACGGCCTGCTCTGCAACCGGACCGCCGAGGCGCTTCAGGGCCATCGTCACCATCGCGGTATCGTCCACATCGGGATAGTGAGGATTGTTAAATTCAAAAAACCAGCCGGAGGGTTCGACGCCCGGGCAGTTTTTGGCCCAATCGCTGGCGGTCCGACATTCCTTCTCGAGCAGCCATCGCGTGGTGGATTGCGCTACGCCATGCTCGTGGGTAAGGCCCGCTTCAGCAAGTGCGTGCATCGCGATCCCGGTATCCCATACCGGCGACCAGCAGGGCTGAATGCGGATCGTGTCGCCTTCTTCAATAAATAAATCCTTGAGGTCCTTCTGTGCTTTGACGACAACCGGATGGTCATCGGCATAGCCGAGGATGCGAAGCACGATGAGAATATAAACCATCGGCGGGAAGATGGCGCCCAGCCCGTCGCACCCTTCCATGTGTTCCAGCAGCCACTTTTCCGCCTCGCGTATGGCCAGCGGACGCAGCGGCGTTACGGCCGTCTTTTCATACCGCTTCAGCGACAGATCCAGCAACAGAAACATCTCACGCCAACTGCGCGGCAGGCCTTTGAGTTTGCCCGCAGCCATCCGTGCCCGCGATTCATCGTTGAATAACTCGCTGATGCCTAATTCCGTCGGCAGCGTTCGCACCGGTCGGTAGGCGCTGACAATCGCCAGCGGGAGAATCATGGTGCGACTCCAAGCCGAGACGGCGTAGAGATTGAAGTAAATCCATTTTGGAATCAGGATGATTTCCGGTGGAATGCTCGGGCATGCCGCGTAGCTGACCTGCCCCAGAGCCGCAAAGAAAAATTTGGTAAAACTGTTGCAATTCTCCGCGCCCCCCAGCCGGCGAACCACGTCCCGGGCGGCGCGCATATGCGGTGCGTCGGGAGAATCGCCCACCAGCTTAAGGGCGAAATAGCCTTTGGCAGTTCCTGCCAGATCGCTGTTGCCACCCGGAAACATGCTCCAACCACCGTCCGGAAGCTGTATGGAGCGAAGATAATTGGCAATCAGCTCAAGGCAGGGATCATTCTCCTGACCGAGAATGAACTTCATTAATATGTATTCCGACTCGAGTATGCTGTCGCCCTGCAACTCCCCAACCCAGTACCCTTGATGATTATGCTTGGATAACAGAATCCGCGTCGCAAGATTGATGCTTTCTTCCAGCTTCGCTCCGGCTTCGTTTATCGCCGTATCGCTCAAAATGCCGCTGGATTCGTGCGGATTATCAATGCGTTCGTGATTCTCTTTCGGAGATGACGTTACAGGGGCTGTCCGAGTCACTGTTTGTACGCCTCTTTTTCCATTCGTGAAGCTTCGCCCTTTATCGCAGAAACCATCTCGGTCCAAGCCCGAAACCACACTCGACATCAATCCCCGACGGACACCGGCTATTTATTCCATCGGATTATTTACAAAAAGCTAGCCGAATTTTCATCCTGCGGCAAGCCAGCCCCGGCGGAGAACCAAAACCACCCACCCAATTTCCATCCCGGAAAAAAATATAAAGACTTAATCCATCAATCCGGGTATAATGTTATGGATGGATTTCGATGCCCGTCGGGTGTCTCTCCAAAGTCCCTTCCCGTTGTTGGAGCTTGCTCATGGGTGTAGCGCGCAGCATTCATATGGGGAAGAACTGCCTGAACCTCCATTTTTATCAAGGCGATTATGACCTCAGCTAAAATCAAACATTTCCGCAACCGCGAACTTCGAGATGGTGAAGTAGTTGCTTTCGATTGGTTTTATTTCTCGGTATTCGTACTCCTGCACATCGGGGCGGTTCTGGCTTTCGTGCCGGTCTTCATCCATCTCTCATCATTTGTTGTCTTTTTCGTTCTGGCGTGGATCACCGGCGGCCTGGGGGTTACGCTCGGATACCATCGGCTCCTGACGCATCGCAGTTTTGCAACCTATAAACCTGTCGAATATCTTCTGGCCATCTTTGCGTGTTTGTCGTGGCAGGGCGGTCCGATCCAATGGGTCGGCACTCACCGTCAACACCATACCGAATCGGATGACATCAAAGACCCGCATTCGCCGCGTGAAGGGTTTACCTGGTCGCATCTCCTCTGGATCGTCCATCGCGCCCGTAGCGATTTTGACCCGCGTGATCTGACCAAAGACATTCAGCGCGATCCGGTCCTCTGCTTCATCGACCGCTTCTGGTACATGCCGCAGTTCTTTCTCGCGGCGGCCTTGTTTGCCGGTGGATGGCTATGGCTGGGCAACTGGATGGGGGCGGTATCGTGGGTGCTTTGGGGCGGATGTCTTCGTGTGGTTCTGCTTTATCACGCGACGTGGTTCGTCAACTCCGCCGCCCATACGTGGGGTTACCGAAACTTTCAGACGACTGATGACTCGCGTAATAACTGGTGGGTGGCTCTCGTGTCGTTCGGTGAGGGATGGCACAACAATCATCACGCCCAGCAGCGATCAGCCGCCCACGGCATGCGCTGGTTTGAGTTTGATATCACCTATCTCACCATCCGACTCATGCGCATGATGGGACTGGCCTGGAAAGTGGTTGAACCGAACCGCCCCGGTCATTCGGCGGCTAGGCCGTCATTGCCGGTGAATCAAAATAGCGAATCTCCCGGTCAGCCTTGAGCAGGCCGAGTTCTCGGGCATATTGATAAAATAGTGCAAGACCCCGGCGACGATCTGCCGTAATTTCATATTTCAGATACTCGGTAAAATATCGTTCCGCCAGACTCACCGGCCATCCACCGGCGGCGGCATACCGCCCGGCAAGCTCGTGCGTCATCGTAAGGCCCTGGCGGCGGGCATCGGCAAGCACCTGGGCCAGTTTTTCATCCACTGCGTCCGCCCGCATCATCCACATGGCAAATACAAACGGCAGACCCGTAAGCTGTTTCCATTGTTCCCCCAGATCCAGTTGAACCGGGTATTGCCATTGATTGGGAGCCGCATTGACCACCTTATCACCGATCAGCAGCAGGGCGTCATTCGCATCGCACGTCACCGCCCGTCCCACTGTCATCGGAATCAGTTCCGGTTCAACCCCGTAGAGTTTGCGTAGAATGACCTGCGACAATATCACGCTGGTATGGCTGTCGGTATCAGCATGAAGTCGGCGGATTTGCTTCGGTTCGGCCGCCGAATAGATGCGCACCGTAAGCGTCGGGCCGTCACAGCATATTCCGCCAGCCGGTATCAGGATCAGTTCTGACTCGCTGGTTTGATAGTCGACCACAGGCGCAAGGGCAGCGGCCACCGTCCGCCCGTCCAGCATGGTCAATAGGGCGGAGGGTACCGCAAAATGCACGCGGCAGTCACTCCGCTGCACAATCGGCTCAATAAGTGGTTTGGAATTCAAATACGATACGCAACCTATTTGCCAACGTCCGTCTGCACTTCCCTGCATCGGTATCTCCTTCATACCGAGATATTCTATGACGTTGCGTGATGCAAATCTTGAAAATGAGCCTGATGGTAAAGAAGTGGGGCGTGTCTGGTTCTCAGCCGCCCAATAACCATAACCACCCGGCCATGACGGCCAACAGCGGCAGTAGAATCGGAATGGAATAGCGGAACAGGTAGCCGCCAAAACTCGGAGGCTCAATTCCCTGCCGCCGAGCGATCATTTCCACCAGCAGATTCGGGCCGTTGCCGATCCAAGTCATGGCTCCAAACATGACGGCCCCCATGGCAATCGCAAGCAGATAAGGAGCGCTCCGGGGGTGGGCGGCAAGGGCGGCAACCCGCTTGGATGGCATCACCAGCGGTCGGCTTGGGCTTTCCACGCGCCCGCCGGCAGCGACCTTCAACTGCAAACCGGCGATATAAGTGGGCGTGTTGTCCAGTACGCTTGAGGCGGTTCCGACGGTGAGAAAATATTCCGCCGGCGTGGAGATGATGCGCCGGGCGGCAGGCGGCAGATGGCTGATCATCGCCAGCACCGGGGTCATGGTGATGAACAGCCCCAAAAACAGCGACGCCATCTCGCGCAGCGGCCCGTAGCCGATGGCAGGCAGCGATTCAGAATCATGGATGCCTGGTTCTGTTGAGCCGGTGCGCCGATACAAAATAGCCACACCGACCGCAGCGGCAGTGAGAATGCCGACACGGTCAGCGGCCGGAAGAAAAAGTGCGGCGATGCAAAACGCCAGCGGTACGAGGAGCCAAAGATTTTCAATTTCCACCACGGCTGGGCCGGGCGACGGCTGCACGTCGATGTCGCCGATATTTCGGCGCTGGAGCCAATAAAACATCGACAGGAGAAAAGCCATCGCGACGCACCACATCGGCCATGCGTGCAGCAGCATCCACCAGAATGGCACGCCGTACAGATAACCCGCCATGAGAGGCGGATCACCGAGCGGGGTGAGTAATCCGCCGATGTTGGCGACAACGGCGACAAAGAAAAATATGTGCAGCGGTGAGAGTTGCCGACGATTCATGTTCAGGAAAGGCCCGATCAGCAGCATGGTGGCACCGGCGGTGCCGATGACATTGGCCACAGCGGCGGCGGTGAGCAGCAGGAGGAGATTATTGGCCGGCGTCGGCCGACAGCGCAAGGTGATGCTCAGATTGCTGCATACGCAGTAAAAAGCCGCAATGACGGCCATGAACTGCACATAGGCACTGATATTTTCAGCAATCGGGCTCAGGGTATGAAGCCGCATTCCGTAGGCTGCTATGACCAGGAGTGCCAGTCCCGCAGATACGGGAAAGCCGATCCATTTCCAGACACGCGGCCATTTCCATGGAAACCAGGCAATGGCGGCAAGAAGGGTGATAAAGGGTGCACACCACAGCCATGTCGGTGGGCGGATGTTTGGCTCGGATGATGCTGCGGCAAGGATGCGGATCGCCAGAAAGGCGAACAGGCCGCCACCGATAGCGATGAGAACGGCGACCGCCGGACGATGTGCAGTATTCCTCCCTGGGCTTCGGCTCCCCGAGCGCCAATGGAGGCGTATGAAGGTGGCGGAGGCGTTTTGGGGCTTATCCATGGCCGGCTATCATGTCCTCTTTCAGGTGGATGGCAAGTTCAGTCAGTGGTTTTTTCGACGGCTGATGAACCGGGTGAAGATTTCTACCGGCAGGACGGGATCGCCCGCGGCGGCGCAGAATACCCTTGCCATGGCGGCCAGATGACGGTGTCGGGCGCAAGCTTGGCAGTTTTACTCGCGAGCCTCCGGCATGAATTCGGGTATGTGCCAGGTTCGTCGAGAGTGGCAATTTTTCGGGGCAGCGATATACTTCGCGCCTCATTGGTGTGCCAATACCGTGTCTCGGCGGCAGTAAAAAGGGCGTACAAAGTGAAACTCCTTTCGTATCTCAGGCGTCCATTTCGGTTATTAGGCCGTCTTTACGCCTTCCCCGGTGAACTTCTTCAACGGTTGGACGCAATTTTGGGACGGATGGATGCTTTTTGGGGAAAGTTTGATCCCTTTTGGGGGAAACTGGACATCATCTCGGCAAGATTGGAACTGCTTGCCCGGTCGGACCAAGAGGTTTTCGAACAAAGGCTTCTGCAGTCACCACGCTACCAGGATCCAACGCACTTGGCACACTTTGAACACCAAATCTATTCGCAAAACGGCGAGGACGGAATCATCACCGAAATATTCAGGCGGGTTGGACATGGTGCAAAAACTTTTATTGAAGTCGGCGTCGGGGACGGACTGGAAAATAACACCACTTTTCTTCTTTCGCAGGGATGGAAAGGGCTTTGGATTGATGGGTCGCCAGAGTGTGGAACTATTATTCGGCGGGAGTTTTCCCGCGCGATATCCGCCGGTGATCTTCTGTTTGTCGAATCGCTGGTTACGGCCGAAAATGTGGTGACCTTGGTTCATTCCGCTGGATTCTCGGGCGAGATCGACCTTCTTTCGGTCGATATTGATCAAAACACCTATTACATTTTGAATGCACTGCTGGGAGCAGTGAGGCCGCGGGTCGTTGTTGTGGAGTATAACGCGACGATGCCGCCATGGCTTGATTGGAAAGTTCGCTACGAGAGCCACCGGTGGTACCAAGGATCTTTATACTTTGGAGCCAGTCTCAAAGCCTTTGAACTTATGGGACAATCGAAGGGATACGCGTTGGTTGGCTGCGAGCTCCACGGTGTGAACGCATTTCTTGTTCGTGACGATTTGGTGGCGGGAAAATTTTCACCGCCGTTCACGGCGGAGGCGGCATACGAACCACCGCGTTATTGGTTGATTCGTACCGCGGGCCACCACCGAGGCTTTGGTGATTTCGGCAAGCTTTAGGCCCGGAGACCAAAGATTTTGATGGCCGCTCAATATGGAAAGACGAACCAGGCAACACCGTGGCCCGTCGCTTACGAGTGATGAAGCACCGAAGCCGCAGGCACGCGACATCACCGCCAATATTCACCTTAACAATCTACCGATGAGTTCAACCGCCAGTGCCGGGTCCCATAGGGTACCCATCGTAGCCGCCGCGATGGCTGAAACTGGACGGTGGGTGGCCCAGTGCACGCGGGCGGTCAGCATGCGGCGTCGCGCTGCGGATCGCCGGGTGATGGTGGCGAGTTTGAAAAGCTCATCGCGAGCCAGCACTTCCCGGGCGGCGTCGATTTCGCCGATCCGGACCAGCAGAGACACATAACCGGCCGCATTTTCCAGAATGGCTCGATCGCCGATGGCCGCGGGTAATAGCTCGGGCTTCGTACCCAGACGCGCCGCCGCGATGGAAAGTGCCTGAATTCGCAGATGGCGGGCGCTTATCTGATCGCTGTGGACGCGGTATTGCACCAACGGCTCGGGCAGGTTTTCCAAATCTCCACACCTCGCCAACTGCAGCCACAAATCATAATCCTCAGCGTGTAGATAAACGCCACGGTAGCCGCCGACGGCTTGCACGGATGATTTCCGCATCATGACCGTCGGATGTGAGATACAATTCTTTCTAGGCAGCAGGTTGAGTATGGTGTCGGCATCGGTGGGCTGCCGGGAATTTACCCCGGTGGGGCCACGCGTTGCCAGATATTCAATGGCGGTTCCCATCGCTACGGTTTGCGGGTGAGATCGCATGTGGTGGAGCTGCTTTTCCAGCCTCTGCGGCAAAGAAATATCGTCGGCATCCATACGGGCGATAAATTCTCCGTGGCACAGGTCGATCCCTTCATTAAGTGTGGCGACCAAGCCACGATTGGGGCGTTGGTGCACTTCAATTCGTGAATCCTGCCGGGCGTAGTCTTTCAGGATGTCCGTGCTTCCGTCGGTGGAGCCGTCATTGATGATGACGATCTGGATATCGGCAAGCGACTGTGCGGTGATGCTGTCGATGGCAGCGGAGAGAAATTCGGCTGCATTAAAAACCGGAAGCAGGACACTGACAGGTGGCTCGGGCATGAGAGTATATTATCATCGTACTTGATCGGCGGCATGGAGCTGTTACGAGCGCCGGCGTGAGGTGGATCAATTTGCAGTTTTCATTGATAGTGGCGACGATCAACCGTGTGGATACGCTCGATCGGCTTCTGGAGTCGCTTGACGGACAGATATACACGGATTTTGAGGTGATCATTGCCGATCAAAATTCAGATCAGCGCGTGATGCCGCTGGTGGAACGATATGCGGGTGGCTTGCATTTGCGGCACTGTCGTGTACGGCCGGGCCTTTCGGCGGCGCGGAATGAAGCGTTGGCGATGGCGAAGGGGGCGGTGGTTGCATTTCCGGATGATGATTGCTGGTACTTGCCGGAGACGCTTTCCCGTATCGACGCCCTGATGCAGGATCATGCGGACGTCGAAGGGCTTTCGGTCGCGTGCTGCGACGGCGACGGGCGGCCCTCGGTGCAAAATTGGCCCCGTGAGCCGGTTCGTATAACACCACGTAATGTCTGGCGGCGGGCAGTGTCAATCGGGTTATTTATTCGCCGGGAAGAAGTCAGGAGCGTGGGCGGATTTGACGAGAGTCTGGGTGCCGGCAGCGGGAGCCCGTGGGGGTCCGGCGAGGAAACCGATTTGGTGCTGCGGTTGCTCTCGGCGGGGGTGGACCTTGACTACCTGCCGGAACTGCTGGTGGGGCATGCAAATCCGACGGACGATTTCGACGCGGCGGCCGGTGCTCGTGCATTGGCCTACGGCCGCGGACTGGGAAGAGTTCTGGCCAAACATCGGCGTCCGTTGGATGAAAAGGCGCTGGTTTTGCTGCGGCCGGCCTGCGGTGCCGTGCTCGCGGGTTTGAAGGGGCAGTGGGGCCGTAGCCGGTATTACCGAATGTCGTTTCGTGGTCGATGGCAGGGGCTGCGTGGGGCGCACAAAATGGCGAACTAAGTTAGAATTTGCTACGCGGAGGTGGTGTGAAATGTGCATCCGCGGGGCCGGCCGCAAGCTGAAAAGCTGACGCGGCCATTTGGGGTAAAAATCGCAACGATGACGCCAAGTCAGATTCCGACCGTTGAAATTGTTCCACCGAGAGCATTGGAACCGCTGAATCTCAGAGAACTCTGGGGCGCACGGGGTATGCTCTACTTTCTGGCGATGCGCGATATCAAAGTGCGGTATCGGCAGACGATATTGGGTGTATTGTGGGCGGTGCTGCAACCACTGGTCACGATGCTAATCATGACGATCGTCTTCAGCAAGATTGCCCAGGTTAAAACCGGCCATACCCCCTATCCTCTTTTCGCTTTTACCGCGTTGCTGCCGTGGCAGTTATTTGCCAGTTGTCTCACGCGGATCAGCCAGAGTGTGGTAACGGATCAAAGTCTGGTGACGAAAGTTTATTTTCCACGTCTGATTCTTCCGCTGGCGGCGGTGGTGGCGGGGACGATCGATTTCTGTTTCGGCTTTCTGGTGCTGCTTGGGTTGATGGCATGGTACCATTTTGTGCCTGGGCCCAGGATTTTTCTGCTGCCAGTGCTCATGCTATTTGCGATGCTCTCGTCTTTTGCCGTTGGGACTTGGATTGCGGCGCTGAACACTCGGTTCAGAGATTTCGGCCTGTTGGTGCCGCTGATCATTCAGGTTTGGTTATTTTTAACACCGATCGCCTATCCGCTTTCGCTGGTCCGGGCCAGCGCTCCACACTGGTTGTATTTCGTCTATACGCTCAACCCGGTGGCGGTAATTGTGGAATTCTCGCGCTGGATTGTTCTGGGAATGGCGCCGCCGATTCCTCTGCCCTCCCTGCTGTCTTTGGCGGGGGTTCTGGTGCTGCTGATATCGAGCGCTTATTTTTACAAGAAACAGGCGGATTTATTTGCCGATTTTGTCTGACCTTTTTTGCTGCTCCACCATGGGGGCACACATGGAGCTGGAATCTTGTCCGAGACGGTAATCCTCGCAGATAATCTGGGAAAACGTTACCAACGCGGCGCCGCCGGTGGCCCGACAACGCTGCGCGACACCATCGGCCGATGGCTGGCACTGGGCGGTAATACGGCCCATCGGCACCTCGGCGGATCTGAAACATTCTGGGCGCTGCGCAATGTGTCGTTTGAAATCAAGCGGGGAGAAGTCGTCGGGGTCATCGGGGCCAACGGTTCCGGAAAAAGCACCTTGCTGAAAATTTTAAGCCGGATTACGCGACCGACCGAGGGGCGGGCCACCCTTCATGGGCGGATTGCAACACTGTTGGAGGTCGGCACGGGCTTTCATCCGCAACTCACCGGGCGGGAGAATATTTTTCTTAACGGCGCCATCATCGGCATGTCGCGGGCGGAAGTCGCCCGCAAGTTTGATGAGATTGTCGCCTTTTCAGGCGTGGAAGAATTCATCGAAACGCCGGTGAAACATTATTCCAGCGGCATGTATACGCGGCTGGCGTTTGCGGTTTCTGCGCATCTGGATCCGGAAATCATGCTCGTCGACGAGGTGCTTGCCGTTGGGGATCTGGCCTTTCAACGGAGGTGCATGGAACGTATGGCCAAGGCTCGCGACGAGGGTCGGACGATTCTGTTTGTGAGTCACGGACTCTCATCGGTCAACAAACTTTGCAGTCGAGCTCTGTTGCTGGAGCACGGCCGCTGCACCATGATGGGTACGTCGGAGGAAATTACCGGCGAATACGCGGCAAAGGTTTCGCTGGCAGAAGAAAAACTCCGCGAGCCGGAGCCGGTGGTCGAATTACCGGCACCTCAGGAACCGTCCGCGGCCGTGGGGGTGCGGCTTTCCGTCTTGGATGACACGGGCATGCCGCGAGTAAAATTTGACGTGGGTGAGTCGTGGCAGGCGGAATTTGATTTTCAGGTGCGCGAATCAGCCGAAAATTTGGTGGCGGCCGTGGGTTTGGCAACGCCCGACGGCGTTGCGCTCAGCACCTTATGGTCGCCGCCGACTGCAGTGAAGCCGGGACCCTACCGGTTTGTTGCCGATTTCAACCTTCCGCTGGCGGGTGGGGTATATTCACTCCATGTCGGATTGAGCGCGGGGGACACGTCGCTCTATTACCGGGGCGATGCGGCCGGTTTCTCCGTTCTTCCCTCCACCCGGCTGGTTCAACCATGTCGGGATCATGGCGCGGGGTTTTTATATCCGATCGAGGCCCCGCCGATCATCGCACTGTAAAATCCCTAGCCATTGGGCGATCGCGGGGATCCGAAGCAACAGGTCTAATTGGAGACGCCGAATTGGCAAAGATACACTATAAAAAATCACGCAAGAATTTCGGCTCGGATATTCCGTCCGACAAATTGCAGTTTTACATTCCTGACCCCAAAACTGCGAAAAAGTGTTTCCAGCAGAATGTCGATCCCCGTTCCAAGTTCCTTCCCCCGCCCATTGACGGCATCCGAGCACATGTGGGAGCGGGGCAGAATATCCGCCCCGGGTACGACAATATCGACGCGTATCCGAATATTCACCGTGCGGATTATGTTCAGACAACCGTGGAAAAGTTTGCTCGGGCGGAAACACTGGATACTCTTTACCAACCGGATTCTCTTGCTGAAATCCGCCTACATCACGTCTTTGAGCACATCAGCATTCTCGATCTGGATCGGACGCTTCGCACATGGAATAAACTTCTCAAAATGGGCGGAACGGTATTTCTGGAAGTACCCGATTTTGATGCCTGCATACGCCGCATTCTGGCCTTGAATGACGACCCACGAACGGAGATTTTCTATCGGCACATTTTCGGCAGCCAATTCACGGCCGGAGAATATCACCGCAACGGCCTGACGCCCTTGAGGTTGATTCGCCTGTTGGAACAGTACGGCTTTGAGGTGACGCTTGCCTACACGCAGTGGACCTATCGCAGCCCCAATCCGTTACATATGAATTATCCGCACAATGAGCCGCTGCCTGATCTTACCGTTGCCGCTCGGAAAGTGGGTGAACCGTCCCCGCGGGCGTCCCAGATGTGGACCCATGAATCTTATCGATTGCAATATCCCAATCCGGAAATCAGCAGCCTGAAAGTGCCTGGTGATGCGCTATCCGATGAAGTATCCCGCTGTGCCCGAAAGCGAGTTGATGGCATAGCCGCGCTGCTGGGGGAGGCATGCGAAAACATTCCGGCCGATGCTGAGATGATCGTCTTTTCCCCCGGCATGGCGGATATACCGCAGGTGGCAGGTCGGCGGGTGGAACGTATTGACATCAGCGGCAGCAGGGCGGACTTGACATCATTGGCGGCGCAAAAAGGTGCCGCATCCGTCGATGCGATCTTGGCGGTGGGGGTGATTGAACGCTCAATCGATCCCCTGGGCGTGGTAAAAGCCATGGCGAGTCTGCTTCGCCCCGGCGGATGGCTCTGTCTGACGCCCGCTGGGCCCCGGCCGGACCAGGTGAGCGATGAAAATCTGCATAACCCCTCGCCTCATTGGTTTCTGGCTGCCTGCGAGGCGGCGGGGCTAACCGTCAAGCGACACGAGGTGATCGGCAGATCATTCGAGTATTTGTTGGAACAGATGACGGGGGCGGCATCGCGATTGGATGGCCTCGGTGCTGACATGCGCGATCATCCGTTGGTGCGATACCTGCGGGAGGCGGGACATTATCCAGTGGCCAATTGGCTGGCGCATGGGGATGGCCTTTTTGCGGCGGCGTCGACGCCGATGTTTTGCGGCATCCTGGCGCAAAAGCCGGTGACGGGAGCCGAATCGTGAAAATCATCTCACGCCTGCAGGGCGGATTGGGAAATCAGCTTTTCCAGTACGCGGCAGCCCGGGCGCTGGGATTGCGGCTCGGATTGCAGGTGGAGTTTGATATCAGTGCCCTGAAGCTTGATAAAAAACGTCGATTTGAACTCCACGCGTTTCGATTGCCCTCTAAGCTGCGGATCGCGTCGTATCCCGACGGGCGGCGGCGCAATCCGTTGGCCCGCTGGTTGAATCCCCGGGAGATCGTCAGGGAAAAACATTTTGAATATGACCCCGATATTGAAAAGCTCAACGCTCGATCATCTATCCACCTGATTGGATATTGGCAGACCGAAAAATATTTCAAATCTGTTGAGCATGAGATTCGACGCGATCTCGAATTTGCCGTCCCGCTCGACGCCCCCAACGGAGTCATGCTGGAGAAAATCCGATCCCTTAATGCGGTCAGCGTCCATTTTCGACGTGGTGACTACGTTAACGAAAAGCACACCGCCGATTATCATGGCGTACCCTCCATGAAGTACTATCATAATTCCGTCGAGGCGATTCTTGAGGGCGTTCCCGATGCGATGCTGTTCATCTTTTCCGACGATCCCGGTTGGGTGCGGGATCATTTTCATCCCCGGGCTCCGGTCACCATTGTGGATATCAACACCCCTGATCAACCCGCAGCCGACCTGCGGTTGATGGCCGCCTGCAAGCATCATATTCTGGCCAACAGCAGTTTTTCCTGGTGGGGGGCGTGGCTGAATCCCAACCGTGATAAAATGGTCGTGGCACCGAGTCGATGGTTCTCCGGTGCAACATCCAACACCGTCGATCTCCTTCCCCCGCAGTGGCGGGCTCTGGAAGCGGATTAGATGACGGAGCGGCTGGAAAGATTTTGCGGGTGGTGTCATGGGCCGCCGTTACGATGTGGACGGGCGGTGGTATCGAGGTAATGGCGGATAATATAAATACATTGGTAAGCATCATTACGCCGGCCTACAACGCGGGAGCGTATATTGTCGATGCCATTGAATCTGTGTTGGATCAGACGTATCCATTTTTTGAAATGATCGTGGTGGATGACGGATCAACCGACGACACGGCGGAAAAAGTTCAAGCCATCGACGATCCGCGCATCGATCTGATCCGCCAGGCCAATGCCGGGGTGGCAGCGGCCCGAAACCGGGCAATGGAATCGGCTCAGGGGACCTATTTTGCCTTTCTTGACGCCGATGATCTCGCCCTGCCCCAGCGTTTGGAAAAGCAACTCACTTTCCTGCAGGATCACCCCGAGGTGGCGCTCGTCGGGGCGGCGGCTGAAATCTGGGAAGATTCCACGCCGACAGGGCGGTATCTGCGGCACGCCTGCGACCCGCCGGAATTGGCGTTCGACATGCTCTTTGAAAACTATCTCGTCAACAGCACGGTGATGGTGCGCAGCAGGATTATCTCGCGGGTCGGCGGTTTTACACTGGATCAGTCGCGCCGACATGAAGATTTTGAATTATGGTCGCGAATCTGCCGGCGCCATGCCGTGGCCAATCTGCCGGACGTGCTGGTGGCCTACCGCGTACATCCGGGCAGCATCTGTCGGACCGAAAATTTTGATGCCAATGGTGTCCGGCTCGCAAGTGAAAATATTGCCCGAGCTGCTGGAAGCTTTTGGGCCAGGCCGGCACACCGAACCTTGGCCGCGCTGCTGCGGGCGCAGGATCCGGGGCGCCCACGGGTGAAGTACGAGGCGTTGCAGCGGCTGCTGGGGAAACTTGCACACCGATTGGAAAATCGGTTTAATCTGCCTCCGGGCGCTCTGGACGGTGCGCTGACGCGGCATCGCGAAAATCTTCGGCATCACTGGACACGCTACTTTGGACCGTTGCCCGAACCGGGGGCATCCACCGCCCCTCGTGGAAAACATAGCCTTCAAAAGTAGATCGCTTTTGGAGCGTATCCTTACCCCACTCTCTCCACACGACCTGGTCAAAGTCTTGCAATGTTTTACAAGCGGAGCCGCTCGGCGGCGCGGCTGATCCGACGACGTAAATACGCCCCAATTCGATAACGCGGATGAAAACGCGCGTATTGATGTTCCAGCATCTCCATCCGCAGCGCCAGAGCCGCGCTGACCTCAGACGCTGATGAACCGAAGCGTCGCGAAATGCTCCCGGCCGTTTCGACCAATAGGTTTTTCATCGCACCCAGCGGTATGGCGCAATCCTGGGGACGCTGCCCACGCATATAACTTGCCAGCGTCAGATGGATAGGTGCCGGTTCCTTAAGACCCAGCGTGAGTGCGATATTTTCCGCAGCGATTTGCGTGCAACTGTCCTCAAAATTGTCGGTGCGGCAAATACTCCCTCGGCGCTCACGGTAAATCTGCAGCACGTCCGGCAAGTTGGCAACCGGGTATTTTCGCGATATCCGCGACCATAATTCAAAATCCTCGGGCTGACGGGATTTTTCGGCTGAATAGCCGCCGATCTCCTCCAGCACCGCCCGGCGAATCATCACCGAACTGTGCACAAAATAATTATCAAAAAGCATCGCAAATGCCAAAAGCGTGGGGTCACATGGATGGCGGTGGTAGCGTCCGCCGGGCCGGTCCTCCACCCATATCTCCGCCGCCGTGCCGACCATGGCAATATCCGCATGGCTCTTCGTAAATTCAATCTGGGCGGCAAACCGCCCCGGCATGGAGACATCATCGGCATCCTGCCGGGCGATAAATGTTCCCCGAGCCAAACCGATGCCCCGGTTAAGCGTACGGGAAAGTCCCTGATTAGCCTGCTGATAGAACCGTATCCGCGGATCGGCATAGCTTGTGATGATCCGGGCGGTATGATCGGTCGAGCCGTCGTCAATGATGATAAATTCAAAATCGGCAAAGGTCTGATTTAAGATGGATTCCACCGCTGGCCGCAGATATTGCTGCGCGTTGTATGCGGGCATCAGAACGCTGATTTGTGGGTTCGCCGGTTGTGTCATGCTTAAATTTTAACCGATCCGCTCACCGCCGCTCCAAGTTGGGATTTCTGAGGCTCACGCGGTTGGAGCTTGGTTATCCGCATGGATCGATACCATTCAGATTGTGATCTGCACCCATGCCCTGAGTTATACGCTTAAATAGAATCTGCAAATGATTTTGGGCTACTGTTCCCGGGTCTTCCGGGAGGAGTGAAGGCGTGGCCCGACCAAGCCGCTGTTTTCGATTTCTGCCGGTAACGCAGCATGGCAGGCGGTTGATGGACCTTTACTCTGGAAGACACCCGTTTTTCTCCGGGAGCGTATAATTCGATCTATCTCCGGGCTCGTTGCGAGCCCGGCAGGCCGAAGGGCCGTGAACCGTTACGGAGATTGGGGCACCGACCCATGAGCACGCATGCGTATCGTACATACAGTTGAATTTTATCATCCCCGCACGGGGGGATCGCAGGAGGTTGTCCGGCAACTTTCGCAGCTCATGGTGCAGCACGGCCATGAAGTCACGGTTGCAACCACCGCATGTTCCGAGAGAACGGATAAAGTGATCAACGGCGTTCGTATTGAGGAATTCGACTGCACGGGTAATGCCGTCCGAGGCATGTCGGGCGAGATAGAGCGGTATCAGAAATATATTGTCGATGGTGGCTTTGATGTTGTCATGTCCTATGCAGCCCAGCAGTGGGCCACAGATGCACTGTTTCCGGTGCTCAACCGGATACCGTACCGAAAAGTCCTTGTACCGTGTGGATTTTCCGGGCTCTACGATCCCGCCTACCGACAGTATTTTACCGATCTGCCGGCCGTACTGAAGAAATATGATCACCTCGTTTTTCACTCGGAATGCTACCGCGACATTGAATTCTGCCGATCGCACGGACTCACGCATATGGAGGTAATTCCCAACGGGGCATCGGCAGAGGAATTCAGCCGCGTGGACAAAAGCTTTCGCGCCCGCCACGGTATTGCCGAGAACGCCCTCATGCTGCTTACCGTCGGATCTCACACCTGCTGGAAGGGGCACACCGAGGCGATTGCGGCAATGGCGGCGGCGAAAATCGGGCCGGCGGTGCTGGTGATCATCGGCAACACGAATGCGTCGCTTGGATGCCTGCCGCGAGATATAGCGCAGTCCAAATGGATACGCCTGAAATCATTGGGCAGGAAGCGGGTATTGCTGCTGGATCCGCCCCGGCCCGATGTGATTGCCGCGTACCACGCAGCAGATTTGTTTGTGTTTCCATCCAATATTGAGTGTTCGCCGCTGGTGCTTTTTGAAGCCATGGCGTCGCGAACACCGTTTATCGCCAACGATGTGGGGAACAGCCGGGAGATCGCCGGATGGAGCGGCAGCGGTGTGATTCTGCCGACGCATCAGAAACCCGGGGCGCCGCCGGGGTATTGTCAGTGCGACATCGCCGATCTTACCCGAAGCATCGAAGAACTCGCTGCCGATCCTGCGCGTCGGGCCGCGATGGCGGATCGCGGGTATCAGGCGTGGAAGCATCGATTCAACTGGGAGTACCTCTCCACGTGTTACGAAGCGGCGTATAAGGCGGAGTCGGTATCGGCGCGTTCCATATCCGTTCAATGAGTGGCGTCGGCCTAACTGCGGCAGGGTGTGGCACCGCAGAACCCAAGTAGCCTTTCAAGAGCCAAAAGCCATAGAGTACGGCGTATAATGCGATATTATTAGACTTGCTTGTTGGAAATACTTCAATGTTGGGGCTTGGACCGTCGAGAGCTACGGTTATCCGGCCAGATTCGCCGCCTGTGCCCATCAGCAGCTATGAGTTTTGCAACCGTGGCGTATTGCTCCAGTCGGGCTGCGTGGCGGCTTACGGGGAGATGCGGCCGGTGTTGGAAGCATACCAGCAGGTACTGGAAGATCATTCGCCCCTTGGTTCCCGGGTTGTGCCTGAAAATGGGGCCGCAGAATAATCCTGGCTCAAGTCACCGAGTGTATTCACCTACAACTTTTCGACCGGCCCGATTTTATGATCTGAATTGGTATTTCATCAGCGGATCGGCATGGCCAGTGATGATCCCGGAGGTATCATCGGTCGAGCCGTCGTCAATGATAATAAATTCAAAATCGGCAAAGATCTGATTTAAGATGGATTCCACCGTCGGCCGCAGATATTGCTGGGCGTTATATGCGGGCATCAGAACGCTGATTTGTGGGCTCGGCGGCTGCGTCATGCCTGAATTTTAACTGATCAGCTTTCAACCGACCCGTCTCGGTTCATGACTCGTGCGCCAGTTCAGAGAGTAACTTGTCAACGGCAGCCTTTTCAACGGGCGAGAATCGCTTTTCCTTCAGCACGGCGGCCAGCCCGATGGCCAGATCACCGCGAATCGCTCGTGATATCCATGGCTGATGTTGCTGCGCTGCCGTAAGCCTTCCGTGATCCGCGGCGGTTGCGGTCAATGAAAAAAAACGCCACCAGCGCAGTCGCAATGCAGATCGCCGGCCGACCTGCCGACGAATATGGGCATTGCCCGGGCATCTCGGTTATTCGGTGCCTCCGATTCCTCTTAATCGCCTCCACGTAACTCGGTTTCCGCTTTACGCACCGGCTGAGGTGCCAACTCGATACACGGTTACACCTGATGATAGCGTGCGGCGGTGCGGATGGCACCCACCAACCGCACGCGCCCCAGCCGCGCCGCCGGTCGGCCGGTAAGTTATATTTGCTAAAGCCCGGCGGACGAGTTTTCAAGTAAGATTTCGGCTGTTGACAGGTTTTGGTGTTAAGGTGAGTAATATCCATGTCGGGTGCGGTTGAATCATCGGCAGTCAGGCAGGATTTACGTGGGCAACAGCGTTTGGCGGGCTTGGACCTTTCCGCCCTGCTGCTGATGACGTTTTTGGCTTCTTGGACTCCAATTGCTGTGGGGTGCGCGGTAGCCAGCATTCCGCCCATTATCGGGGGCGTGATGCGATTTCTGCTCGCCGCGCTGACGATCGGGCTGGTTTTACTGGCGCGCAGAAAGTTTCTTCTGCCAGTTAAGGCCGATTGGCCTCTTATCTTGATCCTCGGAGTCGTATGCGTGCCGGTGAATCAGGCGTTCTTCTGGGGCGGGGTTGCCATGGCCAACCCTTCGCACGCGGCGATGCTTTACAGCACCACGCCGGTGATTGTTACCGTCCTCTCATGCCTTATCCGTATCGAACGCTGGAGTTGGCGGGCGATTACGGGCGCGGTACTCGCTGTGGTCGGTGTGATTGTTATTCTGCTGGATTCCGGACTCTTTCTTCGAAAGTCATTTTTATCCGGCGATCTGCTTCTGCTCGGGGCAGCGGCCACCTGGTCAGGCTATCTGGTTTTTTCTCGCAGACTCAATCAACATTACGGCAGCCTCGCCGCACAATTCTGGATATTTCTCTGCGGGGCGCTGGTCAGTATTCCGTTGCTGCTGATCAAATCGCAGCAGGTGAATGTTTCGCATATCACGCTCGAATCGTGGTTGGGGCTGGGATACCTCATTTTCTTTGTGGCCGTCGGCGTGTTTTTTCTTTACAACTGGTGCAACGCCCGCCAGCCTCCGTCACGGGTGGCTACCTTCGGTAATGCCGCCCTGCCGCTGACGCTGGTGTGGGAAGCCATGATAAAAGAGCGGTTGCCGGGAATCTGGTTTCTCGTCGGCTCAGTGATCCTTCTCACGGGTATGTTTCTGGCAATTTATCGGCCACGCACTCCCGCTTCGCCGCCGCCAACAATACCTGACTGATTGCGATTTGCATTCGATAACCGATGGGGTAAGCCGCCGGGAAGGGCCTCGACCTCAAAATGAGGATAGGCCGTCAAACGCCAATGTAAATAACCCTGTCGCCCAAAGAGAAGCCAGGCCCGGATGGATGCTGCCGTTGTCTGCGGCTGCCGCGATATCCACCCGCCAAGGCCGATGGTGTGCCCGCCGTGCTCAAGTCCCCCATGGATAAAATAATACTCGGCATGCGGGCTGGCCGCTTTAGCTTGATGAAAATAGAAATATTCGCTGCGAGTCACCGCCGCTCCACCCTTCGGGAGGATGATATCGATACGGTTGAGCATGGACTCGGATAATGAAAACCGCACAACGGCACGGAGGTGTTTCCAGCTTTGCAAGCTCCACGCCACCGGCAATGCTGAATCATCCGCCATGCTGAATCGCCGGCGGGCCATAGCACGGTATATACGCCAGCGCACCAGATAGCTGGAATGTTCACCGGCCGCCTGCCGCCAGTGATATTCAATGGTATCCAGCGGAGGGGCACGGCTGATCCATATAGTCCCCGCGATCCCGGTAAGCAGCCCGGCAGCCAACATCGCCGAAACGCGGATTATGGCGCGGCGCCGCCCGGCGGCATTCCACACCAAAATCATAATCACCACCGAAAGGAAACCGCAGGCAACCACGACCACGGACCAGACTGCCGGTAAGGTTGGCGGGGGGAGGCGCAGGCGACGGAGGGAGGAGACGATCGGCCTGATGGAAGGGGGTGCTGGGATCGCAAGCCGCCAACCCGGAGGGTGTTTATTCGTCGGTAGCGTAACTTTTGTCCATGCGATTCCATCAACCGGCGGCGGGGCGGACACACCAAGCCGAAAGATCGGGATGCCGGTCGGCAGCACACGGCGGATCAGCCCGTGGTCACTCCGATCGGTCAAATTGTCGGAGATCACGCAACCGCTGAATGCGGCGACGGCGGTCAGAGGGGTATGCATCAGCGCACCGGCACCAATGGGCAGAAAATAATCAGTGCCCGATTGATAGAGGTGCGACCTCCGGTGCGATGTCACCCTAAGAAAAGTTTTTACCGGTCGGCCCGGCAGGCGGCGGCGAATCCTAATCTGTAGTGCCTGCCAGTGTTCAGACGCACTTCTTCCGCGCAGCAGGCGATATTGAAGTTTCAAATACCGGTGGATGGGTGCAGTGATAAATGCAATGGGTATCAGAATGGGGCGCTGAATGCACACCGTCACTTCGCTGATCGGGCCGCCACCGCGGTTGCGAATCTGGATTTGGTAACGATGCGGCGCTAAAGGCAGCCCATGCAAAATCAGCGCGGCCCAGGAGTTGATATGCGGATGGCGCGGAATCACCGAAGCGCGAAGGGGCGCTGCTGCACAGGCCGAGGGAATGGTGAATGTGGCCGTGAGAAAAACCATGGCAACGGTGCACCAAACGGGTATAACAGAGTTCAGGCCGGTTGAACTTTTCATACCGGTTAGCCTACCGCCATGGCGGCGGTTGGCAATGATACGTGGAACCGCGGACGGCGGCCGGATGCGGCCGGTCGGCGGTAATAAAAGCGTTTTTCTGTGGAGCATGAAGACCCATGGCCAATGTGGATAAGAACAAATTGCGGCGACCGGTGATGTTAATCGTACGTGACGGATGGGGCAGCAACCCGCATCCGGAGATGAATTCCTACAATGCGGTTCATCTGGCCCACCATCCTGTGGATGATTCCCTTATGGCGGAGTATCCGCATGTGCTTATTCACACTTCGGGTGAGTGGGTCGGCCTGCCAGCCGGTGTTATGGGCAACAGTGAAGTGGGGCATCAGAATATCGGCGCCGGCCGTGTGGTAGATCAGGAGACCATGCGTATCACGCGCCGGATACGCGATGGAAGTTTTTTTGAAAATAAAACGCTGCTTGGGGCATTCGAGCATGCCCGGAAACATGGGTCCCGTGTGCACATTCTCGGCTTGTGTTCCGACGGCCGGGTTCACAGTGATCAGGAACACGCCTATGCGATATTGGAACTCGCCGCCCGCCTTAAATTTCCATCCGATCGCCTCGCTGTCCATGCCATTACCGACGGGCGCGACACCTCTCCGCAGGGCGGTATCCGGTACCTGGCGGAACTGGAAAAGAAAATGGCGGATATCGGCGTGGGGCGCATCGCCAGCATCATCGGCCGGTATTACATCATGGACCGTGATCATCGATGGGACCGCGTGCAGAAGGCTTACGATCTGCTTACCGCCGGCAAAGGGGACGGTTATTCCACCGCCCGTGAGGCGATGGAGCATTATTACGCCCATCCCACGGAGCCTTCCCGGCATGGCGATGAATTTGTAACGCCGTCGGTCATCGGCGACGCATTCAAGGTGGGTGATCATGATGCCGTCATATTTTTCAATTATCGCGGTGATCGCCCGCGGGAAATTACCAAAGCCTTTGTGCTGGATGATCAGGCTTTTGCCGCCCAACCCAACGGCGGTTTTCAGCGATCAATAAAACCGAAGAATCTCTATTATGCCACCATGACGGCGTATGAGGAAGGTCTGCCGGTTAATGTCATTTTCGGCAAGCCTGAAAAAATGCATGAAATTCTCGGCATGTATGTCAGCGAATGCGGGCTGACGCAATTCCGCTCCGCGGAGACGGAAAAATTTCCGCACGTCACGTTTTTCTTCAACGATTATCGCGAGCCGCCGTTTCCGCAGGAAGACCGTTCGATGGCCCCGAGCCCCAAGGTCTCGACGTACGATCAAAAGCCCGAGATGAGTGCGGCGGAGGTGACGGATATTGTTCTCAAGGCGCTGGAAAGCCGCCGGTACGATCTGTTTGTCGTCAATTTTGCCAACGGCGATATGGTGGGGCATACCGGCAATCTTCAGGCGGCGATCAAGGCTGTTGAGACGGTGGATCAGGATGTCGGTAAGTTGGTGGACAAAGTTAAGCAGATGAGCGGGTCGGTGATTGTGACGGCCGATCATGGAAACTGTGAACAGATGTGGGATCCGAAAAATAATTGTCCCCACACCAGCCATACCACGTACGACGTCGAGCTGATTGTGGTGGATGATCGATTCAAAGGCCGCAAGCTGCGTACTGGCGGAGCGCTCTGCGATGTCGCCCCCACGCTGCTGGCGCTGATGGGGCTCGATATACCGCGGGAAATGACCGGCCGGTCGCTGCTGGAGTTATAACATGAAACCGGCGGGATCATTCAGAGCTGCCGGACGAGAATGGGAAAGATCATGAGCGCCGGCGAGCAAATCTCAATCACGACTCCGGATGATGCCCAATGGATGCACCATGCTTTGCAACTGGCAGAGCGTGGGCGCGGCTCGGTTGAGCCTAATCCGATGGTGGGGGCGGTGATTGTTAAAGACGGTCGGATTCTTGGCGAGGGGTATCACGAAAAATTCGGCGGCCCGCATGCCGAAATCCATGCGCTTCGCATGGCAGGGGCGCAGGCCACCGGAGCAACGGCCTATGTGACACTCGAACCATGCTGCCACACCGGCAAAACCGGGCCGTGCACCCGGGCGCTGATCGAGGCAAAAGTGTCGAGAGTAGTCGCGGCGGTGCTGGATCCCAATCCGCTGGTGGCGGGCAGAGGGGTGCTGGAGCTCCGCCATAACGGCATCGCGGTGGTGCTGGGAACCGGTGCACGCCGGGCTACGCGTATTAACGCTCCGTTTTTCAAGCTCATCAACATTAAACGCCCTTATGTCATCGCGAAATGGGCTCAGACGCTGGACGGAGCACTGGCCGATCGATTCAACTCATCCAAATGGATATCGTGTGAAGAATCGCGGCAGCAGGTGCACACCCTTCGGGGGCGTGTCGATGCGATTCTTGTCGGCATCGGTACGGTGCTTGCCGACGATCCGCTGCTTACCGCCCGTCCGCGTGATTCCAGTGAAATTCGCCGACGGGCGATCCGCTGCGTGCTTGATGCGGCTTGTCGACTTCCGCTCGATAGCAGGCTGGTGCAGTCTGCGAGGGAATATCCGACGGTGATATTTCACCACCGATCGCTTGAGCCCGCAGCCGAAGATCGCCGACGACAGATCGCTGCGGCAGGAGTTGAGTGCGTCGCCATCGAGGATTCCGCAGGGGCGGCGGGCGAGTTGAACTTTGCGGCGGTGCTCGACGAACTCGGCCGACGGATGATAAGCAATCTTCTTGTTGAAGGGGGGGGAGAAGTGTTGGGCCATCTGCTGCGACATCGACTCGTCGATGAGGCGCACGTGTTTATTGCACCCCGTATCCTGGGCGATGATCAGCCACGGCGCATCATCCTGCAACCATCTGTGAAGTTGAATGACGCCCTCAATGCCTCCATCATTGAACATTCATCATGCGGTACAGATATAAAAATAGTATTACAATTTTAACTCCCTTGGACATCGGCGCCGGGGGAGAATGGCTCGGGTTTACGTGGCTTTTCCCGGAGTGTTGATCGATCGCAGGCGCTGATCAAGTGCGGCAAGGCTATCGTGGATTTTTTTGGAAATGGCGGCGTTCATTTTTACATCGCCGTATCGCAGGGCATAGAACATCTCCACCAGCCAATGGGCTTCGGGCAGTTCCACGCCGGAGACCAGGGTAAGCTCGCGCACGTATTCGAGCGGCGTCTGTTCCGTGTTACGTTCTGAACCCAGACGGCGGAGGGAATCCATCAGGTGGTCGACGAAAGCCAGATCGCGGGCCATCTGGCGTGCGACGCGGGGATCGAGATTACGAACAATTTCTGCCACTACCCCCTTTTGCCGCCGCACCCGCCGGGTAAAGAAAATCCCCATCGCCATCAATGTGATGAAGATCACACTGGCGATGATCCTCCCCGTCCACGATGTGCGGACGGATCGAGCGAACCGTCGCACCTGTTCGGCGAGCACATGTCCAAAATGGATCGTCGTCTGCAGACAGACCTTGAAGAACAGAAATACGTCATGAATGATGCTCATTCGCATGGAGTTATTAAATGCAATGATGGTTTGAAGCCACTGCAGACGGATCCACTGGAAAAAATCCAGAAACTGGCTGTACCACCGCACAGGTTGCTCCACGCTGGTGAGACTGCTGGCGGGCGAAGGGTCGTAGGATACCCAGCCACGGCCCGGTATCCACACCTGCACCCAAGCGTGAGCGAACTTCTGCCGCACGATGTAATAACCGGCGATCGGGTTGTAATCGCCCCCGTGGTAGCCGGTTACGATTCGGGATGGAATGCCGACACTGCGGCAGAACATCACCATGGCGGAGGCGAAATATTCGCAATAGCCACCTATCTTTTTCTTGTTAAGCAGAAAATCCTCGGTCGGGTCGATATGCGGGTTCACCGGCGTCATATCAAATGAATACGGATAATGCGTTCGCAGGTAATTGCAGAAACGGTCCGCGAGGAGTTTATACATTCTCCCGATATTTTTGGGGGTGATAGGCTTCTTGAGAAGAGACCCCGCAATTTTGCGTGCCATAGCAGCAACAGGTTTGGCGATCGGCGCCGACTGGATGACACGATATCCCGACAACGACGGAAATGGACTGTATTCAACTCTTGAGGGAAACAGGGCGGGATGCTGCGGCCCCACCAGCGAATGGTCGTAATGGCGTGGCACACGCACGGAATAATCGACACTGCTGCTTCCGGGCGCCACAAAGATCAGCGTGCCGTCACCCAGACGCGTGATCTGTGCGGAGCGATCCAATTTTACTTGAACCGCCGGCAACTGACTGAAAAGGGTGTCATCTGGGATGGATCTGAGCATGACGTGATCGGTAATCATGTCATGACGGTCGTACGCATTCGGATAGGTCAGATTGGTCCATTGACCGCGAGCGGCGCGAATGGAAAGATAGCTTTTGGAAGGGCTCGATGCCGCCACCCATTCATGCCGTTTCGCACGGTAAACCGACAGGGTTGAACCCATGAAGTAGGGCTGATACCCCTCGCTGCCGATATTTTTCCCGTTGCGCGTGACGCGGATCTCCGCAACGATGGCGTTACTTTGATGCAGATGTCCCAATTGCCCAAGGGTGACGCGGTTGGTGAACCCCGTCTGCACCTGGCCGGTGCCGATCCGCCATTTTGCCAGAATGCCCGGCACTCCGGTACGCGGAAACAGAACAAACACCACCGAGGCAAAAACAAATAAAAATATCAACGCCGACCATGTAATTCGCCGCATATCGCGGGCGATCACCTTTTCATGGGCGGGATTGAGCATCATGTTATCGGGTGATGCATTGCGTTTCACCGCAGATTGCGTCTCGGCCTGAAGGTGAAATATCAGGCTCAGATAAAGGCCCAGGCCAAGATAAACCACAAGGAAACCGGCAAAGATCGGCGATGTGGTCAAAATCGATCCGGAGAGGATCAGCAGGAGGCTCAGAATCAACAGTTGGGCGTAATCTCGATTTGTCTTCTTTTCCAGAAGTTTGCACAGAATCAGGCCTGTCATGAAGTGGCCGAGCCCGAGCAGCAGATTCGGCTGGTGCTCAATGACCAATTCCCAGAATAAAAAAAGAGAGACCAGCAGAACGCCGACGTTGATCATCCACCGGGGAAACGGAGTAGCATCGGATGATTCGACCAGCCACCAGCTCATTCCCCATACCAGCAGCGATAACGCCATCAGGCCGTAGTCCATCGCGGCGTATGTGAAACCGACGAGGCTCAGAAGAATGACGAGATAGGCCAGAAGCTTGAAACGATTAAGGAAGCGCATCGGCACTCATCCGTAAATTCGCTGCTGTCCGCACCACCCTGAAACACCGAGGCTTACCTCACAGTGCGCTCGCTGCACAAAGCGATTATCGGCATGATTGCACCCCCGGCATAAACTCCCGCGACGGTACATCTGCCCCGCTTTCCTCTGAACCCGGACCCTTCTGCCGTCTCCATTGGCTTCGCACCGGCATGGAGAGGGAGCTGACGGCCCGGACGGCCGATGATGCTGATCTAATTGGCAACCGCGTGCTGCTCTTCGAGTTTTCGCAGCGAAAGCGGCAGTTCAAAGTGCATATCTTCATCGGTAACGTGCCGGTGTTCTACGGTTGCGCCGTAGCGTTCCTCCAGCAATTTGACGATTTCCTGCACCAGATCCTCCGGCGCGGAGGCCCCGGCTGTGATGAGTACGGTTTTGACATTGTTGAACCAGGCGTGATCAATATCACCAGCGTCATCGACCAGATACCCTTTGGTACCGCGATTTTCAGCCATTTCCACCAGTCGCTTGGAATTGGAGCTGTTCTGGCTGCCAACCACCAACACCAGATCGCATTCGGGTGCGAGTTTCTGAACAGCGGTCTGCCGATTCGTGGTGGCGTAGCAGATATCCTCCTTTGGAGGCGCCTGAATCCGTGGAAATTTTGCCTTCAGGGCGGTGATAATCTTTGAAGCATCATCCAGACTCAGCGTGGTCTGCGTCAGGTACGCGATGCGGTGATCCGCGGGAATTTCAATGTGGGAAACGTCCTCAACACTCTCGCAGATGACGATGGAATCCGGCGCTTCGCCAAGGGTGCCGACGACTTCATCATGGTCGGCATGTCCGATGAGGATGATGGTGAATTTCTGCCGGGCGTAGCGGATGGCTTCATTGTGCACTTTGGTCACCAGCGGGCAGGTGGCATCAACCTGCACCAGGCCGCGGGCGGTCGCCCGCTGACGGATTTCGGGTGATACGCCGTGCGCGCTGTAGACCACCGTTGCCCCGGGCGGCACTTCATCCACGGAATTGACAAATACGGCGCCCTGTCGAATAAACCGCTCAACCACATGCCGGTTATGAACAATTTCGTGATACACATAAACCGGTGCACCGCGAAGTTCCAACACTCGTTCGACGCATTCAATGGCCATGTTGACGCCGGCACAGAATCCGCGGGGATTTGCCAGAAGTATCTTCATAATTGCCTTCTCCGTGTATGATAAAAGGGGTGCAGGCATACCGTAGGCCGCCGGACGGTAAAGACCGAACCGACGCCCGCTGGAATCTCTGCAGGCGGTGCCGCTCGCCGACATTCGACAAGCCACCCCAAAACTCCGTAGAGTTTAATGGTTTATGGGTTGATATAAAAGCGGTAAAGTCGGTTCCGCGGAATATCGAATGCAGGTTGCGGAAGGATACGCACCGTATCATGGGAACAGAAACTTGACGGATGCCATTCAAACCTTGATGGAGGAGCGGCCCGCGGGGGCGGCCTGCACCCCGTTTCCGCCCACCGTTCAATGGGCCTTTAAGCCGATGAATGATCCGGCTGCGGCGGCTCGCTACACCTGGCAACTGGCCCACGAGCATTACGAAAACTTCACGGTGGTATCGTGGCTGGTGCCACGCTCCATGCGGCAGGATTTCTGTAATATCTACGCCTTTTGTCGCACCGCAGACGATCTGGGGGATGAAGTCGGCGATCGCGCCCGCGCCCTTGAATATCTGGCCGACTTTCGCAGGCAGACCGTCGAATGTTTCGGCGGCGTAACGCAGACGGCCATATTCACGGCCCTTTCCACCACCATCAAACGATTTAATCTGCCCATAAAGCCTTTCTTGGACTTGATCTCAGCTTTTGAACAGGACCAGCGGCTCACCCGTTACCCGGACTTTCCCACCCTGCTCGATTACTGCGCCCGCAGCGCCAATCCGGTAGGTCATCTGGTGCTGTATTTGAGCGGTTATCGCGATATTGAACGCCAGGAACTGGCCGATAAAACCTGTACCGCCCTGCAACTGGCCAATTTTTGGCAGGATGTGCGGCGGGATATGCAGGATCGCGACCGCATCTATCTGCCCGCGGACGCCATGGCCCGCCACGGCGTCACGGAGGCGGATATCCGGTCGGGGCGGTGTACTCCCGGTTTTCGGGATATGCTGCGGGAAGAAGTGCAGCGCTGCCGTGAATTATTTCAACAGGGGGAGGCACTGCTGGATAAGGTTGCCTCTCCGTGGCGAGAGCAGATTTCGCTTTTCGGGCGGGGCGGCATGGCGGTGCTGGCGGCCATCGAGCGGCAGAATTACGATACACTCAGTTCGCGGCCGGTGGTGCGGCGGCGGACGAAGCTAAGCCTGCTGCTGCGTGCACTGGTGACCATGGGAAAAGTAAATCTACACCGCTGACGTGAGTTGGAATGGGACATGACTGATCTGGTACTGACACCGAGAGATGCCGCCTCAATTTCACTGGCCGAATCACACGCCTTCTGCGCCCAGGTGACACGCACCCAGGCAAGAAACTTTTTCTACGGCCTGAAACTGCTTCCCGCGGAAAAGCGTGCGGGTATGTTTGCGCTTTACGCCTATATGCGTTACGCCGACGATCTGGCGGACGATCCGTCGCAGCAGGATGTCAACGCTCGCATTGCCCAGCTCGAGCGATTCCGATCGCTCACCCGCCGTACCCTCGGGGAACAGGTTATCCCGTCGCATGAGTGGCAGGGATGGGCCGCGTTTCTGGATTGTGCACGGACTTTCAATATGCCGGTGGGGCTCTTTGATGCCATGATTGAAGGGCAGTTGCAGGACCTGGACTTTAAGATTCCGCAGACGTTTGATGATCTGGTTGAATATTGCTACCGTGTGGCGGGTGTGGTGGGGCTGGCCAGCCTCCATGTGTGGGGCTATACCGGCGGCCATGATACCGAGCGGCTCGCGATTGATCGCGGGACGGCGTTTCAGCTTACGAATGTCATTCGCGATGTGCGGGAAGACGCCCGGCGCGGGCGCTGCTATATCCCCATGGAGGATCTGGCCCGCTTCGGCGTGCGGTCGGCGTGGCTGGGCAACGGCTTGGCCAATAATGAAATATTATCTCTGATCAATTTTGAAATCAGCCGGGCCCGCAAGTATTTCCATTCCTCGGCCGATCTGGAAAAATATGTCTCCGCGGACAGCCGGCCGGCGCTCGCCGCCATGACCGCCATCTATCGCGGCATACTCGATAAGATCGCCCACAGTCCGATGGATGTCCTCACCCGGAGAGTTCGCCTTGGTGGCCTGACAAAATTGAAAATCATGTGGCAGAGTAAACACGCATAAGGTCATCAACTTCTCATGCTTGATCCCGTCACCGACATTTCCAATATCCACTCGGCCGATACCGTACTCGGCGAGCCGGGGCTTTTTGTCAAACCTCTCCAGACCGAACGCTGGCAGGATCGACGTGATCCCATCGTGGTTGTCGGCGGGGGGCTCGCGGGTATCGCCGCAGCAACGGTTTTGGAATCCTGCAGTCTGCCGGTGATGCTCATTGAAGCCAGGCAGGACCTCGGCGGCCGGGCGGGAAGCTTTCAGGATGCCCAGTCGGGCGAAATACTCGACAACTGCCAGCACGTGCTGCTGGGGTGCTGCACCAATCTGATCGATCTTTATCGCCGCCTCGGCGCCTCGGAGCATATCCGCTGGTATCGGCGTGTGCATTATCTCGATCCGCGCGGCCGACATTACAGCCTCTGGGCGGTGCCGGGTCTGCCCGCCCCGCTGCATCTGGGCCCGTCGATGGGGCTCTTCAATCTGCTCTCCCCCGCCCAGCGCCTGAGCGTCGCCCACGCCATGCGGGCCATGATGCGAATCGGCCGATCCGGCCGCGCGGCCCTGGCCAATATCTCCTTTGGCGAATGGCTCGCCCGGCATCATCAATCCCCGGCGGTGATTCAGAAATTTTATGATCCGGTGGTGATCAGCGCGCTCAACGAAGACACGCAGCGAACTGCCGCGATTTACGCCGTAGAAGTATTTCAGGAGGCTATGCTCCGAAACCGTCGGGGGTACATGCTGGGGCTGCCCGATTGCCCATTGCAGACGCTTTATTCCAAGCGTCCCTGCCGGGATATCCGCCTCGGTAAACGTGTTGCTGAAATCATCTGCCGGGACCATATGGTTACCACGGTCCGCCTGGTCAGCGGGGAAACCATCCCGGTATCCGCCGTGGTGCTGGCGACCAATCATCATGCGTCATCCAAGATGATCGCCCCGGAATGGCTGCGGACGGATTCGCGGTTCGCCGGACTGGAAAAACTTGAAAGTGTGCCCATCCTCGGCGCCCATCTCTGGTTTGACCGTCCGCTGATGAAAATTCCGCACGCAGCATTGATCGAAGGCCCGCTCCAATGGCTGTTCCGAAAAGATTCCAGTGGAACCGCCGTTCACGGCGTCATCAGCGCCGCCCGGCAATGGGTATCCACACCGCATGATCGCTGTGCGGCACTTTTTGAACATCAACTCCGCACGCTTTTCCACCAGCCGGAAGCCCGGCTTGTCCGCTATCGGATCGTCATCGAAAAGCGTGCCACCTTTTCACCTGTGCCCGGGGTGGATCGATACCGACCCCCGCAGGCGCCGCCGGGCGGCGGAATTGAAAATTTATTTCTTGCCGGCGACTACACACAGACCGGCTGGCCAGCGACGATGGAAGGAGCGGTGCGAAGCGGGTATTTGGCGGCTGGGGCATTGCTCAAGGCGCTCCCGCAGACGGCGGGGTTCCCCACGCCGCTGGCTGATGATCTTCCATTTGAGCGTACCGCCCGGTTGATTTCCGGCCGCGACTGATAGGCGTACCGATTCGCGCCGCACTGGGGTAATTCGCCCCCGTAGCCTGTCTTTCGCACGTCGGGGGGTAAAAACCGCATGATTGTGCAATCAGGGCCAAAATTTTCCACCACAAATCCCGCCTCGGGTGGGCGGCTTCGGAGCCGCAGCTGCGCGCGAGAGGCGGTGCCATGCCTGCGGCACGATGTCATTGGTTCTTTTCCCACGCCAGGCACGCCAAGATTTTCTTACTGGATATGCTCGCTCTATCAATGGCCCCGTGTGCGACTTGATGCCTCTTCCGGTGCAGTTACTTTTGCGGAAGCGTCGCCGCAGCGGGAAAAGATTTAGACCAGTCTATGGCATGCCACACCTGCGGATCGTCGTTATGCTCAACAGGGCCCGGTGTGCTGCGCCCATTGCGAATGTCCCGCAACAGAAGCATTTCCAGCCGATGTACGATTTTCGGATACTGTTTTTCAAGATTTAATTGTTCGGTCAGGCCCAGCCAGGTACTCATATGATAAAGCTGCACCGGCGGCAGATGCGCCCGCTGGGCAACAATGTTGGGGAGCTTTCGCCCGCCGGAGCCGGGGCACATCTCCAACTTCCATGAGCCGTCAATAATGGCCAGGGAGCCATCGACCGAAGCGGTAATCACCGGATATTTCACTTTGTGCCCCTTAAAAGCGGGCAAAATATTAAAACTATCAACACCGGCATTCGCAGGTAGCATGTAATGCAGATAGGCGGCCATGGTTGCCATGAAGTCGGCAAGACAAATGGGAGAGTTATTGGTACTGCCCGGGCGGGTTATGCCGGGCCAATCAATGAAAAATGGCACGCGCTGGCCTCCTTCCCAGATATCCGACTTAAAACCGCGGAAAATGTAGCTGGGATAATCGCCATGGCGTTCCAGATAATGCGTGGGATCCACATAAGGTGCAAAGCCATTGTCGGAAGTAAAAATGACAACGGTGTCTTTGGAAAGCCCCTGACGTTTAAGCGTTTTCAGCACTTTGCCCACCATGGCATCGGTTTCAATGCAATAGTCCAGATAGGCGAAAGGCAGCGGGCTTTTTCCCTGGTATTTTGGTGCAACCGCGATGGGAGTATGCGGCGAGGGCATCGCGTAGTAAAGAAAAAATGGATGCGAATCATGGGCGTGCCGAATAATAAAATGGCAGGCCTCTTTCGTAAAGCGAGGCAGAACATGTTCCGGATTGTAATACGCCGCCGCAGGACCCGTGTTTGAATAGCGGGCACCCATGATGGCGCGCGAGATGGTATAGATCTTATTGACCGGCCCGATCACCCGATCATCTTTAATATAGGCAAACGGAAACATGTCCGCGGAGCCGGCGAAGAAAAAGTCGTAGTCAAACCCATCGGTGAGCGGGCCCTGCAGGATGGGCTTGGAGTAGTCTACCCGTGTGGCGTTGGCCACGGAGTAATCGTAGGTAAAGCGGTAAGGCTGCTGCGGGTGGATATAACTGAAAAATTTCGGTTTTCTTCGGATGATCGGTGGTTCACCGGCCTTATACTGCCAACCCAGCCCAAGATTCCATTTGCCCACGAAACCGGTGTGGTAACCATTGGCCTTCAGCAAGGAGGCGATGGTCATGCGCCCCGGTTCAATGAGTGGGGGGGCGAGCCCCGATGCTTCACCAGCCTTCATGGCCGAACGCCAAGGGTAGCGGCCCGTGAGCAGGCCGTAGCGTGAAGGTGTACACAATGCACTGGTGGCGTGGGCATTGGTAAAAACCATCCCATTTCGCCCGATGCTGTTGATGTAGGGCGTTTGGATGCGATCACCCGGATTCACCAAGCTTACGTCGCCATACCCCATGTCGTCGGCAAGAATGTAAACAATATTGGGCTTGGCGATCGGTTCGGCGGCTGCCACACGTTTCGCAAAGTGCCCTGCGCAAAGTGCGGCTGCGACGCAGGCGCCCCAACGAATCGCCTTGGATCGAACGGATCGCGTTTCGCGAACAGGGCTCATCACGGTTGACGGTTTCTGAATATGGGCGGGCTGCATCGGGTTGGCTCCCTTCAAAAGAAAAGCTCACTGCATTTAAAGTTATCACAGACCCGAATCAAATGCTGTGCGATTGGGCTCGCTCTCGCGGGGGTGCAGGCCATCTTTGCGGGCGGTCAGATACGGGCGCACAGCGGCAATGAGCTTCTAAAACGCAATGGCGGTATTGTAACATTTCCCGCTTACAGCGAGCCAGTGGACGCAGAGGTTGGGGTTACTGGGGCCGTAAGCCGGTAGCCGCGACCATCACCCGGCCTCAAAATGGAATTCCTGCCGAAAGCATAAGGCAGGGGGTCGCGGGAAAGCTGCGACGGTGCATGGCTCCCGCCAGTACGCCTACCGCTCCGGTGATGTAGTTGCCTGCTCGGTTGATCCATCGATCTGCTTCTGAAAATCCAATCGACAGATCAAAATCTACCCGACGCAAAAATCCCCGCCGAGGAATGGTCGCCGGGCGTTTACTCGAGCCATCCGGATCATTGGGCACCGAGCGACTGTGTCGCGTCGGCGGGCCCCAGCCTGGCCTTTCCAGCCAGCACGATGGCCGCCCTGAGCAGCATGCCCAAAGCCAAGGGGCATGCGAGCACCACGCCGGCGAGGTCCCCAAGCATCATGTCGACGTAGTACCTCTCGGCCGCTGCCGGGGCGTGGGCCCGGGCCATCGCGTAAAGAAGCGGTAGGCCCGGCGAGAGCAAAAGCCAAGCCACGCAGTAGAGCCCGATACGGACATGGGCGGGCGACCTCGCCGCGAGCAGCACGCCCGTAGCTGCCAGCCACACGGCGACGTACGCCAGCCACTGCCAGCTGGGCGGCCACCGGCGCAGAACAACGACGACCATGAACGCGCCCAGCGAAAGCGCCGCGAGTTTGCACACGAACAGGAGCACCCTCGCCGCCATTACCCAGTCTGCGCGCGACGGAAGCATTATCGCAGCTCCCCGTAAAGCGGCTCAGTCCAATTCCAGTACGAGTTAAAGGGGACGCCGTTCGCGTTGATAATATCCCCGGCGTATCTGCTCCATGGATTAGGCGAGTGCATGGCGGTTCCCCACTGATAGCGGTCGAAGCCGTTGAAGTAGATGACGCCGTCGTACTTCACGTGCCCGCAGGCGTCCTTGCGGACATTAACGCTACCGTCGATGTTGACGTGTATTTCGCCGAAGCCGAGGTAACGACCAAACGGGTTCAACTTTGCCCGCGGCATGGTGTAGGTGAAGTCCCTCACGTCCAATCTGACCGTCGTACTCTGCCCCGGTCCCAGCGCCGTTGCGGCAGCCCTCGCCTTCTCCAGCAACTGCGCCTTGAATTGTGACTCTTCCTGTTTGAGCTCCCAAGATCCCTCGACCGCCCGCAGAAACGACCCACCAGTGATTACCACCGGGTTCCCAGTGGCCGCTATGAAGTGGGCCAGCATCCACGGCGCGGTCGCGTCGTTCCACACCTGGAGCTGGGGCGGGCTCGGGGTGTTGTCCACCGTGACACCGTACATGTAGACCTGCGCCCCCGCCGCATCCACATTCCCCACCGGCGAGGAATCGACGAACTGATAAGTATTGGCCCCGTTAATATATTGGGCCGGGTCCTGCTCCATCCATCGGCCGAGGCTCGGCGAATAATCGCGGGCACGGTCGTAATAAAGCCCCGTCACCGCATCCAGCGTCATCCCCTGGTACAGAGTATCCACCAGCGGCTGCGTGCGGCGACGGCTCGTCTCCAATTTGGTCATTGATTTTTCATCGATGGCGACCATGCGAGCCCCAACGTTTCAATTACTACGGAAATCATAACGCGCCGGGCGGACGGGATCAAGCCGCGGACACAAAACACTTTCAAGTGCAACTGCGAATCAAGTTTCTTGTTACGGGGCGGCATGTTCGTTATCGGTCATTGCCGAACGAGTCGACCCGATGGGCCCGCCACTGCGTCAATAGATTGTCTGATAACCTTGGGAAAAGGTCCGAAAACAGCCTTGCAGTGGATGCTGAATGCGGCGATATCCGATTCAAAACCGCAGGGCCGTTGCGTAAACCGGAAGGGGCACTTGAAAGGCGATCATCTTCATTTTCGAGGCGACGAACTGGCGCTGGTGCTGAGCCGCTTTGATCTCGGCAGCATATCGAGCGCCAGTACATTTGATCGCGGGTGCAAACGGTCACCAAAAGCCATCATTCTCTCTGAAAAAGGGAGGTTTCTGCTCAAACGGCGGGCTAGCGGAAAAGATGCCTGGGATCGTGTTGCGACCTCGCATCGGATTCAGGCGTTACTCCAGGCCGCCGAATTTCCTATCGCACGTCTCATTGCCAACCGTGTGGATGGTAAGACGGCACTTGTATTTGACGGGCATACGTATGAACTCTTCGAATATGTTCAAGGCAAGCGATTTCACGGCACCACCGGCCAACTTATTGAGGCTGGGGCTACTCTCGCGAAGTACCATCAGATCCTGCAACGAGCGGTCGGTGAACTGAACCTTCCCGCCGGAGGCGTGCACCAATCCGGTCAGATACAAAAAATATTTCGTAAATTGGTCGCCATGGACCTTGGGGATGGGAACGCTGCCCTGCGGGCGAGTCTGCAGCGGGCGCTGGCGCGGCTCGGCACGATCTATCACACCGCGGCGACCCGCGTTAATCAGCTCGGTTACCCGGATTGGCCGCTGATGGTGACGCATTGCGATTGGCATCCCGGAAATCTCCTTTTTGACGGCGGGCGTATCCGGGCGGTATTGGATCATGATTCCCCACGGCTCCAGCCGCGGGTGGCTGATATCGCCTGCGGCATGCTGCAATTTTCCATTCGCAGCGATACGGGTAACGGGGCCGAATTTAATCCGGCAATCAATATCAACGCGTCGCGTCAGTTATTATTCGGCTACGACTCGGTGCAGGTGGTGAGCGTGGCGGAAGTTAAAGCCGTACCGTGGCTGATGATTGAGGCCATTGCGGCCCGGGTGGCGGTGGGGCTGGCATCAAAAATCTTTGCCGGCGCCGGCGCGGCGGCATCGCTGATATTGATGATGGATGCCCGGGCGGCATGGATGGCTGAAAATGCCCAGACCGTTATCCACGAACTGCTCAAACCCATTGATGTGTCTCCGACGCAGAATCAGGTGGCCATGTCGCCCAATCCCGTCGGTTCACCGATCGTCGGCCACGTCGGTGTCTGACTTCCGCAGTCCGACCCCCGTATTGCTGGACAGCCGGCATGCTGCCAAATCATAGTTTGCCAGACGCGAGGCTTTTCCTTTCAGATTTCTGAGATGGCATCTTTGCTTTTCTGATGGCCGCCGTTGTTTTTTTGTATCACCGCTGCCAGAGTATGTAATCCGCTTCGAGCGGCACGGCGGCATCGGTCCATTGTGGGATGATGCGGGGCGTGTACTCCGACGCCGGTCGTGCCGAGCCGATTTTGGCCCCGTACGCATATCCTCCGGCGGCGCCAACAAGCTTCCGCAACGTTTTCATTTCGATCCGGATCGGTGTTACGCCATCGAGGGCATTGGCAAATAATTCCACACGCACCATCGCCGGGTCCAAGGCATTGAGATACACCTGCACCTCGAATGTGTGGGCGTTTTCTGCCGTGCTCACATGCAACTCTCCAAACCGGACGCTTCCCCATTTCTCAGCCAGCTCCTGCTTCCATCTGACGATCTCCACTCCGCCAGCACCACGATCAGCGGCACGGGCGCGATATCGTTGTGCGGCCGGCAGATAATAATTTTGCGTGTATTCACGCACCGTGCGATTGGTGCAGAATTGCGGCGTAAGACGCGCCATGCTCGCTCGCATCCGGGCTACCCACGCCGTGGATACGCCGTTGGCGTCGCGGGTGTAAAATTCGGGAATGATATGCTGTTCCAGAAGATCATAAAGTTGGTCGGCTTCGTGGGCGTCCCAGACCGGATCATCGCCGTGTTCCCGGCCGTCGCCGATCGCCCAGCCGACCGCCGGGTTGTACGCTTCCGCCCACCATCCGTCCAATTCAGAAAGATTCAGGCCGCCATTCACCAGCACCTTCATTCCACTGGTGCCCGAGGCTTCCCAAGGCCGACGCGGAGTATTGATCCACAGGTCCACGCCCCGTACCAGACGTTGGGCGAGCCGCATGTCGTAGTCGCTCATGAAAACGGCATGCGGCAGAAGGTGATAACGCTTGATAAATTGAATCCACTGCTGCACCAGCTCCTGCCCGGCCCCATCGGCGGGATGAGCCTTGCCTGCAATGATCAGTTGCACGGGGCGGCGGCCGTCGGTAAGCAGGCGGGCGAGTCGATCGGGATCATGCAGCAGCAGATTGGGCCGCTTGTAGGTGGCGAACCGTCGGGCAAAACCAAGCGTTAATACATTCGGATCCAGCACATGCCGGGCGCGTTCCACCAGTTCCGGTTCATATCCAGATGCTGCAAGTTGGCGCGAAAGCCGCGCCCGGACATCCTCCACCAGTGCCGTTCGTCCGGTGGTGCGTAATTCCCACAGGCGGACATCGGGAGTCGCCTCAATTTTCGCCGCCAGTGCTTCGGTATTGCCCAGCCATCGGCCTTCTCCGCACGCCTGCGCCCAGAGTTCATCCGCCGCCGATGATTCCCACGTCGGAACATGTATCCCATTGGTGACATATGTAACCGGTGCCTCATCGACCGGCCAGCGCCGAAACAACGGCGAAAACAATTCTCGACTGACCTGCCCGTGCAGACGGCTTACCGCATTGACGGCACCGCTGCCTCGCATCGCCAGATAGGCCATATTAAATGGTTCATGCATGTCATCCGGATTCTGACGTCCAAGGGCGAAGAGTTCGCGGTGCGATATGCCGAGTTTTTCCGTGGCGTAGCGTCCCAGATATCGGCTGATGAGCTCCGGTGCAAAGCGGTCAAAGCCCGCCGCCACCGCCGTGTGTGTGGTAAACACATTGCCCGCCCGCGTCGCCGCCAATGCAGCGTCAAAGGACACGCCCGTTTTGTCTTTGAAACTCCGCGCACGTTCCAGCACGGCGAAGGCTGCGTGTCCTTCATTGAGATGGCAAACTTCCGGATTGAGCCCCAGTGCCTCCAATAATCGCCAACCGCCGATTCCCAACGCCAATTCCTGTTTGAGCCGTAATTCCGGCCCTCCGCCGTAGAGTTCACTGGTTAGCCCCCGATGTACCGGAAGATTGGCCGGGTCGTTGCTGTCGAGCAGGTAGAGTTTTCTCCTTCCAACCTGCACCTGCCACGCACGCAGCCATACCGTGTAGCCCGGCAACGCGATCTCCATGCGCAGCCATTCGCCATTGCTTTGTCGCAACGGCATGATCGGCAGTTGTCCGGGATCGTTATACGGATAAAACGCCTGCTGATTCCCATCCCGATCAATCTGCTGCCGAAAATATCCCTGCTGATAAAGCAGGCCTACACCCACCACCGGCACCCCCAGATCACTTGCCGATTTAAGTTGATCCCCGGCCACATTGCCCAGTCCGCCGGAATAAATCGGCAGTGCCTCGCTGAGCATGAATTCCATGCTGAAGTAGGCCACGCAGGTCAGTGGTGCATCCGGATGGTGTTCGTGGAACCAACTCGGTGCGTGGGCCAATTGCTTCTGCGTTTTGAGCAAGGCATCCACCTGAGCGCGAAAGGCTTTGTCCGCGAGAAGGCGTTGCAGCTTTTCCACCGATGCGGTCTGAAGAACCAGCCATGGGTTCCGGGTTTCATCCCACAGTTCCGGCTCAAGTTGTCGCCAGATGCCGTCGGCCGCCCGATTCCAGCTCCATCGTAAATCCAAGGCGAGTTCAGCCAGTGCAGCGAATCCCTCCATGTTCGCAGAAGGCACGTTGTAAAGAGATAAAATTGATTCGGTATAAGCCGTCATTTCAGGCCTTTCGGCAAAAACACAATTGTCCGCAGCTCGCATTTCATTCTAGCCTCGGAATGGTGTTAAGCAACAAAAACGTCGACGGGTACCCCCAGATGGGCGTGGCATGCTTTCCTCACTACGGCGCGGGCTGATCCGGAAGCCGCTGTTTTCGGCGCAGAGGCTTCGCCGCGTGTTGTACGATTGACGCGGGTCATAAGCCGTGGGGCTTGCCGGTACAACCCGTCACGAAGCTCGGATGAATGACAATACCCAGCTCCATGGTGGCGGGTGGGGCGCATCTCGATTGTGCGGTGGACCGGGGTCATCATCATGCGCGGCGCAGATTTCAGGCCTCAGGCGGGTTACGCAGGCGATCAAGCAGGACGGCCAGAATGATGATGATGCCGGTGAGCATCTCCTGCCCGCCCTGCGAAAAGTTAAGCTGCGTACAACCGCTGCGCAGGGTCATGATCAGCAGTGCTCCGATCACCGTTCCGATGATCGAACCCTGTCCCCCGGTCAGACTCGCGCCGCCGATCACAGCCGCCGCAATCGCGGTGAGCGGTGTGTTGGCTGAAGTGGTCGGATCACCTTCCGTCAGATTGGAAAACATCAGTACGCCCGCAACTCCTGAAAACGCGCCCGCCAGCACGTAAATGGCCAGCTTGGTGCGATTGACGGCGATGCCGCAGAGGCGGGCGGTCTGCTCGTTGGAACCGATCGCGAAGATGTGGCGTCCGAAACGGGTATAGCGCAGCATCAGCGCGGTGAGTATCATCAGTATAATTAATATCCAAACACCCCACGGGAGAAGAGGCGCCTCGCCCGGCGCCATCAGATTATTCAGCCAGGTTGAGTTGGCCGCGACTGCCTGCTGATGACTGAGTTCATCGGCGACACCTCGAAACGCCAAAAATGTGCCTAGGGTCACAATAAAGGGATTCAGCCGCAGCCAGGTAATGCAGGTACCGTTGAATAAACCGCATGCCGCACCTACACCTATGCCGCCAAGCGCCGCCAACAGAGGCGACAGATCGGCGTTCACAAACAGCGCCACCGAGACCGTCACCACGGCGATCGTGGCGCCGATGGAAATATCAATGCCTGCGGAAATGATCACGGACGTTGTGCCGATGGCCGCAACTCCCACCACCACCGAGTGCAGGATAATATTTTGTGCATTGGCCCATGTGGGAAAGGTACGGGGCCGCAGTACGCTGAAAAGAATGCATACCGCGACCAGTCCGATGGCTGGGCCCAGCATCGTCAAAGCCCGCCTTAAATCAAAGCGGCGGGATGTTGTCCGGCGCTCAGCCGGGGTGGTTGCCTGGGAAGTTTCGCTCATGCGGCGGCTCCTGTTGCTTCGAGCATAATACTTTCCTCTGTGACGGTTGAAGTTGCCCTGGCCGGATGCAGATGGCCGCGACACATCACCGCGATACGGTCGCATATTCCCATAAGCTCGGGCAGATAACTGCTCACCACGATCACCGCTTTACCGGTTTTGGCAAGTTCGTCAATAAGTCGGTAAATCTCCGCCTTGGATCCGACATCAATACCGCGTGTCGGTTCGTCCAGCAGAAGAATGTCCACTCCGTGGTAAAGCAATCGTGCGATGGCCACCTTCTGCTGATTTCCACCCGAAAGATCAACAACCGGTTGCCCCGGTCCGGCGCACCGGATATTGAGTTTGGTGATCCATTGGCGGGCAATCGCCTGTATCTCGCTGGGGCGAACCAGCCAACCGAGACGCGAGAGCGTCAGATTGTCGGCAATGCTCAGCCCCACCGCCAGCCCCTCAACCTTGCGGTCCTCACTGAGCATCCCCACGCCCTGTCCCCAGCGTATCGCCGGGCTCACACTACCGCCGGTCACCACGCCGACTTTTACATCCCCGTCGACAACGGCATCAAGACCGAAAATGGCACGCAGAAGTTCGGTGCGGCCGCCTCCCACAAGCCCCGCGATGCCGAGCACCTCGCCTCGGTGCAATTCCAGCGATGCCTTGGCCGGTTTCTTTTCACCGGCGAGGTTCCTCACCGTCAAAAGCACCTCTCCGGGTTCATGGTGAGATCGCGGATAGAGGTCTTCAACCTTCCGCCCCACCATCAGGCTGATGATGCGATCAATTTCCGCATCGGCGGTGATCCCGCCTCCCACACTGCGGCCGTCCCGGAGCACCACAAAGCGGTTTGAAATCGCCCGCACTTCCTCGAGAAAGTGTGAAATGTAAATGATCGCGTGCCCCTGATCTCGCAGCCGCCGAATCAATCGGAAAAGACCGGCAATATCGTGCGAGGTGAGGCTGCTGGTCGGCTCATCAAGTACGACCACTTTAGATCCGATCGCCGTCGCCCGGGCAATTTCCACCAACTGCTGTTCCGCAATCGAAAGCCTGCCCACCGGAATGGTGAGTGGAATGTCGGGTCGCCCGATCTGTTCCATGGCGTCGGCGGCAATCTGCCGGGTTTTGCGCCAGTCCATCAGCGGGCCCCGGTGGGGTTCGATGCCCAGCAGGATATTTTCCATCACGGAAAGGTGTCGGGCGAGAGACAACTCCTGATAAATCATCGCCACACCAGCGCGGCGGGCCGCCATCGGATCCGCCGGATGATACGGCTGACCGTCCAGCCACATACGCCCCTCATCCGGGGTGTACGCACCTGAAAGCACTTTCATGAGCGTGCTTTTTCCAGCCCCGTTTTCACCGACAAGGGCAAGCACCTCGCCGGCGCTTACCTCCAAATCCACCCCCGCCAGTGCCTGAGTGGCTCCGAATCGCTTACGAATGGACTCCATACGTAAGCGACACAAGGGCGTATTGGCGGTGGACGCTGGAGACAACGAGGCATCGGTCATGGCGCTAACGGCCTCACATACGATGGCTTTCCTGCGCGGTAACCCTACCGCACTTTCTCTGACGATTATTTGATTTTTGGTATCGCAATCAGCTTTTGAATAGCCGGAGTCTCAAGATTCTTCGGCGTGACAATCTCGGCGCCGGTATCCAGTACAGCCGGCACCTTTTTGCCGTGGATGTGCTCAACCAGAAACTTAACGGCCATATACGCCATGTGTACCGGTCGCTGCACCACCACGCCGTCAAGATCGCCTGCCTCGATGGGTGCTGCGAAGTTTGACTGCCAGTCGAAGCCCACAAACTTTTTCTTGCCCAGCATGCCGGACTGAGTCAGGGCCCTGAGCATGCCGAAAGTGGAGGTTTCATTCACGCAGAAAACGGCGTTTGCTTTTTGAATCTCGGTCAGCATATTTTCCGCTTTTTGCTCACAGAGACTTGGTGTCGCGCCCCCGAACTGATTGGCAATGATTTTAATCCCCGGAAACTTTGCAATGGCCGCCTCAAAACCCTTGGCCCGGTTGATCGTGCTTACGGCGCCGACCGTATATTGAAGCATCACTACCTTCCCTTTTCCATGGAGCAATTTAGCCAGGTACCGGCCAGCTTTTTCACCCGCCTTGAAATTGTTGGTCGCCACAAAACTGACGTAGCTCTTCCCCGGGGTGCCGTTGAGGTTGGAATCCATGATTACAACCGGGATATGCGCCTCTTCAGCCTGCTTGACGCTCGGCACAAGTGCGGCTGGGTCGGCCGGGGCCAGCACAATGCCATTAACACCTTCTGCTAGGAAATTCTGTACCAGTTGAATCTCAGAATTTCGATCGCCGTTAATAACCGGCCCTTGGAAATCAATTTTAACGCCGAACTTTTTGCCCGCCTCCAGGGCGCCGGCATGCACATATTGCCAGTAGACATCGGTACTGCCGCTCGGAATAACAGCGATCGTCAGCTTTTTCGGGCCGCTCGTGCTCTGCTTGCTGCAGCCTGTAAGCGTTGCTACCGAAAGGCACAATGCCAACGTCAAAAGACCGGCGGACAGGTGTTTAAGGGTCATGATGATACTCCTATTGAACCATACATAAACCGAACCGTTGCAGATGAACCATTTCGTGGCGGCGACGGCGCCTTTCTCCTTAAGCCCCTCTGCGGGCAACCGGACGATAGCAACGTCGTTCCACAGAGCGAAAGTCTACTCTACCTCCCTGTTTCTGCCAATATCCGGTAGCTGCGCCGGGCATATCGGGGGCAGTACGACAAAAACGGTAAAACCCGGGGCGGAATCTTCGCACCTGATGCCTATTGAGATCAACACGGGACTTCCGTCATGCGTCGGCATCTTACCGGGAGACATGCCCGCGAAAATGGCTGTGTCGCGTGACAACCGCTTCGGCTCCCGCAATTGAAACAACTTGCCATGTCGCTTACATTCTCAGTTGCCTTTGCACGGACATGTACCCCGGATAAAAGGTATAACTGATGGAGGTCGCCTTGTCTGACAAAGAGATGGAAAAGCTGTTTGCGGATAAATTCGGGAACGACTCACGCCCATTTATCAAAGTGCGGGCGCCGGGTCGCGTCAATCTCATCGGTGAACATACCGACTACAACGACGGTTTCGTCTTCCCGATGGCATTGACGCGCCAGACGACCATCCTTGCCAAGATTCGCACCGATGCGGTGATTCGTATGGCCAGTGCGATCGAGCCACAGGTGGTCGAATTTTCAATTGACGCACCGGTTAAAAAAGACCCGCCGAAATGGTCGGCTTATCCGCGCGGTGTGGCGGAGGCGCTGCGGAAGAAAAATCTGCTGAAGGTCGGCATGGATGCGCTGGCCTACACCGATGTTCCTCTGGGCGGCGGGCTCTCTTCGAGCGCCTCATTTGAGGTTGCATCCGGGTTGGCGATGCTCACGGTTAATAATGCTTCGCTTGCCATGCCGGAACTGGCACTGGCGTGCCAGTGGGCGGAACATCATTACGCCGGTGTTCCGTGCGGGATTATGGATCAATATATCTCCGCCATGGGGATAAAGGGGCACGCCATGCTGCTGGATTGCCGCGATCTCAAGCCCCGGCAGATACCGCTGGATAATACGCAGGTTGAATTCCTGATCGCCAACAGCAATGTCAAACATGAGCTGGTGCAGGGGGAATACACGGCGCGGCGAAATCAATGTCATCGGGCGGTCGAGGTTATATCGCGGGCCTTTCCCATGGTGAAGGCCCTGCGCGATGTTTCGATGCCGATGCTGGAGGAGTGCCGTTTGAACCTGGACCCCGTGGTATTTCGCCGGGCCCGGCATGTGATCAGCGAGAACCAGCGGACACTGGATTTTGCGGCAGCCCTGGAGGCAAAAAATTGGAAAAGCGCCGGCAAGCTGATGTACGCATCGCATGAGAGTCTCCGCGATGATTATGGTGTGAGTTGCCCGGAACTCGATGCGCTGGTTGAAATCTGCTCCGGCGTGTCGGGTATCTATGGAGCACGGATGACGGGTGGTGGCTTCGGCGGCAGCATTGTTGTCATGGGACGCCACTCCGCCATGGCGGACGCCGCCGCCACCATTGATGACCAGTACCCACGCCGTACGAGCCTGCAGGCGACCCATTTTGTCACCACGGCCGGGCCCGGTGCCCACGTGGTACAGGGGTCGGCGCGATAGCGCCGGCTGGGTCCGGAGCTGGTGCTCCGGGCCGCGGAAAATTTATGATCGACTTATTACGAAAACTCCATCGCGGCAAACCTCTTACGGAAGATGAGGTGCGCATCGCTTTTGAGCAGATCATGACCGGTGCAACCAACCCGATACAACTCGGTGCATTTCTGGCTTTGATGGCGACGCGCCTTCCCTCGGTCGATGAACTGGTCGGAGCCGCCGGAGCGATGCGGCAGTTTGTGGTGCCGGTCAAGGCCCCGCCCGATGTCATCGACACCTGCGGCGCCGGCGGAGCTGGATCGCGGATATTCAATGTCTCCACCACCGCCGCCATCGTCGCCGCAGCGTGCGGACTCATCGTCGCCAAACACGGCAATATGGCGGTAACCAGCCGCAGCGGCAGTGCCGATGTGCTGCGTGAACTTGGGGTGAATATCGCTGCACCGGTGGAAATTCAGGAGCGATCACTGCGGGAGGTGGGAATCGCCTTCTGCTATGCCCCACGCCATCATCCGGCCATGAAGCATGTGGCGGAGGCCCGGCGGGCTGTCGGCTTTCCGACCATTTTCAATTTAATGGGTCCGCTGACCAACCCCGCAGCGGCCCGGCGGCAGCTCGTGGGCGTACCGTCGCCGGAACTTGTCGTGCCGGTGGCGGAGGCGCTGAGGCGCCTGGGCGCCGAACGGGCGATGGTCGTCTGCGGCCGCGATCCGGCATCCGGGCCGATGTGCGAATTGTCCATCAGCGGGCCGACCGGCATGTGTCTGCTTGATGCCGATGAGATCAAAAATGTCACGCTCAACCCCACCGATGTCGGTCTGGAGGTTACTCCCAGCCGTGATATGGAAATTAATACGCCGGCCGAATCGGCGGCGCTCATCCGCCGTGTACTTGCCGGTGAAAAAGGGCCGGCCCGCGATATGGTGCTCATGAATGCCGCCGCCGCACTCTGGGTGGGTAGGGCCGTCAAGGCCCTGCCGCAGGGGATTACCCGTGCCGCGGCGGCAATCGACAGCGGGCGGGCGGCGAGCGTGCTGGAAGAACTTCGCAAAATCACCAACGAAGCTCCCGCGGCCATCTGATCGCCCGATCAGGCCGTCAAATCAGCATGTCATTTGGTTGACGCAGTATTAGGGAAAAAATCAGCCACGCAGCGGGGCGGCCACACGGCGCGTCCGGACCGAGCCTTTAACCGGCGTCGCCGGATGGCGGGCGATGGCATCTCGAACCGTCGAGGCAAGTCCGGCCGCATCGAGGCCCACTTCACGTAACTGCTCTCCCCGCGAAGCCTGACGCACAAAGCGATCCGGGATGCCGGCACGCGTTACGCAGCGGGCATCAAATCCGTGCAATTGGGCATGTTCAATAACCGCCGTCCCAAACCCGTTGATGGTGGAATGATCTTCCACTGTAATGATCGGTCGGCCCGCCATGAATAGTTTTTCCAGCATCTCGCCGTCGAGAGGTTTGCAGAATCGGGCATCCACCACGCCCACGTGAATACCCTCGTCAGCGAGGATTTTGGCTGCGGCGACTGCCTGGGCCGCCACCGACCCGTAGGCCAGCAGTGTGGCATCATCCCCCGCTCGCAACTGACGCGATACCCCGCCATGGCGGCCGATCTGCCACGGAGACGTGGAGCCCAGCGCCTCGGCCGGGCAGTTATCGCGCGGATAGCGGATTTCGCACGGCGATTGCAGCGTGAGTGCAAAATCAAGGCTGCTGTTGAGTTCCCCTTCATCCGACGGAGCCATGAGCACTATTCCCGGCTGGCTCTTGAGAAACGCCAGATCGCAGAAGCCGTGGTGCACCGCACCGTCATCTCCCACCAGCCCGGCCCGATCGACCGCAAAGATCACCGGCAACCCCTGCAGACAGACTTCCTGAAAGATCTGGTCAAACGCCCGCTGCAGAAATGTGCTGTAAATGGCAACAATCGGTCGCAGCCCGGCTTTTGTCATTCCCGCGGCCATCGCGGTGGCGTGGCTCTCGCAAATACCCGTATCAAAATACCGATCCGGTTGCTGCGGTTTGAGCTTGATCATCCCCGTGCCATCCGGCATCGCCGCCGTAATGCCTACAACGTTCGGATGCGCCTTGGCAATCCGCGTCATCGCATCGGCAAAGGCACTGGTGAAGGTACGCCCGGACCCCTGATTGATCACCACGCGGCACCCCTCCACCTGGAACGGCTTGGGGCTGTGAAACGTGGTGGGGTCTTCGCACGCCCATTCATACCCCTTCCCCTTGATGGTCTTGACGTGCAGCACGGCCGGGGCGTTGAGGCTGTAAAGCTCGTTGAGCTTTTCCAGCAGACTCGGTATGTCGTGCCCATCCACCGGGCCGAAATATTTCAATCCCAAGTCTTCAAAAATATGGCCCGGAATAAAGGCGCTCTTGAGCTGGTGCTTGATATGGCCGCCGATTTCAGAAATCTTCTGGCCCCACGGGATGCGATCCAATATTTCCTGCAGGCGTCGCTTTGCCTCGTCGTAGCTTGCTGCCACGCGCAGATGTTCAAGATAATTGGCAAAAGCTCCCTGCGGCTCGCTGATGCTCATGGAATTGTCGTTAAGGATGACCAGAAGCTGCCGCTTGAGCGTCCCGGCATTATTGAGCCCCTCAAACGCCACCCCGTTGACGATGGATGCATCGCCGATGAAGGCCACCACGCGGGAATCCCGCCCCAGCAGTTGGTCCGCCCGGGCCATTCCCACCGCCGTGCTGATGGCCGTTCCGGCATGTCCGACGCTGAAGAGATCGTACGGACTTTCGTTGGGTTCCGGGAAGCCAGATATCCCGCCGGCTTTCCGCAGTGAACTGAAATTTTTATAGCGTCCGGTAATGAGTTTATGAGGGTAGCATTGGTGGCCGACATCCCAAAGCAGCCGATCCACCTTCATATCGAAGACAATATGTAACGCGAGAATAACTTCGACTGTGCCTAAATTTGGGGCAAGATGCCCGCCGTTTGCACCGACGGTTTTGACAATGGTGTCGCGAATTTCAGCCGCCAGATTACCCAGTTGCTCAATGGATAAGCTCTTCAGGTCTTCCGGCCCTTTAATTGTCTCAAGAATGCTTGGCATTTTGCGCCTCAAAAGACTCACGTTACGCTAAAGAATGATAGTCGATAACGCGATAGAGTAAAAGCGTTCGAAGGGGAGTACGGGAAACTCGGCTCTCGTTTCATGAGCCGCTTGCGTTGTAAGGTTTTCCGAACGGCATGATATGAACAGATGTCGATATGTGGCTGTGTCCCGGGTCGGT
>JBMFVY010000009.1:0-53821 GCA_049965755.1 Phycisphaerae bacterium | reverse complement strand
TCAACCTGCTTGGCGCGTGCTGCAATCCAGGCTTCCGCTTCCATCTGCACCGCCTGCGACAAAAGCCGCTGGGCTCCATCACGCAATATCTCCGTCAGGGCATCGCTGAATCCGAGCGTTGAAAACTTCATCATTTCGGTCATACTCTTTTCCATGGTGGCGTACTCCTAAAAAAAGACAGAAAATTCACACCTTTAGGTTACGCCGCCTCTTTTTCTCCGTCCACAACTTTTAAGAGTAACCCCCGCCACACGTGTTGTTGATGGTCATGCACGTCTCCGACGGACCGGAAAAAACCGCCCCGTGGAATGAACTGTTCCGGTGTTGAATAATCGCCATAACCTTTGAGATGAAGCCTCTCTTCCAGCCGGTTATTCATGATGACGGTGGGATCGATCCTGCGGACAAAATCCCATATCTCGATGGAAATAAACTCACGGCGACCACCAGCCCCATGAAAGCCAAGCAGAATCCGTAAGCCCGTCTTTTCACCATCAATTACCCTAAAATCAGGGACTCCGTTCCGATCGACCAAACGAATACCACACTTTTCGTCGCAGGCAATGACGTTTGCTCCCTGTCCAGGCGGCTGGTTTTACGCCCCGCGAATCATCCCTTATTGTAAATGGATGATGAATGCGGCGGCGGAAGGCCAACAGTTACTTTCAGATGCTCGACAGGTGGTGCAATCCGAGGCGGAAGCACTCTGCACACTGGTGAATCGGCTTGACGATGCCGTCCCAAAGGCCATTGAACTCATTCACGCCCATACCGGCCCCGATAAACCGGGGATACTGGTGGTATCGGGCATTGGCAAGTCGGGCTTGGCAGGGCAGCGAATCAGCGCCAGTTTCGCGAGCACTGGTACCCCTTCTCATTTTCTTCACCCGGTTGAGGCACTGCACGGAGATTTGGGTCGCGTGCGGCGTGGTGACATCATGCTGATGCTTTCCTACGGCGGTGAGACGCAGGAACTCCTTCGCCTGACGGATTCCGTTAAACGCAGTGCCGTGGCGACGATTGCCATCACGTCCAGCCGCAAAAGTTCGCTGGGTCGTCTGGCGGATATCGCCATTGAACTCGGCAACATCGAGGAGGCGTGCCCGCTGCGTCTGGCGCCGACCACCAGCATCGCGTGCATGAGCGCGGCGGCGGACGCACTGGTTCTCGGGGTAATGGGAAGACGAAATTTTTCGGCGGCGGATTTTGCGGCTTTCCATCCTGCCGGGTCGCTGGGCCGCAAACTGCTGCGTGTTGCGGATGTGATGAGCTTTCGCGCCGGCGAAAATCTGGTGGTGGTTCGTGAAGGGCAGACTCTTCGCGAAGCACTCTCCATCGAGCATGCTGCCGGCCGCCGGGCGGGCGCCCTCATCATCATCAATGACCAGGGGTTGCTCTCGGGGATATTGACCGATGCCGACATCCGGCGGCGAATCGCCACACAGGAAACCATCCTCGATGTACCGGTCGCCGGCTTTATGACCCGCAGTCCCAAACGCATCAATCCCGACCGGCTGGCCAGTGAAGCGCTCGAACTGATGAATCGCCACCGCATCGACGAGTTGCCGGTTGTGGATGAATCGGGCCGTCCCGTCGGTATGATTGACGTTCAGGATATTGTAAGCCTGCAGATTGCAGATTAGTCCTTCAAGGAAGATACAGGAGTCAGACGAAAATGAGTGAAATTGCACGGCCTATGTATGAACTTCTAACGCCCGAGGTTCAGTTGCTCATCCTCGATGTAGACGGGGTGATGACCGACGGCGGCATCATTCGCGATGACAGCGGCCAGCAGATCAAACGCTTTCACGTGCGTGACGGGTCCGGATTGGTTATCTGGAGGCGGCTGAATCGGCAGGTGGCCATTATCACCGGCAAGGAAAGTCTTGTCGTCCAGCACCGCGCTGAAGAACTCGGCATCCAATACGTGTATCAGAATGTCTCGAACAAACTGGAAATATTTGACGATCTGCTTCAGCAACTCGGCTTTGACGCCCAGCAGGTTGCCTACATTGGCGACGATCTGCCCGATCTGCCCGTCATGCGTCGCTGCGGTGTGCCGATCGCCGTCGCCGATGCCGCCGAGGAAGTAAAGGCCGAGGCACGTTATATCACCCGATATCCGGGCGGTCACGGTGCGGTTCGCGATGCGATAGAATGGTTGTGCAAATCGATGAATTTGTGGGAACAGGTTCTGGCACGCTACCACTGATCGGCATCGATGAAGGAAGTAACCCCGTTTTTGGATGATTGAGCCGCATGCTCGGTAGACGCCTTTTTATCTATATTCTCAGTCTCGCCCTGGTCGTGGGGGCGTTCCTCTGGGTTAAGTCGAGATTCTTCTCGCCTGCGGCAGCGCCCGGTGGGCATCGCCTCAAACCGATCAATATCCCCTCCGGCACCGGTGGGTCCAATCTGGTCATGGTGGACCGCGACAAAAAGGGGCGCCTGCTTTACGTGCTGAAATTTCGCCGGGCCATCCCCAAAGGCCGTGGGCGCTATCATCTCGTCAAACCCCGCATGAAGTTTTACGGCAGTCATCACACCGCCATATTCGTCACCAGCGACTACGGTGATGTTTCCGTTGATCAGCTCGGCGGGCCGATGTCCAATCATATTTATCCACGCAAAGGCCGACTTTACGGGCATGTCGTCATTACCATCGGCCCGGAAAACAGCTTCATCCAGGGAGATGATCACCGGCAAAAAGGGCAGTTTCAAATTACACTCAGCCGACCGGTCAAGTTTAATTACCAGCAGGGGCTTATCACCAGCCGGGGGCGGGTCGTCGTGCACGGTGATCGCGTAGCATTTGCCGGAAGACGCCTCACCTGCGAACTGGATGTCACCACCAAACGCCTGGACTATCTCCAGATTGCCCACGGCGATTATCTGATCTTGAAAAATATTAATGCGGCGACCACATCTCCGACTTCGGGCTCTGCTCCCGCGCCCCGGGTGGTGCCAAAAACTCAATCGCCATCCCAATCCCAACCGGCTGTGGGCAACCTCGAAAAGGGGGGCGACAAAACACTCGCAGCGGGAAAAAACCACCCGGCAAAGGCATCGCACGCACCGACTACCCATCCGGCAGCGCCTGGGCTTTCCGATTCCGTTTACGGCATGGTCTTTACCGAAAAAGTCAGAGTCCATTTCGGTGCTGAATCGCTCGCCGCCCATCGATTGCGCCTCTATTTTTCCTCCGCACGCAGCAACAGCGGTGTCACCGGCAAAACCCAATCTCCGCAAACGCACCCTGTGACACCGCCACCGGCCACAACCCAGCCGACAGCGGGTAAAGCCGGCGCTTCAGCGCCACATCAGAAAGCGCACCCGTCAAAGCCGGCTTCCGCGACGAAAGGCGGACGCAGCTTGGTGGTGCATTGGAGCGGCCCGCTGGTCCTGCGCCCGGTACGTGAGCGGCACGTCGGTTTGCAAGATGTCCAAGATGTGATCCTCCAGGCATTCGGCCGCAGCGGTGATCCGGTGGTCATGCACGATGGACCGGCTCGCCTCGCCTACGCCAGTGAGGTACGCTATCACACCGCCACCCGCCGCCTCCGAATGCAGGCCGACGGACTCGCTCCGATTAAATTTATGGATGCCCACCTCGGCCACATCACCTGCCGCAGCCTCCTTTACGCAGCGAATTCCAATCGGCTCAATCTCACCGGCCCGGGACAATGGACCTATACGCCGAAGGGGTCGGTCGCGCAAGGATGGCAGGGGACTTGGCAAAATCAGATGCAGGTGGTCATGAGCCGGTCCGGCCGCAGCGGTAAGTCCTCCATTAAATCACTCCGGCTCTCCGGTCGGGCGGTGTTTTTTAATAAAACCTTCCATCTTCAGTCCCATACGATGCACGCCCTCTTTGCCGCCGCACCCAAAGGCGGCGCCGTGTTGCGCCAATTCATTGCCCGCGGCCAAGTGCAAATGCGTTCAGCGCTTGGTACGTCGGCGCGCAAAGCTCGGCATGAGGACACACTTTCCGCTGATATGGTGAAGCTTTCGACTGCAATTAATCGCACCACCGGTGTTCGGCAACCATCGAGTCTGTATGCGGCGGGGGGGGTACATCTTTCCTTCTATCAGACCGGTGGTACCTCCGGGCTTGGGCTTTCCGCCGGCGCCGTCCGGCGCACCACCGCCGCTGGAAAATCGCACCGCCGTTATGATCTGCAATCAAATTTTCTCCGTGCTGAACTGCAGAATATATCAGCTGCATCACCTGCAGGCGGAAAGCATCTAACGGCGGCGGTTGCACCCGGCCGATTCACCGTCGGGCGGTTTCACGCCTGGGGCCGGGTTTCACTGGTTATTTCCGGCGGATCACAACCGATCACCGCAACCTGTTCCGATCTGCGCGGAGATCGCCGCACCAAGCTCGCCATGCTCCGCGGCAATGTCGCTTCCGACCGGCCAGCCCGCATCGCCGAGCAGGACAATTGGCTGTCCAGTCAGCTCATTACGCTCAATGGCGAAAGCGACGATCTGAATGTGCCTGCGGCTGGCAAGCTGTATCTGACCAACCGAGGCGGCAAAACGCCCACGCATCTCCTTCTGGCCTGGAAGGGGCGCATGTACTTCCGCAACAAAGCCGGCGAGGCCACATTCTTCTCGCATGTGAAAGCCCAACTGGTCGGTCAGCCGCTGCGAAAGAGTCGCCTCACGGCGCCGGTGCTTCAGGTTAAACTCCGGGGTCGCAAAAAAGGGGCTCTGCGGGTGAGCGAAATCTACGCCTTTACCACCCGCAAAAATCAGAGCGTTCAGGCGGAAGATGTCAGCTACAACGCCGCCAAACTCATCGATACGCGTCTGTTCATCGAGTGCCACCGTCTGCGTTATAACGCCCGCAAAGCCCATCTGCTGATCGCCGGACACGGTAAACTATCATTGGAAAATTATCGCCGCACCGCCCACGCCGCCTCAACCGCCTCCGCGCCGACCAACCGGGGGCAGTCCGCTTTTGCCTGGAGCAAATCACTCGATTATCGCGGCTCCACCGGACGCCTGATCCTTGCGGGCAATGTGCGACTCGTTTATCGCCCCATGCGTCCGTTCGTACTTTCACGCAGCATCACCGGCGCTTATAACGGCCCCAATAAAGGATTGATACTCCTCGATGCCGCTCGGCTCATCGCTACGCTCCAGCGAACCGACAAAACCGCCTCCGGCGCCGTGGCCCTTGGAATGGGAGGCCCCGCCAAGCTCAAATCCGTTCGCGCCGACCGGGCCGCTCTGGAACTCTCCGGTGCCCGCCTTACCGCTGACGTACTTTCATTTGAAACGCATAAGCAGATCGCCACTGCCTACAGTGCCGCAGGCCGCGATGCCCACATCACCACGCCCAATGGCAAACTCAACGCCGCCGCGAAAGAAATCATCTGGCGTCTGGGTAAATCATCTCAGACCGCCATCACACTGATTCAGCCACGGGCCGGCGGATCGATGCCGTAGTGGGCCGCACGCACGAAGCGCCCGGTATACGCAGACCGTATGGACCATTTGCCTTTGCCCACCGACCGATCCAGCAAGAATCGCAGAATAAATAACTTTCAGATGATAAAGATGGCCGCCGCGATGACGGTCGTCCAGAGCCCGTTCTTATCCCCCTCAGCCGTCTGCACAATATTTCGTGCCCGCACGGTGTAGCCGCTCATCCGGTAAATTTCCTTGCGCTCGTCATAATTTTTCGCCGGATCAAATTCGATCCCCAGCGTTGTGGCCAGCATGGTGACGGCCGCGTCGTCCACTTCATCACGTAACCTTTCTTCGGTCAGGCCATACCCTTCAAAATGGCTGATGTAACCGTATTGATCTTTAATGGCCTTGGCCACCGCCACGCCGGCGCCGATGAGCCGGTTCGGTTCATTGGAGGCGACCTCGCTGATCACGCCGTAAGCCACCTGTCCCGGACTCAGATAGCTGATCCCCTCGCGGGCATTAATAAATTTGCAACGGGCGGGCACAATCCCCGATACCTTCACAAGATTAAATTTTTGAATACCGGCGTTCCGGTACGCCAGTTCCAGCGATTGTGCCCGAAAGCGATGTCTTCCCGATCCGCGCGTTAAAAACAGCTTGCTGGGTATCTGCGGCAGATGCTCTGAGGCCATTTAAACTCCCGAAATCAACCTTCAACTCGTGCGATTTATAACCGCCTTATGCCGAAAATTAAAATCATCCTTCTTCACCCGTGCGGGTCCGTACGCACTACCCAAGCCATCCACACGTGCGATCACGGGCTCGGTCGAAAAGCGGCCGGGCGAAAAAAAAGGCCGGGCTGCGACACCAGCGTCGCAGCCCGGTTTTTTCAGCAGCCTGTAAGCCGAATCTTGTACCCGCTCAGGGGCGGTGGTCATTTATCTGGGATCGACATTGCTGCCGACCTCTAGCGACCTACCCGAGGCCGTGCTGATCCGGCGCGCTGATTCCCGCAAGCGGGAGCTTCGCACGCCGGGATCAAATTGCCTGTGACTTTTTGACGGGGGCATCACAGGCACGCCGGGCCGGCGCGTTGGCCTCCTATTTGGTCTTGCACCTGGTGGGGTTTACCATGCCGATGCCGTCACCGACATCGCGGTGCGCTCTTACCGCACCTTTTCACCCTTGCCATGCAGACTTTCGCCTGCATTCGGCGGTTTATTTTCTGTGGCACTTTCCCGCACCCGGCCTAAGCCGGATCCGGTGGGCGTTACCCACCACCATGCCCTGAGGTGTTCGGACTTTCCTCCCGTCAGGTTATGACGAGCGACCACCCGGCTGCTTGACAACTATTATAACGGATACCCGTATCCGCCGCGAAATCACCGCGAAAACGTCAAGCGCGCTCGTCAATATGGGCCGTGTGATTTACCGCCCCCGGTGGTTGCAATGCTTTTCTTCCGCCGTCGTTGTTATAATGGTGACTGTATGAGTGTGCTTAGAAAAATATTTCGACCAATCCCGACTGAAGTCATCGACTATGAGATCGATAAGCCCGCGCATGGCGGAGATGACCGCGGTGGCAGAGATTCGGATGTATTGCGGTATATCGGCCCCGGAGCCGGGCCTGAGCCGGGGGCCTATAAACTGCAGCAAAGCTACGACGCGCTGCTGACGACCGTCCAGGAGCTTCGTGCGACACTCGATGGCCAGGTACAAAGACAGGAACAGCTTCTGGCGCAACTGGCCACCCTGCCGCATGCGGTCGAGGCATTGCCACAGACGAGCCAATTGCAGGCGCAGATGCTTGAGACAATCAGCCAGCGGCTGGCGATTCATGTGCAGCAGCAGAAGCATATCGCCGAGAGCATCTCAAATCTGATAGCCTCTGGCAAGCCGCCGGTGGATATGCTTAAGGGTATCCGGGAACAGATGGAAACCTCAACCGAGATTGATCGACAACTGGTTGAAGCGTTCAACCGATTTTCAATGATGTTGGATCGATTGCAGCTTACCAATCGCAACGCGGTAGAATGCCTGTCGCAGGTCCGTGACAGTTATGCCCATGCGACGGTTCAGGTGCAGGATTGGATCGACAAATCGCGCACGCGGAATACATGGATGATCAACAGTGCGTTTGTGATGGCGCTGGTGTCGCTGCTGGCACTGCTGATTCTGCTCGTTTACCACAAATGATGTGACTCGTTTCAGATATTGAGCAAGCCCCTGCCGATGGGCGCTATGCAATCGGGTACCGCAATGAGGACGCAGTTCTCATGCGGTACAGCAGCCACAATCCCAGCCAAATAGCACCGGTAGCCATGACAAATACGGCGCCGATCGATGCGAAATGATCATTTAGAACTGTCACCCAAGAGGCAATCACCCCATGCCGAGCGCCGGCATTTGAGGGCAATAACAACCCGAAACCCTCGATTACCGCGATTCCCAAAGCCATAAAGATGGTTGTCAAAGTCATCGCGGCATTGTAGTAGCGGGTACCGCGTGGGGTAGTGAGTGCCCATTTATATGCTGAGAGTATCAGAATGTTGTCCAGCGTATCAACCAGCGTCATTCCAGAGGTAAACAGCAGGGGAAACAGCAGGCAATGCCAGAGGGGCATTCCGCGCGACGCCGCTGCACCGGACATGACGAGAATGGAAATTTCACTGGCGGTGTCGAAGCCGAGACCAAAAAGGAAGCCGATTCCATAAATTTTCCAGTTTGAGTTTACCAGGCTTAAGACGCGTCCAAGGAGCTTGGTATAGATTCCGCCGGTTGCGAGAGCGCCGGATTCCGCATTCACTTCGCTGCCGGTGTTGCTCCGGGCTCTTCCGATGGACTTCCACAATGCGAAAAGATTCGCCCCTCCGACCAGCAGGAGTAGTAAAGCGGACACCGCCCCGCCGAATATACCACCGAAGCTCATCAGATGGCTGAGTGACGCACGCACCTGTTGAACACTGAAAATCACCAGCAACGCCAATGCAATCACTACGGTGGAGTGACCGAGGGAAAACATCAGACCCACGGTTATCTGCCGGCGACCACCGTCCATCAAGCGCCGTGTAATATTGTCTATGGCAGCTATGTGGTCGGCGTCCAGAGCATGGCGAAGGCCGAACACCGTGGCCAAGGTAGCCAGCGCCAGGAGCGCCTTGTTACCCATAAATGCTGAAACGGCCAGCGCCCAGAGCAGGATTCCGACGGCAACCAGACATCCGATCAGAAATGCGGCTCGGCGAGCATCGCTTGGGGATGCGGCCGGGGACAAGCCCCCATACCTTCGGCAGCGGCGCGCGAACTCCGGCAGCACTGCAAATCTCCTGTATCTGGGTTGGGATCGATAAAATCATTAAACCGATTCAAGCTCTTTTTCCATTTCCACCATTTCGCGGGTTTCAAGTTTGGAACGAAATACCGCCCACGCGACGATGACAATACATACAACACCGATGGCTGCGGCAATCCATGGATGGGGACTCAATGATCTGATCACCGCTCTGCCATGTATCGCATGCTCAGATCTCCAAAGAGATGCGTCAAATGGAAGCATCAGTGGAAGCGAAAGCAGCGCCACCATGTTCATCACTTTTAATAGCGGATTGATAGCTGGACCGGCCGTGTCCTTTAACGGATCCCCGACGGTATCGCCCGTTACAGAGGCTTTGTGGCGTTCAGAACCTTTGCCGGTATTGGCGCTGGTGTTTCGAGGCTCATCTTCAATGGTTTTCTTGGCGTTATCCCACGCACCGCCGGAATTGGTCATGAACACAGCGAGCAATTGGCCCGAGAGGATGGCTCCGGCCAAAAATCCAGCCAGTGCGACAACGCCGAGCAAAAAGCCGACCAGGATGGGCGAAAGAATGGCCAGGAATCCGGGGCCAATCAGTTCGCGTTGGGCCGTGGAGGTGCAGATATTAACCACGCGGGCATAATTCGGTTTAGTTTCACCGCGCCAGATTTTTTCATCCTGAAACTGCAATCGACATTCTTTGACGATTAAAAATGCGGCGCGTCCCACCGCGCGAACTGTCATGGAGCTGAATAGAAATGGTACCGCTCCGCCCAGCAGCAACCCGACGATCAATTTTGGACTGGCGACCGTCATGATCCCGGAGATGGCCCGGTAGGCATCCTCGCTGATGCGGGCGTGATCCGATACTCCCCCCGTAGCCACAAGCGTAATAAACGCGGCGTAGAGACTTACGGCGGCGATAACCGCTGAGCCTATGGCAACACCCTTGGTTAAAGCTTTGGTGGTGTTGCCGGTGGCGTCGAGATCGGCGAGAACCTGTCGCGCCGCCTTGTGCTGTTCCGGCCCCATCTCTACAGGGTCGTACCCCATTTCGCCGATACCGTTGGCGTTGTCCGCCACAGGCCCGAAGACGTCCATACTGAGCGTATTTCCGGCAAGTGTCAGCATACCGATTCCGACCATGGCGATACCGTAGGCTACGAAGATAGGATTGGTATCATAAAAAATCAGGCTGCTGGCCGTTAAGCAACAAGCAATGATCACAATGGCGCTCACGCTGCTTTCCAAACCGACGGAGAGCCCGGAGATAATATTGGTTGCATGTCCCGTTGAGCACGCCTTCACCAGTGAATCGACGGGGGGGTGATGAGTACCGGTGAAATATTCCGTCGATAAATTTAGCGTTAGCGCCAATATCACGCCGATAAAGGTTGCTTCCGCAGGACGTAAATCCAATCCATGGATGCCGAAGTTTGCCCACCACGGCGCGGAGTTTAATACATGCTGCAACCCCGGATCAGCGGCAATCGCACCGGCGCCGAATCGAAGGTAGAAAAAACCTACCAGCAGAAAACCGACCGTGCTGATGACCGCCCCGAAGCGATATCCACGATTGATAGCGGTCATTGCGTCCTTATCCGATCCTCTATCCGCCGCATGTACGCTGAATGTCGCGATCATATCCGAGCAGACGCCCACCGCTCTGACCAGCAGCGGAAAAAGCAAACCGATGTGCCCAAAACTGGCCCACCCAAGGATCATGGCCGCAACCATGGTGACTTCATAACTTTCGAAGATGTCGGCCGCCATGCCGGCGCAATCGCCGACGTTATCCCCGACGTTGTCAGCAATCGTTGCCGCGTTGCGCGGATCATCCTCGGGTATATCCTTTTCAATCTTCCCGACAAGATCGGCGCCCACGTCTGCCGCCTTGGTGTAAATTCCCCCGCCGACACGCATAAACAGTGCCAGCAGCGTGCCGCCAAACCCGAAACCGAGTAAAGCCTCTGGGGCGCGATTTCCAAAATACATAAAGATGGTTGTGGCCCCTAAAAGACCAAGACCATCATTGAGCATCCCTGTCACCGTTCCGGTGCGGTATCCAAGTTGTAATGCTTTGCCAAATCCCTGTCGGGCGGCGGCAGCGACAACGACATTTCCTTCGGTCGCCATGAACATGCCGATGGTGCCCACGGCCATGGAAAATAAAGACCCCATGAGAAATGCAATACCGCGTCCGATGGGCAGGCTCGCTCCCGCCCCCGTTGTCCAGCTCGCAGTACCGATGAGAATAACCGCGATAAGTACAATCAGCGGTAACAAGGTGCGCCGTTGCCGCCTCAGATATGCAATGGAGCCCTGACGGATGGCGCGGGCCACCTCCTGCATTTTTGCCGTTCCGTGATCCGCCCGACGAATCACCCGGATCAGCAGAACGGCATAGGCTATCCCCGCGATCGCCACAAATAGGACGGCGAAGAGCGCAAAGCGTTCAAATGTGGTAAAGGTCGGCGTGTAGAGGAATCCGAAAGGATGGAATTCCGAAGGCTTCATGATCATGCCATGGGGAGATACCGTCTCACCCGTGTTCTGCGGGTAATCACTGCGAGTCAGAGCGATGTAAACCGTCAGAAACACAATCAGCACGAATGTCATTGCAGCACTGATGGCGTTGGACTTAATAAAAGTCTTCCACTGAACCCATCGATTTGACATAGAGCATGCCCTTTCCTTCAACGGCTGGCACAACCCGCGGACAACCTCGAGAACCGCTCTTACCGTGCCCGGCGCGGACAGGCATCTTACCTGCTGCCGTTGCAACATTAATATTCTATGCGGTTCGGGAAAATGCAATGCGTTACCCATGTTCATCGGAGGCGAAGAAACTGTGCATCGCATTCAGATCCGTCGTTGTGGAACCGTTAATTTTCTCGGGCGTGTGAGTACCGAGCACGCGTAAAAACAGCCTCTTATGGAGCAAATCCGTCTTAAGCGGGAGATGGTCGCCTCATGAATGAAATGCCGCAGGCAAGATTATTTTGTGCGTCAGCACGAAGTTCCTGATTCTCAATTACGATTTTACCGTAACTCCGAATGAGGTATTTCCTTAACGCCATTGGCGTGTAATTTTTATATCGGTTCAGCAACACGCTTTGCCGCCATGCTCAGTCGGTTAGAGAACCGGACAAACGGGACTTTCAGTATTCAAGACGCACGCCGTAGATCGATCTACCCATGCACCCTCACCCCGCCATTCTTACCTGTCGCCAGAGCCTGATGTCTATCCGGCGTTTCGGCTCTCCGCCTTTTCAAGGATCGGTACGGCCACAGCACACATGCAGGCGAAATACTCTTCACCCTTGCGATTGTGAAGCCCTTATGGCTCAGTTCGCGGAGGGCTTGACCTCCGGACAGGGGTGGCCATAATCTCAATCGCGGATGTCCCCGGCCTTTTTCGCCGGAACCGTTATGCACCGATCCGCGTTACCTCAAATGCCGAAGAATACTGTACGTTGGACATGCTTAAGGTGTGAAGTGTTTTTGGGTTTAGAATTCACCAAAGTGTGTTAGACTACGCATCGGCAGGCCGGCTTGGATGGCAGGTGCCTCCGGTGGATCAGGAAGAGGTTGCTATGGCACGCAAACGTAAAGAATTGGTCGACATCCTTGTGGAAATGGGCGCCCTGAAGCAGCCCGCTGCGGCGCAGGCGGTGGAAGAATCTCGTAAAAGTCGCACACCGATTGAAAAAGTCCTTGTTGAATCGAAAGCTGCCTCGGAAGAAGATGTGACCAAGGCGATGGCTATCCAAAATGACATGGAGTTCATAGACCTCGACCGGAACATTTTGGCTGTCAGCGACTTCCGCCTTCTACCGGCTGATCTCATCAAGCGTCATCAAGTCTTGCCGGTGGGGGAGGAGAACGGCAAGCTCAAAATTGTCATCGGTGATCCCAATGATCTCGAAACCCTGGACATCCTCCGCTTTCGACTCAGCAAGCCGATTGAAACCTGTCTCGCCGTCAAAAGTAAAATTAAAGACCATATCGACAGGCTTTTTGCGGAAGAGCAGAGATCCATCGATGAAATGGTCCGCAAAATTTCAATGGATCGCAACGCTTCAATGGACGTTACCCTCACCAAGGGTAAAGATGATGATGAAGCTCCCATCATTCGCCTCGTCAGCGCAATTATTACCGATGCCGTGAAAGCCCGCGCGAGCGACATCCATATCGAGCCGATGAAGGATCGGTTGCGGGTGAGGTTTCGGATCGATGGTGTCTGCGTGCAGAGGGATAATCTCCAGAAAAAAATGCAGAATACCATCCTCGCCCGGATAAAGATCATGGCCGGAATGGACATTGCCGAACGCCGCCTTCCGCAGGACGGCCGTATCAAAATGTCCATTGACGCTGCCCAAATCGATTTTCGTGTCAGTTCGTTGCCAGCTTATCATGGAGAATCGATCGTTCTGCGTATCCTCCGTCCTGATAACGTCAAAATCGGTATCCAGCGGATGGGCTTTGAAGAGGACGATTACAACCGATTCAAAAAGATTATTTCCCGTCCCAATGGTATCTTCCTTGTCACCGGTCCGACAGGATCCGGTAAAACCACCACCCTTTATGGAGCCTTGGCTGAACTGAATACGCCCGACAGGAAAATCATCACCGCAGAAGATCCGGTGGAATACAATTTCGCCGGTATCAACCAGTGTCAGGTGCGTGAGCAGATCGGCCTGACTTTTGCCAAAATTTTGAGGTCAATGCTGCGCCAGGCGCCCAACATCATCCTCGTCGGTGAAATTCGTGATCGTGAGGTGGCGGAGGTCGCCGTGCAGGCCGCGCTCACCGGGCACCTCGTGTTCAGCACCCTGCACACCAATGATGCCCCGTCAGCCATTACCCGCCTCATCGACATGGGGGTCAAACCATTTCTCGTGGCTTCCTCTATTCAGGCGATCATGGCTCAGCGGCTTATCCGCACGCTCTGCGACCAATGCAAGGCCCCCGATCCCGAGCCCGATAAACGAATGCTCCAAGTTATTGGATTAAGCGAAAAAGATATCGTCGGCCGAACGATTATGAAACCGGTCGGTTGTCCGGCGTGCAACAACACCGGCTACCGTGGGCGCATTGGCATCTTTGAAATGATGCCGATGACCAGTGAGATTCGCGAACTCGCTTTCAAGCGCGCCAGTTCAACGCAACTCCGCAAATCCGCGGTCAACAGCGGAATGAAGACGCTGCTCAACGATGGTTGTATTAAAGTTCTCAATGGTATCACCACTGCAAGGGAAATCGCCCGGGTGACGCAGGCTGAAGGTGTATTGGTGGATTGATGTTGGCGGTGCTGCCTGACTCAAAAAGTTCCATCAGGCAGGTTATAATCTTGCACGCGATTCGGTCTCCGCACCATGCATGAAGGGTTTGAAGAATACGGGGGCCATAACTAGGCCGTTTTTTGAGGTTTTTTAATGTCGCAAATTCTGATTGATCGGTTGCTCGAAACCGCCATAAAAAAGGGTGCTTCCGACCTGCATCTGCATGTGGGGCGTCCGCCAGTCCTCAGACTCAACGGTCATCTGCGGGATCTTCAAACCAAGGCGCTTGAGCCTGAAGACACCATGGCGTTGATGAAGTCCATTACTCCGGAGCGGGGACAGCAGGAACTGCAGGAAAGCGGCAGTACAGATTTCGGTTTTGCCTTTTCCACCCCCGACGGAACGGCGAAAGCCCGCTTCCGTGTCGCTGCGTTTCGAGAACGCGGAAATGTCTCGCTTGTACTGCGTAAAATTCCGTACAAATTGCTCAGCTTTGAAGATATCGGTTTGCCTCCGATCTGTGCCGAGCTCTGTCGGCGTCCACGGGGACTGTTTCTGGTAACCGGCCCGACCGGCTCGGGGAAAACAACATCCCTCGCCACCATGATTGACTATATTAACACCAATTACGATCGCCATATCATCACCGTTGAAGATCCCGTTGAATATTATCACCAGCATAAAAAGAGCCTCATCAGCCAGCGCGAGGTGGGTGAAGGCAACGATGTGCCGAGTTTTGCTGAAGCTCTCCGCCGCGCGCTGCGTCAGGACCCCGACGTTATCCTAGTCGGCGAAATGCGTGATTTGGAAACTATTTCTGCTGCGATTCGGGCCGCCGAGACCGGTCACCTGGTCTTCGGGACATTGCACACCACCGGGTGTCAGGGAACCATCAACCGCGTGATCGATGCCTTCCCGGTTGATCAGCAGGAGCAGATTCGTGTTCAGCTCTCCACGACTCTGCTCGCGGTTCTCTCGCAGGCACTTCTGCCCCGGCTCGATATCGAAAGTGTAACGGCCGCCTATGAATTCCTCGTAATCACCCCGGCCATTTCCAACCTGATTCGTGAAAATAAGACATTTCGTATTGACTCGGCCATTCAAACGGGGAAGAAATTCGGCATGCAACTGCTCGATGATCACTTGCTCGATCTGTTCAAATCAGGCAAGGTCAGTGCGGAAGACGCAATTGATAAGGCCCGCCATCCGGCCGATCTGGCCGAGCGCATGGGCAAACGCCTCAATCGTCCGGATACCGAAAAAGATACCACGACCGGCGGTCGTGCCGCCTGACGGTACCCGCTAATTTTTGAGAGAGATCATAACTCGGAGTCATCATGGCAGAATCAGATAAAACTCCCAAGACCGGCAATCCAACCGGAAACCCCGCGTCCGCAGGTGCCAATCGTCAGCCCGCCGGCGGGGGGGCTTCCGCTGCGGCTAATAAATTCAGAATGCCGCCGATTGATCAGTTAAAAGATCGACCGCTGGGGCGGGTGCTCATCAAGATGGGGCGTCTGACCCGTGAGCAGGTTCATCAGGGGCTTGCCGTTCAGCAGCAGCAGAAGGCCAAGCGTATCCACACCCCCATCGGTCAGGTGTTGGTGGAGATGGGGCTTATCACGCAGAAAGACCTTAATCTGGCGCTTGCCGCTCAGCGCGGGTTTGAAGTCATCGATCTGGAGAATCGCGAATTTCCGCCCGATTTAATCGCCCGTCTTCCGTCACAGATGGCCAGTGTCTACCGCGTTATTCCCATCGCTTTTGATGAGGCTTCCAACACCATCACCATTGCACTGGATTCTCCGGATAATTTCCGCGTTGTTGATGATCTTCAAACCCTGATGGGATACAAGGTGATCACCTGCATCGCCGATTCCGATGCAGTGGCGAAATTACTGGCAAAATTTTACGAGTCTCATCAGGAATCGCTCGCTGATCTGATGGGCGAAATTGGTTCCGATGCCACGCTTAAGGCATTGGAAAATCGCGGCGAATCCATCGATCTGGAAACACTCAAGGATCTCGCCGAGTCCAATCCGGTCAAGCGTCTTCTCAATACCGTGTTGATGCAGGCTATCAAAGAGCGGGCATCCGATATCCACTTCGAGCCGTTCGAAGATGAATTCAAGATGCGCTATCGTATCGACGGCGTGCTCTACGAAATGGTGCCGCCGCCCAAATACATAGCCATGGCGCTGGCAAGCCGTATCAAAGTCATGGCCAACCTTGATATCGCAGAACGTCGCGTGCCGCAGGACGGCCGTATCCCGCTGGTCATCGGCGGACAGCCGGTTGATTTACGCGTGGCCGTGCTTCCGACCATCTTCGGTGAAAGTATTGTGCTACGTGTGCTGGATCGATCCAACGTATCACTCGATCTCGACAAGCTCGGCATGCGCGATGATGATCTCCGTGTATTTCGTCAGCTTATTGATAAACCCAATGGAATTGTGTTGGTTACCGGGCCGACGGGTTCCGGAAAAACCACCACACTTTATGCCGCGCTCAATGAGCTCAACAGCGTCGAAGATAAGCTCATTACAACAGAAGACCCCGTAGAGTATGACATTGACGGTATCGTGCAGGTGCAGATACGTTCGGAAATTGAACTCACCTTTGCACGCTGCCTGCGTGCCATTCTGCGTCAGGATCCCGATATCATTCTCGTTGGAGAAATTCGCGACAAAGAAACCGCCGAAATTGCCACCCAGGCATCTCTCACCGGCCACCTCGTCTTTAGCACTTTGCATACCAACGACGCTCCATCATCGATTGCGCGACTTCTGGATCTGGGCGTTGAACCGTTCCTCATCACCGCAACCGTTGAAGGTATTCTCGCTCAGCGGCTCTGCCGTAGAATCTGCAGTAACTGCAAAGAAGAGTTCAAGCCGACCGAAGAGCAACTCATGGAACTGGGGCTTTTACCCGAAGAAGTGCGGGAAAAAACGTTCTTCCATGGTCGCGGTTGCAACAAGTGCAACAATACCGGCTATAAAGGGCGTCTCTCCATCACCGAAATTATGGTACTCGATGATGATATGCGGCAGATGATTATGGAACATGCGTCCACCGATCTCCTGCGTGATGCCGCCCGCAAACGCGGGATGCGCAATCTTCGGGAATCCGGCCTTCTTGCCATCTATGAGGGGATCACCACCATTGAAGAGGTCGTGCGTCACACCATTGTTGAAGAATAATAGCGATGTCGCCCGCCCTTGAATTCCGTGTGCTTGGTTTGAGAGTTCTCTCCGATCAAGCACATCCTTGGAGGATGTTGTTCGATTCCTGTTCTCAAACGATAATATCCCTATGGATGCTGCCGATAATATTGCTCTGGAGTTTCTTGGCCAGCGCGGTCTGAAAATCACTGCCGGCCGACGTGCCATCATCCGTGAAATTATCGCCTTTGGTCGTCCATTCGAGGCGGAAGAATTATTGCTCAACCTCGGGCGTAATCCGGAACGGGTCAGTAAAGCGACGGTTTATCGTACCCTGAAGCATCTGGTCGATGGCGGCCTGATCAATCAGGTCTTTTTCGGACCTGCCAAACAGAGCTATTATGACTTTGCAGGCAGCGGCGCGGCTCATGCCCATCTTGCGGACGTACAAAGTGGGAAGATCGTTGAATTTACCAACCCGGAAGTCGTCCAACTCTGTCGAAAAATTGCGCGTCAGCTCGGTTATCGTTACATTTCGCATCGATTTCTCATCCTTGGAGAGCCGGCCGATAAACCGCAGGAGTGATAACTTTCTATCTGCAAAAAAATGAACTTGGATTCCGGTTTCAGGCTCGATGATAAATCCGGCCGGTGATCATGATACGCGCAGAATCAATCTCCGGCGGTACAATCTGGCTTGGTTAATGTTCTGGGGCTGGAGGCGGCGGAATGGGGAATTCCCCAAAAGTATGCGGGACCTAACGCCGATAAGACTTCGCATGGATACGCAGACGATTTGTGACGCAAAAGTTCTCCTCATTTTTACGGCCATCAAGACAGAATATGTTGCCGTGAAGCAGGTCGTAGACCGCTGGATGGCCGATACGCCTTCCGCAGTTCGCACAGATCAATATGACCAGGTGGCTGTCGAGGTTATCGGTATTCGAGCTAAACGGATTCGAGAAGTGCTCCCGGTTTATTCGCACAGTCGCGTGGCCGGGGTCATCATGGCCGGTCTAGCCGGCGCACTGAGTCCCGAACTTGATACCGGAGATGTGATCATCGATTCATCCAGTACCAACGCATCCTCGCTGGCGCAATTTATGGATAATATGTCGGGTCGAAAAAGGGTATTCGTCGGTCCCATTCATACCAGCCGACACATCGTCTCGTCTCCGGCGGAGAAAAAAAAGCTTTATGCCGAATCGCAGGCTCTTGCGGTCGAAATGGAAAACAGCTATGCCTATGAATTTGCTCTCAAGCGGAAAATTCCCTGGCTGGCCATTCGTGCGATAAGTGATACCGCGTTTGAGTCTGTCCCCGCTGAGGTGATGAAATTTGTCGACAGTGCCGGCAATGTCAAACCATGGGACCTTACGAGAGGTCTCGCTCGCCATCCCGGGTTGATACCGTCAGTCGTCCGGCTTGGAAAACATACGCAGGTCGCAACGAAAAATCTTTCAGATGCCCTTGCAGCCATTATCCGAAGCGGTTGGCCGTCTAATATCTGAAAAGTTGTAAGATAGCTCAACTTGCGGTCAGATATCGGGTTCTCCCATCTCTTCCCGGATCAGTGCCACAATGGCCCAGACCAGCCATTGGGCGGTGCAGATACCCATGGCCGCCCAGGCGCTGAATTGAGCGACGCCAACGGCCAATAGATAGATAAGAGGCCCGGTGGCATAGCTGATCTTCAGACGCCGGCGCATTTTCGGAGCAAGGCTCGCACCTCCATCAGCTCGTAAAACAACCTGTAAAAGGAGAAATCCGGAGATTGATATTAATACAAAAGTGCCCGCGTAGACACTCGCGGCCACTTTTGCCCCCGGACTCAAGAGATAATCCGCAATCAATGCGGTCGGAAAGGGAACAATGGTCACGGAAAGCAGCCAGAAACCATTGGCAAACAGAAGAAGGCTGTCATAACGCCGCACAATTCGTATCAACGTATGGTGGTGGGTCCACATGATCAACACCGAACAGAAACTCGTCAGAAATGCAAAGTATTCGGGCCAATGCTTCCACAAAACGTGTTTCAGCGCCGCAACCAGATGCGGGGAATCGTCATTCAGGTGAGGTACTTTCAAATCTAAAACCAGCAGCGTCAGTGCGATTGCAAAGACGCCATCGCTGAAGGCCTCCAGCCGACTTGTGTTCGGACGTGCTCCCGGCGGGCTTGAAGGTAAATCAGGCCCGCCGGATGATGGCATTTTGGAATCGCTCATTACGGAAATGATACCCTATTCACTGTGATATGGCTGGGGAATTCATATCTACCCGCGCTCGAAGCCCGAAATCTTACCCGACTTTCGCTCTTAGGCTTAAGCGCTTGGTAATCTCGCAATCGGGATGGGCAAAGATATCCATCACGGGTGAAGTGCGCAGATCGAATGAAGACCTGATCATAAAATTGAAATAAAGCTTCGTGAAAAAACCCCGCCTTGGACTTTCCCAAGACGGGGTTTGGATTTCTACTCTCCAGACAAATGACTTCCAAGATTCGTAAACGAGCCGTCGGAAGTCGCGTCAGAGTTTCACTCAACCGGCTTAAGAACAAAATGTTTGATCGTGACGGCCTTGAAGCCTGAGCCTTTGCTGAAGGTAATCACGTTCATTCCAGTTTTCAGCGTAACGGTCAGAGGCTTGGTGTGCCCCCAGCCACCATCAGTCCATGGAACTGTCATGGCGATTAAATGGCCGGTGTGATTAACGTCCACCATAAGCTTCTGGGGTGCCTTGACGGTCACGACTTTCGCAGTGAGTTGGTAATGTCCGGCGTGATTTGTATAAACAGTGTACGAGAACGGCGCCCGCCCACGGTTACGACGTCCAAAGCTGGAATAATGAGCCTGCATGCCGCCGAGGAAGCTTTTTGTAAAGATAATGGCAGGAAAACGACGTTGCAGGTTACTGCGGCAGGCCACAACAGGAATGTGAATCACCCCCTGATTGTCGACGGTAACTTCCATCTCGGCTCGCGTTACCGGTGCGTTCTCCACCAATTGAGCCTTGGTCGGTCCATACTTCTGTGCCAGCTCTGCGTAGCTTGGAGCCGGTGGTACCGGAAGACCAGAGTTAACGATGGCACGCTCCATCTTGATCGCCAAGGCATACCATAATCCACCAGTACCCGGCTTTTGGAGATTCGGCCGTTGTTCTTCGAGTGCGGCCGCTACCCACTGAGCGCGAAGCACTTTAATGAATTGCTGTGGGTATCGCCGCGCCTGAGATTCAAGATAAAAATTCAAGCCGCTGCGATGGTTCCACCAACCCCATTCCCAACCCGCACCAAGCACGGAAACCCAACCATTGGGAGTCCAGTGGCTCATCGCGGCATGACCACGCTGCTGATATCCCCATACAGGAATGCCAAAAGACCTTTCTGCGAGCCGGCCGATCCACGCGCGCGGGCCGCATTCTCCGCCACCCGCAAGGATACGTGACGCAAAGTTTCCTGAGACCGCATCCCAATTGGGATGGCAGTAACCGACGTCGGTATGAACTGGATTGAGGTACTGTTCGTTGAAGATGAACTCCGGCTCGTAGTTTTGCAGCATGGTGCGGTACCACGATATCTCTTTATCAGTGAAGGGATCGTCCGTAACGAAACGGCAGTCCCACGTGGTTAAAATTGGAAAATAGGGGCTCAAATCCTTTTCCAGATAAGCCTTCTGATAATTGAGGAATCGCCTGACGGGATTAAACGGAGTCGGCGCATTCCCAAGCGATGCCCGTTGTGGACCGACGGAACGCTTTCCCGGATATTGCATCAGAGCCGTGCCCAAGGCCAGCCGCTGAAGAATCCCATGATGGGCTTCAGGACTCGCGTTCTCAATCGCGGTATAGATCTCCATGGTAAGCCCATAGTTGCCATTGCGCGCGCCATCGGCCATCTGGATCTGCTTCATGAGTTTTTTATTCTCAAGCAGTTCGGCGATTAATTGCTTGTGCTCAGGGGACTGCTGGGCAAAAGCAGCCAGTCCACGAGGCGTCGCATGACCTATGATTGAGGCTCTCAAGAGCACGGTATCCAAGTCGTCACGGGACAGGAAGTTGTTAATTCGACGAAGGATAGGGGTCGCCGCCGCCTGACAGCGATTTAATGCCATCGCATACGACATCTTGCCGCTGCTGGCACGAGCTCGCGCCGCTCGAGCCATGGCCCGCGATTCGCCGGCATGGAGAGCAAAGTTTTTGCTCAGAAGATAAGGCTTACACGCCGTTTCAGCACGATAGGCGGCCATGAACCGGGCTTCCATCGACTTACTGATGTGTGGAAGATGATTAACAATTCGCTCCTGCAGGCCACGTAAAGCCGCGGCATACTCAGCCATGAGTTCTCGCCCATACGGAGTCAGAGGAGCGAGATTGGACTGCCGATTGCGGTGCCGACGAGCTGTCGCAAATTGCGGCAGGCATAACATAAGTACAGACGCACACAACAAACCGGTAATGAAGCGTGTTCTTAACATTGATTTATCCTTCGTTCGCTAATTCTCTATCGTCGCAAACCAATGAGGCATCATACTATTTATGATACCACAATGTTCGCTATGGCGCCCGTTACTGGATCGCCAATTTACTTATGCTCCTTAATTTCCGAAGCAAAGCTGCACATATATATTTGTTGCCCACATCCGTTTTCGCTATTATCGGGTTATCAGCAACTGTGCGTTCGTTTGGTCTGCGCTGCCATGTGTCGGTTAACTGCGTTTGTCAGGAGATCATTGTGAGATCAGAATCTGCCATTGCGTCGGAAGTAAGGCAGGATTTCAGCCTGCGAAAAGTCTCGGGACTGATCGAACACTACCAACCTCCGCCGATGGCCGGTTATGACCCGACGGGGAACTGGAAGCAGGAATACACTGTATTTTTATTGGATCCGTGGATGAGCATCAAAAGCGGCTATTTTTCACTTGAGCGATCGCGCCAGGGTTCGCGCGGTTTTACCTTGGAGGTGCACCTGCGCAGCTTTGGGATTTCAGGTTTTTCTCTTTTTCAGCACGCGATGCTCAAATGCCGGACGGATAGGTTCGCCACGCCTCTGTCATGGCAGTTTGATACCAAGATGGCACGTCGGGCGTCTGATCGGCCGTATCTCCAGACGGGGCGAAGCCGCAGTGCGGATGTCCGGGATGGATACTTGATGCTTCGCGACAAGTTGCGCACCGGTAAAATCCCCCTCCACGGCCCGTATTCCAACGAGTGGACCCTGCTGGAGGCGGTTCAGCGATTGCCCGGCGAATCGATGAAAGCGACTCCCTACACGCTCATTGATGAATATGATACCCCGCAGCCCGGCCATACTCTGGCTTTCCGCGCTCGGGTGCACTTGGAAACGGCCGACGGCCCGTTGCACCTGATCGGCTACTATGATCTTGGGCGTGCGGTGATTCCCACCGTTTATTGGGTTGATCAGCACGGCCGACTGATTTTCGTCTGCACCGGATTGGTGGTCTACGCCCTTTCCGCGACGAATGGAAAGCCGGGGCGCTGTCCGCCCCGATATCCCACATACCGTAGCGCCGTTTTGCATGAGAAATTTTAAGGAGTATTAGGCATGGCAGAAGATCGTAGCCGTCCAGATCGGTCATCCGATATCTCGGAGTCCGTGTCTCGGCATTCGCGGCGCAGCTTTCTCAAGGGGGGGGCTGCCCTCGGCGGGCTGTCGGTGTTGGGAAATTCGCCCTTGGCTGCGGCGATGGATCAGGTGCAAACATCGTCGGGCGGTAAGAAGCCGAATATCCTGATTATCATTTCCGATCAATTGAATATCGATGCCATCGGTCGTTACATCAACCACTTCAAGGATCCGGCATATGGTGGGCATTGGGCGAAAACGCCGCATCTCGACCGCCTGGCGCGGGAGGGGACGTCATTTATCGAATCGCATTCAGCGGATCCCGTATGCAGTCCCTCGCGTTCCTGTATTTTTACCGGGCGTATGTCCATTGAAACGGGCGTCGTCGAAATCAATATCGGTATTGATAAAGACGTCCCCAACACGGGACAGTGGTTTGAGCAGCATTCAAATTACAACCGCGTCTACTGTGGAAAATGGCATATCGGCGGGCATTGGAATTATCCAACGGTAAGTGGGCCTCGGAAAATTCCCGGTTTTGAGACAATACCCGTTAACGGTCCGGCTTTTGGAATTCACGCCGACCCTCAAGTCTCAAACAGTGCCGCCGCGTTTATAACCAACTATCGGGAAGAGCGTCCCTATCTTCTCGTGGCAAGCCTGATGAATCCGCACGATATCTGCTATTGGGCGATGAACTTGGACGGCAGCCAGACAACCCCGACAACGGACGTTAATCATCTCGGGAAAAAATTACCCATCCTGCCGCCTGATTTTCACTATGACTTCAAGCATCCACCGGGCCTGCAGCCTTATACCGGCTTCCACGGCCATACGCAGTGGGGAAACTACGCCTACGATTATTATCGCATGGTGGAGGATATCGATGAGCATGTGGGGCGTATCATGGATGCGGTGCGGGAACGCAATGACGATACCATCGTCATCTTCACGTCGGATCATGGCGAAGAGCTGGGACGCCATCACCTGATTGAAAAATGGCATCCGTATGAGGCATCGGTCAAGGTACCGCTGATCATCTGGAGTCCCAAACGGGTTAAAGCCGATGCCATCAATACCACGCATCTGATCAGCAACGTGGATATCATGCCCACACTCTGTGATTATGCGGGTATTCCATCTCCGCCGCATCAGCGTGGGCTGAGTCTCCGTCCTTTGATTGACCAGGGAAGTACCCCACCGGCGACATGGCGGGATAATGTATATGCGGAATGGCAGATTACCGGGCGGCTCATTCGCACCCAAAAGTATAAATATGCGATGAAGTACCAATACTCGCGCGACCTTGATAAACCGTACATCCGCAAGGCGGACGGGGTTCATACGCAATTTGTTCCCGGTCACGGCGATGATTATATGAAATACGCCAATGAGTTGCTCTTCGACGTCGAGAAAGATCCATGGGAACTCAATAATCTGATCGACGCGCCCGAATGCCAGGCCATTGTTGAAGAACATCGCCGCATTCTGCGTCATTGGGAAGCCATCTTGATCCCCGGTCTGCATTACGATCGTAATTGAATTGTAACTGGATGACACCACTGCGTCTGGTTAAGGATCAGGCCATCGGTCATGCGGCATACGCACGCGGTAGAATCGTGACTACCACGTTTTGACTTGGCATTTTGTCTTCATCAGACACCATACCGTTACAGAGGTAAAACAAACTGGCGTTCAAGTGCTTTAATATCGGGCGCAGGGCCAAAGTCAAATTTCAGGTATTACAGTTGCAGAGGGTATTCCCTCGGATCACAGCGTGGATATTCATGGAGGCCTTTTATGAATCGCCATCTTAGTAATATTGTATTGTCGATCACCCTGCTCTCCAGTTGGTTCGTTTCAACCAATTTAGCGGCGGCAGCTACTATTTTTCCTCACACCAGAAGATCGACCTGGAAATACGCGCTTCCCATCGGTGGATATACCAATACCGTAATCGCCTCGGGTCCGCATCACATCGCGCATTTCGCCAAGGGGTTCGGTCTGGTTGAGGAAAAAGTTGGTAAACTCAACACTCTGAAGCTCATCAGCTTTCACGTAGCTCGGTAATAATAGCCCGGATATACGCCCCATCACGCGGCACTATCTGAGAAGTAGCATCTCTAATGACCGTGCGCGGTTGAAGCTACCGCCAATGCCAGGCGTCTGCATGCGGCATCTTGTGCAGCACGACTCTCGGACATCCATCTGAAAGCACCAATAAGCGGAAAGTATGTCACCGGTTGTAAGCCGTAATCTGACGGTTTTAGTTTTAATATTGTGCACAGATCGTAAAGGAGTACCGTTCTCGCATCGAGATAGCCCGTGTAGGCATACCGATATAAAGGCCAATTTTGTCGCCGCACCTCCACTCCGTGTGTAGCGACTCGTAGCATCCATTTACGCAGATGTCCGTCATTGGAGATCGCAAACATTGACGAGAGATTATTCATGACAACCAGATATTGATACGGCGACCGCGACACCCTCAGCAGAAGGCCCGCGTGTGCGTTAGCATAACGACGACATACATGCGCCAGCATATGTCGCATGTACACACGCCCGCGACGCATCAATATTCGCGCCGCCATGGCTGAGTCGGCGCATAAAGCATCGATGGTGTCATGTCGGATCAGATACCGTATGCCGCCCGATGAAACAGGCCTGACGGCCGCCTGCCACAGAGCGGATTCAATCGCAGGACCGATCTGTCGCTGGAGGTGGGCCGCTTGATGGATGGCCGAACTTTGCGCGGTGGAATGGTCCGACTCGATGAAGTGGGCGATGAGTGTTCGTGCCGGTTTGCCCGTAATACCGGCCACGACTCGCATGCCGTTCTGTATCGCACGGGGCTGATGACGAAAACACTCGCTGACGGCTTCAATATGGTTCCCCCCGCAACCCCATTGAATTTCATGGGCTTTATGTTTCAGCGGCAGCGAGTCCGCCCAGAGAAGAAAGCGGATCAGACCGAGTTTCAATGCATCGGTATCAAGCATCGGACTGCGCGGCGCAATCCGACCCCAATAATTTCGTTTCGGTGGAATGATAGATTCGTGGTTGGAAGTATGGGGTGAGTATGCCGTCAGGTGATGGACACCCGCCCATCGGAACAGGTAATTTCGGGCTTTTTGCTGATCCCGAGGTGAAATGGCGGCCCATTGTCTGACCTCCCCAAGACGGCTCCCGGCAAACACCAGTCCAAATGACGCAGTCGGCCGACGCAGTACGGCAAGCGCCAGAGCGATCGCATCAGTACGGTTATTATAAAAATATCGCTGTCCTTCCCAGTTAAAACGCCGATAGCTGCCGACCTTACCCGACAGAGCGATTCGCACGACAAGCTCGGCGGAGCCAGGCGGGCATGAGCGCAGAAGGTGCACGAATTCCCGGCGGCATGCCGCCCGCGTGGGCGCAGCGGAGCGTTCATCAACAAACGGATAGATCGGAGGTTTGGTTAATGGACGCCGATCGTCATATTGAATCTGGGCCGACATAAGGTGGAGTAAAGGGGACAGATGATGCATCAGCAGATTGGCTGCGGTTTGGCGGTCAATCAAATGAAAGTAGTACCGATGTCCATATCGGGGGTAGCCATGGGGCACCGTGTAGTGTGGCGAGATACTATTCAGAAATGATGTCATCTGGGGCCCCGGAGGGTAAGGCGCCCAGCTTCGCGAGGCCGGACAAAATTCCATGGAAGTCAGAGATCCTGTATCAATTGCCAGCCAATATAACTCTTCAATGCCAGTTTTGTCCGGCGGTATAATACGCAAGAGTTTCATTACCGAAAGACGCACTCGCTCCGAGGGATCAAGCAGCAATGTATCAAGTAATGGGTCGGTCAGTTTTGGTCGATGCAGATTCCCAATAGCCCGGACAGCCAGCATTCTCTGCCGCACTGAAGGTGAAAACGAATAACCCCATATCCGCGATCGCTCCAGCTCGTCCTTGGCATTCATCAGTTCCGTTTGCACCGCTTGCCGTTGGTATCCCAACCACTGCGTCATGCGAATGGAACCGGCCGCAGCCATCAATTTCGATCGGATGATACCCATGTTCACGCCGTTGGGTGGATTTACGCTCGATGTCTCGAAACGGAGCCTGGAATGCAGATAGGTTTCGAGTTTTTGAGCCGTGTCGGCGTGAAGATTTGACAGGGGCAAAAGCGTGACGGCAGCCGTCAGGCCCGGGAGCGTCCGCCCGAGGCTTTCGGCGGCGAAGCGTCGACCGGCTCGGAGAAGCATTTTCGCATAAATTGCCGACTCTATTGCCATGCCTCACTAACTCCGTATATAACTTTCTCTCTCTTGGCAACGGCCAAAGTCACTCAGTTTGCGAGATGCCATGAATTCAAGATTGCCAAACTTTCTGCTTTTATCCGCTCAATTGCCGAAAATTGCAAGGCACGATCCACATCCGGCTCTGCGATGGGGTTGGTTCGTTGCAGCTCTGATAATCTTGGCGACGATAAGTCCGGCGTGCATGCTCAGCGCTCGCCAGATCTCGCCGCCGCACGGTACGGGATTCGTACCAATCAAACTCCTTCACTTTGCACCCGCAGGTAATGCGCGGATGACGACGAGCATTGCGGTTGGCAAAGACGGTAATGTCTGGATCGGTACTGAAAGCGGAGGAGTTTGGCATTGCGTCATTCAATCGGGATTAATTGGACGCGTGCCCATTATCCTCAAGAACGTATCGCGCCGGGGATTACCCCTTCCCAGAAATGTATACGCCTCAGCCGTTGATCATGCCAACAGAATCTGGCTTGGATCTCTGCGACACGGTTTATGCGTGATCTCAGGCAATCAAGCTCGTCTTTACAGCCCGATTTCGGGGCTCGGGCCGGACGCTCGCTCTGTCAATGGTCCACTGGGAGGCCGCATTTTTGCCGTTGCTGTCTCACCCATCGACGGAAGTATCTGGATCGGTACCGATTGCGGCATCGCTCGCTACAAACCTCAACCCCGGCAATGGATTTACTACACAACGGCCGACGGGCTAGCCTCCGATGCGATCTCCGCGCTGGCGTTTGCACGCGATGGCACCCTTTATGTAGGGCTTGCGTCCGCGGGGCTCTCGATTGGTTCGCCACGCAGTCATTACCATAGCTGGCGGCATGTCGGCGGTCCATTGCATATTCCTCTGACCCCATCAGGCCGGGGCCTTCCGTGTCCGTATGTCAACGCGATTGCGATAGCAGCGATAAACTCCGCAAGTGGTGGGGGAGATCATGCATATCGCGTATACGTCGGTACCGATGACGGACTGGCAATCGGCACACAGAACGGCCGCAGATGGATGTATATCCGAGGTAGTAATTATATACTTAAAGATAAGTATATGTATCCGTCGCCGGCGCTGAAATTCCGCTCTCCAACGCCGCAGACCCTCATGTCATCCGATTATGTCACCGCTTTGGGCGTTGAACCCGGTGGTACCATTTGGATCGGCCATCGAACGACCGGCGTGGATATCCTCACGCCGGCCGTCGGCAACTCCGTCGCAGGGCCGGGTGTTTTTACGCCGCTAAAAGCCGTCAACGGCAATTTCATCTCGGCCATTGCCGTGGTACCCGATCGGGGGACGTTGGTCGGTACCTACGGCAGTGGAGTCTACTGGTTCAAGACATCACCCGGCCCGCTTTCCACTCTCATACATGACGCCACGGGCCACTATCGGCCGCCAGCCGCTTTACCAAAGTCGGCTCCATTACCGACGCCGGCACCTGCGCCCACATCAACGCAACTCGTGCGCATGATGCAGGCGATGAAAGCAGGTTTCGGGGCTCCGCCGACCGCAGCGGTTCTCGGCTGCGACTGGTCCACCCAAGGGGACTGGCTCGGTCACTACGGCGTTAATTTTGCACGTCTCTGCTGCGGGACAACTGATTTTTCCGATGCCCAGGAACAGTTTTTTGGTGGAAAAGGGCGATGTGAAATCGTACGGGAGGAGTCCCCATATCCTCAATTTTTCAATGCGGGAGATTGGGCCTGCTATCTGGCGTGGCCGAACTCGACGCTCCGCTCCACGCTCTATTTCCCCGACGCCCGGATGCGGATGGAAGGAGAGTGGAATGACGCTGGCGGTCGTTACCCCCGCCTCACGGACGGCCCTGACATGTGGCTCGATGTAAGGATTCCGAGCGGTATTTATGCCCTGACCTTTTATTATCACAACAAGGATGGGCAGCGTGGCATGAACAAAATCCGCGATTACGTCGCGATGGTTTATCCAAGCGCTAAAAATCCGACCTACGCACTGCAGCATGAAAAACCGCTCGCCGTTGCGCGAATTTATCAATTCTTTGGCGGTGAGTACTGCCGCTTTCTGCTCAAGGGGCCGGGTGATTACCAGGTCCGCCTGAAGAGAAATTATGGTTTCTGAATGCCGGTGCAGGGTATGTTTCTGGATCGCCTTACCGGCCGACATCTTAGCGTGGATTATAATCACCTTGATGGTTTACCCGTTCACAATTATCGACCGCCGAACATAGTGCCCACCGCGACGATCAAGGCATCAGCGGCGTGGCGGCTCTGGCGATTGACCCGGCAATCAGGGGCGTGGGGCCCGGCGGATCTGAAAATTCGCAGGCAGATTTGCATCTCGGCATACCTCTATGCCGTCGCACATCATTTCCCAAAATTATTATTGCGCCGCTGGCGTTGGCAATTGCATCTGTGGAATCATAATGATTCCCTACGATTCGATTCTCTCATGCGTAAGCTCAACAATCAATGAATCGCCCGGTTTGCAAACGACATAACCGGGATTTTAACGCCATCTATAACTGATTTCGCGCAATAGCGGTCGGTGAAGCGTTCATCATATGCCAAGGCCGTGAACTGGTCATCGCCTTTAATTCGGCGGCAGGCGTGCTGATATTCAACCACCTTTCATATTGATCGGGGGCGAGAATAACGGGCATACGCCGGTGAATGGGTTGCATGAATTCATTTGGTGCGCAGGTGAGCATGGTTACCTCATCTCCCTGCCGGAGGCCGGCAAAACAGAATAACCTATCGTCCTGATAATGAATCAACGTCATTTGTTTTTCAGGCCATTCGTAAAACCCGTCCGCCGGCAGCAGGCAGCGACCTGCCGCAAAGGCGTCACGGAAAGTCGGCTTCTGATCAGCGGTTTCAGCCATGGCGTTAAATATCCGTTTGCTGGGGTACCATTTTGCCCGAAAGCCCCACTCCGCCATCTGCAGTCGTCGCACATCGCCATCAAATCGTACGATCGGCACTTTTTGAGAGATGCTGATATTCAGGCGGGGACTAAGTTGCGACATGGCGTCTGCGTTAAGAGTTATGCCCAGGTGCACGGCAATCTGTGATGGCGAACTGGTGAGTCTAAAGCAAGCACACATATCAGGAATTTACCATGAAATCTTCTTTTGCGTCAGCGGAACGCACCAAATTCAGCGAGTCCGGCGTATTGACGTCTCGAATCATAGAAGGTGCACAGAGTGTATCGACCACTGGTCGAAGTCGTTGCGTCTCATCCCACTTTACTACTGCGACCGTAGCGCCTCAGCACGCCGATCACCACGCCTTGAATCTTAAGATCGCCATCAATGTAGATTGGTTGCATGCTGCCGTTAGCCGGCTGAAGTCTGATGCGACCATTCTCACGGTAGAACCTTTTCAGTGTTGCGGAACCATCCTCCAGAAGCGCCACCACAATCTCACCGTCGCGTGCAGTGGTGCGTTGCTCGGCAATCACCATATCGCCATCGGCAATGTGATCTTCAATCATGGAATCGCCCCGGACCCGCAGCATAAAAGTTTGTGACCGCGATGAAAACAGGTCCCGCAGGTCGATATTATCCGGGTTTTCAATCGCTTCGATCGGCTTGCCTGCCGCGATTGACCCCATCAATGGCAGTATTCCGCTGCTGCTTGACGCCGGAAGCTTAGCTCGTGGGCTGAGGTTCAAAGAGCGAGCCTTGTGCTTCTGGCGATCCAGAAGTCCTTTTCGCTCCAGCGCCTGCACGTGCTCGAAAACGGTGACTTTCGATACGCCGAGCTGGTCTGCCAATTCCTGCATCGTCGGGGAATAGCCATCCCTTCGACGCCATTCGTCGATCGCTTGCAGAATTTTGAGTTGTTTGGGCGTTGGATTCATAGGTCATCTCCGGGAAAAGCTGGTCTGAAACTTCGGTCAAGGAGGGCCCGCTCGATGCGAATGGTCGTGCACCTGAAATATCCACGCGTTCGGCGGCCGTTATCCCCAGGTGCATGATTGCGGATCGCGGTCTGGGTAAAAAACCGAGATGAGTAATCCAGGGTGAATATTGGCTATGCTGGCCGCAGGTCCGGCATGGCGCCAGCCAATGCGGATGTTCATCGGACCGATGTATCCGGCCAGAATGGTCGCCAATGAAAAGCTTCTTAAATTCATCAGACAAAAGTCGCAACGGGGTGATACCGAGAGAGGGGGCTTCCGCACACTTTAATCCGCTGTCAACGGATTTAGATGGTTCGCCCGCACCGACAGACGAAGGAATCAGGGCGGCCTTTTCTTTTTCCAAGGTCGTTGTCTGCCGTCCTCGCCCCGCGAACCAATCAACGACATATTCTCCCCCCGGGCCGAAGGTGCAGAGTGGGGCTGTCTGCTGGCATAACGGATGATGCGGACTCAGCGATCCATGTCCATTGGAATGGGACGGCCGTATGCGTATCGCGGAGATGATTCGAATATCCTTTTGCCCGATCCGAGGTCGGATGTATGACGGCGATTTAATTTTCATCTTTCCGGACTCCTTTCCCGCTTTTTGACGCCATCCTTGGCGGCCACCCTTTGGGCTGATCACCATTCGCCTCTTTCCTTATTCGACCGTTCAAGCTAAAAGGCTTGAACCTTTCTGTAAGGAATTTGTTTGGTATATTATCCTAACGTTATACAAACGCAAGTCAACGTCTGGCTCTCAACCCGGAAAATGCCCCAAAATCATAGCGCTCAAGCTGGTCAAATCTCTTAGGAGTAAATCTTAAGGGTCGGTTCCGATGGCCATGACTATGGGCGGCAAAAGTTGCAGAATTTTCTTGTATCTTTGTGAAAGGCGAGTTAACCTATCACGCAGTCACATCTACGCTTGTGTCGGTGGATGGTCGGAGAGGTACGTCGCAAGGAGTTATCCATGTCGTGTGTGAAAGTGCCTGCTGTCAGACAATTTGAAAATTTAGCCCATGTAAGCGGGCTCAGTTCGGCACTGATTCAGGATCATTACAAACTTTATTTGGGCTATGTCCATAAAGCTCATGAACTCTGTTGCCACCATGGCCAGGCCGTTCGGCAGAAGCGCAGCGCCACCGAAAGCGATCTGCGCAATCTCAAGCGTGATCTCACCTTCACCCTGGCGGCGGCGAGGAACCACGAATTGTATTTCAGTCTCCTCGGCAGTGGAGAGATGGATCGGCCCCGTTTACTTTCCGACGCCGTCAAATCAGACTTTGGATCTTTCGACAATTTTCTCTCCGATCTGACTAGGACGGCCCTCTCAACTCATGGCTGGGTATTTACCGTGCTCGATCATCACTCAGGGCATTTAATTAACATCACATCGGCACAGAATGGCCAATTCCCCATGTGGAATGCCACACCGGTCATTGCGATTGATATGGCCGATCATGCCTATTATTACGACTACGGCTCGCATCGGACTGAATATCTCAATGTGGTCATCAGAAATCTGAATTGGCAGAATGTGGCGGTAAATCTCCAATCCGCCCTCGATGCCGCGATGGCGGCAGGTCTTGCCGTAGAGGTTGAAAAATCCGGACCCGTTGGCAATCCGTCCGATGCTCCAACGACTGCCGAGTTGGCCTCGGCTCATGCCGCGGGGGTTTAAGCCAAAACGTTTTCTCATCGGCGCACACCATGCGTTCATTCTGGCCGGTGTCGGGATAGTTTCTCTGACATTTCAGATTTGTTACAATATTGCATGGTTCGCTCGGTTGTTGATGGAGCAGCAGGTAATGGCGTCAGATTTACATGGGAACATAACCCAATCACGCAATCGGGCTGTGCAGGTTCTGCTGGCCGCACTCATATTTCTCCTGCCGATGTCCATGGGGCTCGGCGGGTGTACGGAGGAGTTATTCGCTCACCGCGATCAAGCCGCTCGGCAGAAAGCCCTTTATTTTCCCGACCCTCACCCCATTGAGAACTACAACCGGTATGGGCAACCGAGCAACAATCCGCAGAATTTTTCCGGCGGCGGCGGGTTCTGATCCTCGCCGGTTTTACCGGAGACGCAAACCAGTATTCGGTTACACCCGCGGATGTTCTCTTTCCGAAACCGTGCACAGCTTTCCCGCAACGACATCCTCTTGGGTGGTTCCGACAATTTTAATACCCAGCCTAAAATATGATATTTGAATTGACTTGGTCCCCGTCGGCCATTAAAATCCGCCTCCAATTAATATGGTTTGCGCCGGTTGCTCGTGGGAGGTATTCATTGCTTGTTATACGTCAATAAAATGTTTTCGAAGCTTTTTTCTGCATCGATCATCGGTTTGGCATGCGGCACGGCGTTCGGTGGAACAGTCGTACTGACCAATGGTGATCATCTTTCCGGCCGCATTACGCAGCTTACACCCCGACGCGTGGTGATTAATACTTCCTACGCCGGAGGCATTGTTATTAAACTCAGCAGCGTGCAGGCGATCACCAGCCAATCCCCGGTTAAACTCACGTCCACAAGTGGAAAAACTTCCCTGGTGACCATAGCTCCTGCACCGGGTGATCAGGGATGGATCACACATACCGTTCACCCTGTTACGACTCATGCCATCCCCGCAGACCTGCCCCCGCTGGCCCTGGTCAAAAAAGTGCCTCCCGTGCCCGCGGCGGTCTCTATTTTCGGTCCGGACTGGGACAACGATTTGGACCTCGGTGCGACCAACACCACCGGTAATTCCGACAGCACTTTATTCAATGGTGAACTGCGATTTCACTTCCGCCGCAAGCCGGATAATCTGCTGATCTCGCTGGCTGGCGGATATGGAGTGACCAACGGCACTCAGTCGCTCGGCTTTTTCCGAAGTGATCTGCTGTGGAAGCGGCAACTCAATGAGTTCAAACCGCATTGGGCGAAAAAAGTGTTTCTGTTCCTCCAGAATACGAACCTCTATGACGCCATTCAGGGTATTTCCATCCGAAGCGATACGGAAGGTGGTTTGGGTTATTATCTGTGGGATAATAAAAAATCAGAATTTGATCTACGCGCCGGCCCCGGTTACACCTACGAGCGGTTTTTCCACGGCCAGAGTTACAGTTACATCAACGGCATCGCGGCCGCACACTTTCGCTATCAGATCGCCAAGCATGTTAAATTTACGCAGACCGCCGGTTATGTATCATCCCTCGAAAATGCATACAACTACCAGTTAAATGCGACCAGTGCGCTCTATCTCGGGCTTCCGCATATCGTGCGTGGGATGGGGCTGCGATTCTCATTTACCGATCTGTACGACAATGCGGCAGGAACGCAGGGCCTAAAGCGCAATTCAACGCTGATTCTTGCGGCGCTCACATTCAAATTTTAACTAATTGGCTAACACGTGCTCTCTCGGAAAGTACTCGCGGGTCAATGAATCAACTCGACCAGATGTTTGGCTGTTCCGCCGCATGACGCACTGCTGTTGATTGCACGCCAGTTCCCCCGTCGCTAAACTTCAGATGTCGGCCTGAGAGTGGAATCTTGGCAAAGTGTGCAAACCATGGAAAGTTTCCGGAGGCCTCTTTGCGGAGGCAAAATCGATAGAGGTGCGGTCATGCGTGAATATCTGAAGAAACTTCTTCGTGTCATGATTGCAAATCGCAGATATGCACTCCGCCCGGCGTTTTTTTTTCTGGCTTTATTGGCGACCACCGCCTTGGTGGGTGCTAAAACGTGGACCATTAAAAATCTCTCATCAGGCTTGAGTTTCACCCTCTCATCGAACACAGGTCATTATCAGGTGCAATGGCGGGAGGCACATTGGGCCTTCGCCGGCATCACGGTCAACCCACCGATTCATGTTCGTCAGGCAACGGTCAGCGGACCGTTCGGAGAAGAAACCCGGCTGGCGTGGCGCGAACAGGGCAGTCGCACTCGATATTCCGTCTCGATGTTGCAAACCGAGCCGACACTGGTTTTTACTGCCACCGATGAAACACCCGGCGCTCAATTTCCGATCTTCCATCGGGCACCGGAGCATTTGCTGCATTTGAGCCTAAGCGGCAGGACGTTTACTCCGCCGGTGTTCAAACTCGTCGACACCGCCACGCCTTGGGTATTTTTTAACCGTCGATATCAAACCTGTATCTTTGCGCCCGCAACTGAAATTCTTGTCTCACGTCTTTATGGTGATGGACGCCGCCTCATGGCAGACGGTTTTAATAAAGGCGTTATCGGCACCGCACTCAAAGAACCTCATCGGACGATTATGATATTTGGAAACGGTATTCGCCGGACCATTGTCGCATGGGGGCAGGCCTTCCGTAAACTGCGTAATCGTCCGGCCACGCCACAGGAGGCGTCCCCGGTGCTGCGGGATTTTGGCTATTGGACGGATAACGCCGCCGCCTACTTCTACAATTATGATAAAAAATATGGCTACACGGGTACGCTTTTGAAGATCGCGTCCGAATACCGGCAGAATCATATTCATCTCGGTTATCTCGAACTCGACAGTTGGTGGTATGAAAAAACGCATCACCTCTACAACGGCTCAAAATTGTCGCCGATGAATCCGTACCTTCCGGCACACAACACTTGGAATCATTTTGGTGGGACGTGGCTTTATCAGGCGGCGCCGGAACTTTTCCCGCATGGTCTTGATGCATTCCACAAAGCTATCGGTCTTCCTCTCGTCGTACACGCCCGATGGATCGCACACGATAGCCCGTATCATCATAAGTATCACATCTCCGGCGTGGCACCCTCCGATCGCGCTTATTGGATATCACGTGCGAAATATCTGGCTGCAAACGGCGTGCGTGCTATGGAGCAGGACTGGCTCGTCCGCATTTATCAATGGTCGCCTCAACTTCATCTTCATCTGTCGCTTGCCCGTGACTTCACTCACGGTATGAACAACGCACTGGAATCTCACCATATTGGCATTATTTATTGCATGGAAACCAGCCGATTCCTGATGGAAGCCGGTGCACTGCCGGACGTTTTCGCTATGCGGGGATCATACGATCGATTTCTCAAATCGCGATGGCGAAACTTCATCTACAATTCCATGTTCATCCATGCCGTCGGCGCCTGGCCTTGGTCCGATGTTTTCATGAGCAACGAACGCGGAAACATGCTCCTCTCGCTGCTTTCCGGCGGACCGGTGGGGGTCGGTGATCCGCTTGAGGGTATTGATGATAGCAACTTCATTGCTCACAGTGCCGGCTCGCTGCACCTGGGTGATCCTCTGGGACGGATTGATCCGAAGAATATTGACATGACCACGCGGGCGGATGGTCGACTGGTGAAACCGGCGGCTCCGCTGATGCCGACCGATCAGACGATCGTCAATGATGCTCTGGGAAGGAAGATTCCGCTGGTGGCCACCACGCATACCGGCAGGCATATTCGAAGCACATTGGTGTTTGTGTATCGCCGTACCGGGTTTCATTCCACCGTCATTCTCACACCGCGCAGTCTCGGTCTTGATCCGCATGGGGTGTGGATTGCGAGAAATTATTTTACCGGCAAGACCGTCCTTTTTAATCGCGATCATACGATACGAGTTACCCTGGCACCCCATAAGTGGGCGTATTGGGTTTTGGCTCCGCTGCTTCCATCCCGGATAGCGTTTTTTGGTGATCTTCAGCAGATGGTGCCGGCGGGTCGCCAGCGGATTGCCCATCTTGCATCTGTTAAGGGTGTGCATCAGGGTGTGGGGTTGCAGACGGTATTTGCGATGGGAGAAAAAGATATCCCGCTGACTTTCTACTCCTTCCACACGCCGGAGGTGATGGTGCATAGTCATGTGTTGTCGGTATCGGAATCCAATCGGGTATCGCACCTCTTCCATGTGATGATTCCGGTGAAATATGCCACGCAGAAGGTATTGCAGCATCATAAGGTTGTCCGCATGGCGAACACGCTTATTCTCAACTCCGGGGAGTAAATGTTGATCGGCATCAGCGCCAGCGTAGATCTCATGCTAAAATACCGCCGATGGCTGAAACGGTGCGAGCGGATGGAATTTGCCTTCGTGTGATGGATTTTTCTGAATCCAGTCAGATCCTCACCTTGTTGGCGGACGGGTACGGTCTGGTAAGCCGGCATCTTTTCGGCCTGCAATATTTTGCCATGCTTGCAGCACGGACAAGGGTAGAATATCCTTTTAGCTGGCGGGGACGTCGTTCAACGGCAGGACGGCGCGTTCGCAATGCGCAAATAGGGGTTCGATTCCCCTCGTCTCCATCGATTCATCCGTTGTAAATCCGTTTGCCGCCAACCATGCGGAACTTCGGGCCGAGTGCCCTTGAAGGGTGGCGTGCGTATGGTTTTCCGTAATTGAAATTCCCTGCCTACCAGATGCGGTTAATCAAGAGCAGCAGAAGCAGGGCCAGAAACAGCCACCCTGCATACGCGTTGACGACTGCGGGGCGATGCAGCCGGGCCAACTGGGCGGATGCCCAGCGTGCAGAGGCTACGATGGGTTGCAAAAACAGCCGATCGACCAGGTAACCGTCATCCCGTTCACGTTTGATGGCGGTGCGGAAATGTCCGGCTACGGCGATATTGGAATTTTCCCGGATCGCGGGGCGGAATATCGATCGAAAAATAACACGAATCGGATTGGAAAATCCGGTAGCACTGTACGACATATCCGGGGTGAGGCGACGAATACCTCCCGCCCATGGCTCGCCGGAAATAATGCGCCGCCGACGCGAGAAAATTCGCACCGCCAGCCAAGTGATGAAAATGATAATGACCAGCACGGCCGCCATGTAAAAGGTGGACATGGCATACACGACGCCGTTGCTGGCCGTGCGGTGCATGACGACAAGCCCCCTCGCCGGGATGATATCAGCTCCGACTCGCGCCCCGATTTTGGCAAAACCATTCTCAAATGCGGCAGGCAAAGGATGACGTGCCACGGCGTTGTGAAAAAATGGCGGCACCAACGCCCTTGCCGCAAGGGATTTGGTCAGTGGGTTCATGGCACTGTTGATGCCCGGAATAACCCACGTAACGCCCAATCCCAATATTACGCAAATAACTGCAAGCATGAACATGGCGGCGGCCGCCGACCGAGCGGGTGCCGCTGCTTTGGCCGCCATTGCCGTTCGGGGGCGCCCGAGAAAACTCATGGCAAATGCTTTCACAAAACAAGTAACTGCCAGGGCGGCCGTTAACGCGAGGCCGGCCCCACAGAGACCGAAAATAACCCGGCTCAAATGAGATGCGAGGTTCTCACTTCTGAGGACGGTCTGAAGCGTGAGCCATTCACTTACAAAACCATTCAGCGGCGGAACGGCGGCAATCGCCAGCGCTCCGATCAGAAACAGCGCAGCCACCAGGGGCATTCGTTTGATCATCCCACCCAATTGGTTCATGTTACGCGAGCCGACCTGCTGATCAACAGTTCCCGCTCCGATAAATAGCAGTGTCTTATAGACGCTGTGATTAATCATGTGGTACATGGCTACCAGGTACGCAATCGCGGCGAGTGCGGGCAGATGATACGCCGAAAATACCATCCCCATGCCGATATCGGCCGTGACAATCCCGAGGTTCTCCGTGGAGCTGTGGGCGAGCATCTTCTTCATGTCGTTATCAATGGCGGCATAGAGAATGCCGACCAGCGCGGAGATGGTGCCCACAATCAGCACCAAAAGCCCGGGTCCTGCGGCAATCGGGGGTAAAATAATCGCATCGAAACGCACAATCCCGTAGATGCCGAAGTTTAACAGGCAACCGGAGAGAATTGCCGACATGTTGGCTGGTGCAACGGGATGCGCCCGTGGCAACCACGAACTCACCGGTATCAAGCCCGCTTTTACAGCGAACCCGAAGAAAATAATGATAAACAGAGTCCATCGGATTGCGGGGGAGATTTTCCCCATCGCCTGATGCAGTGCGGGAAAACCGATATGTCCTCCGGCCAACGCCGCCATCCAAAGCAGACCGACCATCGCAACAATGATGCCGGCCTCATTCATGGCCAAAAACAGATAGGCTGAGCGCCGGTGCTCACTGATTCTATGCTCAAGCGCGATGGGAAAAGTCGCCAACCCCGACATAATTCGCCACGCCAGCAGAAATGTGATCAAATCGCCGGCGGAGAGCAGCACGATACTTACAAAAAGCAACATGTGAAAAAATATACCGAATGCCCGTGTGTCGTAGTGGCCGTCATATCGCCGCATATACCCGTCGGAAAAAATGCATGCCGCCAGAAAACTTATACCCAGAGCCAGCATGAAAAAGGCCGACACGCCGCCCACATGCAGCCGCAGTGCTCCCAGGATCGGCAGCCGCCATAGTTGGACGGTCACGCCGGTGTGCATGAAAATAATCCCGGTGGCACCAACCAGAAGCAGCAAAGACGCCGTCGAACCAAATACGGCCAGTATGCGCCCCACCCGGCGCGGGGGGACAATGGCGGAGACAACGGCGCCACAGAGGCAGGCAACCAGCGCTGCGGCAAGAATGATTTCAATGGCCATCATGGTGTATGCTCCGGCATCGGGATCGGACGGGGCTGGATCTCACCCACGCGGTCCGCCAACAGCATAAGCCCATGGAGGATTGCCATCGGCGGTGGGGGACATCCCGGCACTTCCACATCCACTGGAATATCGTCAAGCACGCCGCCGGACGACGTGAATCCCCGGCTGAATACGCATCCACTCAGGGCGCAGCCGCCGACTGCGATCACCCATTTTGGATTCGGCATGGCATCGTAGGTTTTCTTCAGTGCCGGCCGCATGTGATGGGTAAGCGGACCCGTCACCATCAGAACGTCGGCATGCCGAGGCGTCGGGGTGATAAAAAATCCCAGCTTATGAATATTATAATATGGCTTTGAAAGCTGCTTGATTTCCTGGATGACGGCATCGCATGCACCCGTATCGATCAACCTGATATGCAGTGATCTGCGAAACGATGCGGGCATCGGATTATCGGAACGCAGCCGCCGAGCCCATCCATAATCTGCTTTTGACTGCATCGGCGGTTCAGCTCTCAGACATCGCATGCAGTTGATGCACCGAGTTAAATCCACCTCGGCGTCGTTACGACCGACGCTGATCGCGCCCGTCGGGCAGGCAGCGGCAAGAGCTTCTGCCTGCTCGTGTGATGGCAATTCGGTCACCATCGGTCGATCCGGCGCCGCTCCCCGAGCGGACTCCGGTTGCCTCGGGAAGGCAGTTGTCTTGATGGAAGACATCGCACCTTTCAGAAACCAACCCGGCATAAATACCTCGCTTTCCAATTCCAATGCAGACCGATTTTTCCGCGGTGCCCTATTTGTCCGACTCGGCAATAGATAACCCGAAAGTCGCCATCATGATCGGAAAATCCTGGAACGCAAAATTTTCAGCCGCCAGATGGAATCCGTGCCAGTTGACGAACGATGGGCTGGTAATGTGCCACCGCCTGACGAACAATCCTTTTCCAAGTTCCACGAAATGAAAAGCAGCCCCTTTCGGTGCCTCAACGTATCCGAGGCCTTCTCCGGTTGCATCGGACATCGGCGCCATCACCGGGCCGCCGGGTAATGCCTCCACCGTGTGCTTGATCCAATCAGCGGCGGAGGCCAATTCGGCGAAAAGCACACGAATGCGAGCATATCCGTCCCCCTCCGGTTCCAGTGCCTCTTTCGGAGCCAATGTTTGCTGATTGATAGCTGCATAATGACCATACGGGGAGTAAACGCGCAGGTCGCCCTGCAGACCCGAGGCCCGGGCAACAGGGCCGACCAACCCCAGCTGGCAGGCGCTTTCCAACGGTACCGTTCCGACACCTTCGAACCGATCGAGAAAGCTGCTGGTTGTCTCAAGGTGATCACGAAGCCCTTGTGCGCGACCGATCAGATGGTCGATCTCCCGCTTCAAGGCCGACAACTCGGTATCAGAATAATCACGCGTCACGCCGCCGGACGTGACGAGGCCGTAGAGATAACGATGGCCCGCCCACCGGGCTGAAAGACGGAGAGCATCCTCCTCTAGAATGTCCACCTCCGCTGAAGGTACAATCATCCCTGTGGAATGGCAGATATCTGAAAGCAATCCGAAATGATGGCGAATGCGTTCAACTTCCGCAGCGATCAACCGAATCGCTTCTGCCCGCGGTGGAACCGCGATGTTCAGTGCCGCTTCCACCGCCCGACAAAACGCCGTGGCATGTGCGACGGCCGACGACCCCGAAAAACGCTCCGCAGTCAGCAAAACATCCGATATCTGACGCCCCTCCGCATGTTTTTCAATACCCCGATATTTGAAATGAAATCTTGTCACCATTCGGACGACATCTTCGCCCACCGTTTCCAGGAAAAACTGTGCTGATTCCGCAAAATCGGAATAGACCGGGCCGATCGGCATAACGAATGCCCCCGGTGTTTGAAGAATTTTCTCCGGCTCCCAGTGCGGATCAATCTCCCTCTCCCTCGGACGAATCGATGCGTCGAAATCGGGCAACATGGGATTTGTACCTTCCGGCCATTCCTCATGGAGAACAAAATCACCGAGTTTCGGATGGCCGGTGAACGAAAGCCCGAACAGATCCTCAATCGACCTTTCGTGCCAATCAACGGCGTGCACCTGTTGGCTGATAGAGGGTAATTCGCGACACTCCGGCGCCAAATCGACGCGGAGCACGAGCCACGGCATTCCAGCCGCATGATAGAACCAATAATCCAGCCTCGCTCCACGCCCATTATTCCGAGCCACGAGGCTTGCAAAACGGTATCCAAGTTCTTCCACAAGTTGTCTCGCAATCCGCTCCAGATGCTCGGGGGAGAGGCGGCTGGCCATGACGTTCGTCATATGGGTCGAAGACAATTCGGGCAGCAGCGAGATGATTTCATGCCCGCAAGCACAGGATTCCCGCCCGGTGGGCATCCGATTTTCCGATGAGGCGGCGTTCATGGCCGTGCCCTCCCGACCACTCCAGCCACATGGGACGGGTGACCGAAGAATCCGGCGGTACCGACGGTACCGATATTCCTCGCAATGGGTCGCGGAATGTACCAGCCCAGCACGATGACTGGAATTGCACTGATAATGACAGCCGCTGCACATAGCCTTGGCGCACGGCGGCGAACTCCCTCATAGCTGATCTCGGCGGGGGGCCCGAGCACCATCCGAAACAAATGGTAGGTGATCGCGCAGAAGGAAATGATCATAAAAAACGCCAATAAAATGCCGATCCACGGTCTTGGGCTTTCAATCGTAGACTTGAGCACCGCTAATTCACTCAAAAATAGGGCAAACGGCGGGGCTCCCGCAATGGCCAGACCGGCGATCATCAGAACAACCCCGCCGCTCCGCGTTCGGCTCAGGAGACCGCGGATATCCGCAAGCCGCAGTTGATTCGTCATTAAAAACATCCCACCGCAGGCATAAAAAATCAGCGGCTTGCTTATGCCGTGCGCCACCATTTGCCAAACAGCCGCCGATCGCGTTTGGACGGTCGCGGCCGCACCCGCGGCAAGAATAATGCCTGCATTTTCGATAGTGGAATAGGCAAATAACCGCTTATACTCGTGCGTCTGAATCATCAGCAGGGCGGCCCCGCCGGCTGAAACAAGGCCGAAAAGCAGCAGCCACTGGTTTGCAGTGGAATGGGGCGTTTGTCCGGTGATCATGGCAAGTTGCAGCAGAACATACGGAATAGCGGCGCTCTCAAGTATTGACAGCATCGCACAGATCGGAAACGGTGCTCGACTGTACGCATCCGGCAGCCACGCATGAAACGGAATCAACGCCGCCTTGGCGCCAAGGCCCACCAGTATCAGCAGAAACGCAAGGTTCAGGATTGCCGGCGGGAGCTTCGGCGCTACGGCCGCGAGGCCCGCCCATGAAAAATCAGTCGATCCGGCCTGTGCCATCGCCCAATAAAGCATCAGGATACCCAGTACCGCCACCGCCGCACCCAAAGTGGTCATAAGGGCGTACTTCCAACCCGCTTCAAAGGCGGCGGTGTCCGAGTCGAAGCTGACGAGAAAGACGGAAAACAGCGTGGTGAGCGTTAATGCCAGCCACACCATCGCAATTTCCTGCAGAAGCGGAATGGCAAACAGCGATATGATAAATAAGTTGAACCATATCCAGAAAGATCGTTTGGCGGCATCGGTGGATGGATGCGCGGTGATGGACCCGACGGCAAATAACGTCGCTGTAAAAGCACCGAACGTTTCAATGATCAATACCACGGACCCAAAGGCGTTCAAGCCTATCCAATGGGGTATCACCGCCATCGGGTGAATGTTGACACAGTGCACCAGAATCACGGCCGACGCCAGAAAACTCAGCAGAGCGCCGACGCTCGAAACGATGCCCTGCAGGCGAACGCCGGGCACTGCCATACACGCCGCCAGCGCGATAAGCGGAAACAGCCAGACCGAAAGGAGAATCAAATCCGCCGCCATGGCCTTCATTCCTCACCGAGTTCGGCCAGCGCCCCGGCCGCCGTGTGACCTGACGTGTGTTCCATTCGCCGGCTCAAAACGCCCAATGTCAGCACAACCATGAATACGTCAAACGCAGCCGCCACTTCGCCGATCAATGGGAACGTCGGCGCGACAACGATCCCTGCAAAAAATGCCCCGTTCTCGATGGCCAGCAGTCCAAGCATCTGCGGCAGTGCCTCGCGCCGGATCGTGATGGTGTAGATCGCGATCAGAACCGCCGCAAAACCAATCGGCATTTCCATCCGTATAACCGTCGGTTGGTGCGCCGTAAGCGGTGAGGTGATGTAATACGCCAGAACGGCCAACACGAGTCCGACAAGCAGCGACGTCGGGACGCTGACGACCAGTGCCAACTCCCGCCGGATGATCATGGATCGCCGCGCGGTCCGACGCAGCAGCCACGGGATCAAGATGATCTTGGTCGCCACGTAAATCCCGGCTACCGCGAGCAGGTCCGTACTCGAGTATTTAGCGGCCAGAAGGAGTGTGCTGACGGTGAGTAATGCTGATTGGACCACATAAATCCTCAGGCACCCAAGTATCTGAGATGCCGCGATGAGACCGAAGCTGCACAGCAGAAACAGACCCGCCGTCAGAGATATGAACTCGTCCAGGAGTGTGGGGGGATGTGCAATCATGAATACGCTCCGGTCGCTCGCTAAAACGCTATCATTCGAGTCAAAACGGCGGATACCGCGATCACGAATGCCAATCCCAGAAAGGCTGTTATCCGAAACAGCCGCAGTTTGGCCAATGATGCTTCCACGACCGCAACGACGGCGGTCGCGAAGAGGATTTTGATGAAGATCAGTGGAATCGCCAGGGCAAGCTGCCTCGCCGACGTTTCTGAGGCCAGGCCCCAGGGGGCCACCAGCACATTCACCAAAATACACATCAGGACGAAATATTTCATACATCCGCCCCATTTCATCAACGCCGCGCCCGAGCCCGAGAATTCCAGTGATTTGGATTCGTCGATCATCGCGAGCTCAAAATGTCCCGACGGGTTGTCCACCGGAATCTTTCCGGTTTCCGCAAGAATCAGCATGAAAAAGGCGGTACACACCAGAATATGTGCCGGCGAAAAAAAATTGGCAATGGGATGGGTCCACTTTTCCTGCACAATATAGGGAATAGTTGAATTGGCGACAAAACAGACGGTAAAGAATACGACCATGAACACCGGTTCGCCCAGAAAGCCCACCATGCGTGTCCGACTTGCGCCCATCGCCCCATACGGATTGGCTGCGTCGATCGCCGCGAGCGTGAAGAAAAACCCTCCCAACGCCAGCACAAAACCACCGCCGAGCATATCACCCATAAATGCAAAAAAAAGCGGATAGCTCGTTAATACCGGAATCAGCAGCGTGACAAAAATCGGAGCTGCAAAATATACGTAGGGTGTAATACGGAACACCCAACTGGATTGATCCGATATCACCTGATCCTTATGAAACAGCTTCCATATGTCGCGATAGGTTTGAAAGATGCTCGGCCCTTTTTTACTTCCGAGTCGTTCCTTCCAACGGTTGAGAATTCCCACAGCGAGCGGTGAGAGCAGCATGACCACCGCCACCTGAAGCAGATTGATAAGTATCATGATCAGCATGATGAACCCCTACCTGCAATGTCCGCCCGGCCGCCGCTCCTATGCGCCCCGGTGGACAAACGGATTGCGGAATTCCGCCCGGGCCCCGCACTCCGCTTCGATTTCCAGCAGTCGATTGTACTTGGCAACCCGTTCTCCCCGGCACGGCGCCCCGGTCTTGATCTGCCCGCCGCCCATCGCAACCGAAAAATCGGCGATAAAGCTGTCATCCGTCTCGCCCGACCGGTGTGAAATAATATAATTCCATCCCACCTCGCGGCAGAGTCGGATCGCCTCCACGGTCTGCGTCACCGTCCCGATCTGATTCAGCTTGATCAGCACCGCGTTGGTCGCATCAAGTTGGATTCCTTTTCGGATCAGGGTGGGATTGGTCGCATACAGATCATCGCCGATGAGCTGTATCCGACTACCGACGGCAGATTTCAGGCTGCGAAAACCCTCCCAGTCGGTTTCAGCAAAACCGTCTTCAATCGATACCAGCGGATACTCCTCGATCCACGCCAAATACATCTTCAAAAGTTGTTCGCTCGAAAGCACTCCCTCGCCGGTTTCCGAGAGATCGTAACCGGCAGGACTGTGGAAGGTATTCGGAGCCGGATCAATCGCAATGGAAACATCCTCGCCGGGGCGGTATCCGGCCGCCTGAATCGCCGCCACCAGCAGTTCGCACGCCTCGGCATTGCTCGCCAGTTGTGGGGCAAACCCGCCCTCGTCGCCGACGCCCGATAGAAGCTTCTTCGCCTTCAGAATATCCGCCAGGCAGTGATACGTTTCCACGCCCAGTTGCATGGCTTCTGAAAAGGTGTCCGCGCCCACCGGAACAATCATAAATTCCTGAAATGCCAGATTATTGGGCGAATGCATGCCCCCGTTAATGACGTTCATCAGGGGCATCGGCAATCTCCGAGGCTGAGTTGCATCGCCGAGGTATTCATACAGCGGGCGACCCACGGCAGCGGCTGCAGCTCTCGCTGCGGCCATCGATACCCCGAGGACGGCATTAGCCCCCAAGCGACTCAAATGTTCTGTACCGTCAAGCTCAATCATCGTCCGATCCAGTGCCGCCTGATCGCACACGTCCATGCCCCTGATCCGTGGAGATATCACCTCAGCAACGTGGCTTACGGCCTTTAATACCCCCTTGCCGCCATACCTCATGCGATCGCCGTCGCGCAGCTCCACAGCTTCGTTTTCCGCCGTGGACGCCCCCGATGGAACCTTTGCGCTACCGACGATTCCAGACTCCAGTTTGACGTAGGCTTGAAGGGTGGGATTTCCGCGCGAATCCAATATCTCAAGAGCCCGAGCTTCTCTGATAGAAGTGTTTTGCGACATGATGCACCTTCCTTATAAAACAATATCGTTCATCTCACGTCATCTTTCCCAATTCGAATGATCGCCGGAGGCTTTGCTCCAGATCATCCGGCAGATACATCTCTCCCAGCGTCGTGATCATTTGACGATACGGGTACGTCACCCGGTGTAGCGTAATTTTGCCATCATCCCAGATGGCGTAACTTGCCCTCGGATCGCCGTCCAGCGGCTGCCCCACCGAGCCTGGATTCAGAATGGTCATACCCCGGTATTGGCGGACAAGTGGATAATGCGTGTGGCCGAGACACACGAATTCAGCCCGACAACTGCCGACCAACTCGTTCAAGAGGTAAAAATCTGCATCGGGCGTCAATCGATAGTCATAGAGCGGATCAACCGGCGTCGCATGGGCAAGGAAGAACCTCGCTCCGCCGATTTCCCATGTCAACGACAGCGGCAGGCGGGTGAGCCAGCTCCTTGCAACCGAGTCCAGTTGACTCGCCGTCCATTTCTGTATTTCGACGGCTAAATGTGCCTTGGCCGGGGACGCATGCGGGTGGTGGTTAAACGCGACTGCATCATCATGGTTACCACGCACCACGATGGCACCACGCGCCTGCAGCCACGCAATAACCTCCAGAGGTCGGGTGCCATAATTAACGCAATCGCCACAGCAAAGAACATGATCAACCGCACCTGCATCATCCGCTACAGCTCGCAGGGCAAAAGGATTGGAGTGTATATCCGATACGATGAGAATTCGCATACAGGCTCCTGCTTCCGAAAATGTCCATCACCCCGCAGTACCGGAAGACATCTTCGTATCAGGAGTCATTGGCTTCCGGAATGGAAGCGGTTAACGTGGCGAACTCCACCGCCAAAAGGATATTAACCGCCCAGTGTCTCGCAGTCAAATGAAATAAATAATCGGTCGCGCTTGACATTCCCCGAACACCTTGGGTATGCTATTAACAGTTTAAGGGTGATGGAGTTCACCTGAAACCGTCCCGTTTATTCGGGAATAATGACTCCTGGCCGCACGATGTCGCGCCGGGATAAGCTGTAACCTCGGCATGGCATGTCGGGGTTTTTGTGTTTTTACGTTCGGCGTTAAAGGGGCATCAGGATTGAAAAATACGATTTTACTTTGGGCTTCGGTCGGAGTCTTCGGTTTCTTCGGAGCGCTAAGCCGTTATGCCGTCGCCCGCGTGTGCGGACGCTTTTCCACGCTCTTCCCATTCGGCACTTTCATTATCAATATCTCGGGCTGCTTTATTCTCGGTTGGTTTCTCACTTGGGCGCAGCCGAGGCTGAGCATCCCGGATCCGATTCGTATCGGCTTCGCCGTCGGTTTCGTCGGTGCGTATACAACGTTTTCCACCTACATGTTCGAGTCGGATAAAATGCTCAGTGACGGCGCGTCACTTCGCGGCCTACTTTATATACTTGGAAGCGTGATGCTGGGCATTCTGGCGGTTCGTTTGGGAATTATTCTCGGGCAGCGAATGAGCTGACTTTTTGTACAGGAGGTCGTCATGGTCGGCGAACGAATACTGCTTCGCATTTACATGCGAAGCTCCGATCTGTACCACTTTGCTCCGGCGTATGAGCGAGTCATGCAGCAGGCCCAGAAGCATAAACTCGCCGGGCTTACCGCTTTGCGAGGCATCATGGGCTTTGGACGGCGCGGCATGCTCAAGCCCTCTCTCATGCAGCTCATCAGCGATTCCCCGGTGATTATTGAGTGCGTTGACGATGGCGAAAAACTGCTTGCCTTCCTGCGCGATATTGCCGACAAATTACTGCACCACGGCCTGGCCACCCTTGAACGCGCCGCCGTTGTCATCTATCGTCCGCGTGAGCATACCGCCCGCGGTGAAGCGCAGCTGCTCGGCCGGATCAAGCCTTTGAGTACCTTACCTGATATTGAAGGAGGTTTGCCCATGCACACCAACTCCGACGGCGTCCTGCTTCGCATATTCATCGGCGAATCGGACGAATACGAAAAAAAGCCGCTCCATGAGGCCATATTGAACAAAGTCCGGGAACTCGGGCTCAGCGGTGCGACGGTGCTTCAAGGCGTGATGGGGTTCGGTGCCAACAGCGTCATGCACACCGACAAAATTCTGGCCATGTCGTCCGATCTGCCGATCGTGATTGAAATGGTCGATTCACGGGAGAAAATCCAGATGCTCCTGCCGCAACTCGACGCGATGGTGACCGAAGGGATGATCACCATGGAAGAGGTGAAAGTCATTGCCTATCGGCATACCCCAGCATAAGCCGATCCACGCCCACGCCGCTGCAGGCGAACTTGCCCCGCAGGGCTCAGTGTCGTCGCCTCTGACGCCATCCCGCCAGACCGGCCCAGGTTGCGCCGTCAGAACGACAAGCTGATTCTTATGGTAGCTACCAGCGCATCGGGGTAGGTTCCGCCACCGGTATTGATGAAGTACTGCAGATCCGGCTGCACGGAAATGCCGCGTGGAAAATTGAATGAATAAAACGTTTCAAACCCCAGCTCATACGGCTTGGGCAGATCCGCCTCCGAACTTACATGAACCCAGTTGTAGGCCAACCCGATCTGATCATCGGGCCGCGTCGGGACAAGACCCGTAAAAAGCAAACCTCCGAGCGACGCATAATCCATCGCGTTGTTTGCCACCCGCCGGTCGCCGCCGCCGATAATCTCATACCCCGCAATGGATCTTCCGCTTGAATCGGCCCATAGCGTCTGATCAATGTAGGCATACCAGCTTCCAGCACTCGATTGCGTTGAACCGTTGAGGGTTGGAAGTTGGCCAGTGCGCCACGTCCCTCCTACAGCCGCGATGCCGGGAAGAGTTTTTTCCAACTGCCAGGAATAATCGAGCTCGCTGATCAGGAAGGTGCCCAACGGCTGATCAATCGGCTCCAGCGTATTAAGAGCCTGATCCAGTGCCGTCGGGTGGAAACGGTCGAAATAATACGCCCCAAATTTGAATGTGAGCGGGCTGTGCGGATAAAGCATGGCGACCAGCCCCGGTGCGGATTCCGGGTAATAGGCGGACTCGATAATCGTGGGAAATGCGGTCGGAGATGGATTAAGAAACGGCTGAGCGTCGGGCGGTTCGCCGAAGAGATCGCCCGCATCCTGACGTCCGATGCGAAATTCCAGAAGTCGGCCGAATTTCTGCTCGTAATACAACTGATACAGTTCGCTGAATGGTGCCGCGTCTATCGCATCAAAACCCTGCAACGATCCTACCTGCGTGGTATTCCCGTTCTGTCCCCAAAGTCCTTCATACGTCGCAGCAATGGTGCCGCCCGGCAGATTGAAAAGTTTACGGGTGCTCAGATCAACATTAACCGTCAGCAGACTCCGCCATGCCGACCGCCGTGTGGAAAGCCCACCCGAGAGGTTCCATGACCCGTCGGTAACCAGCGATCCGGTGACCGTAACTCCCTTGCCTTCAAGCCACGGCCGCAAGCCGAATCCGCTCCCCAGAAAATCATTGGCGTATGGATCGATTGTGGGGGGCGCTTCCGGTGGGGCGGGGGAAACGGGTGGCGGTGCTGCGGCGGAATCGGCTGCCGGGGCGACCGCTGCCGGATTACCGGCCGGTGCCGGCGCAGAATTCGCAAACGCTGGCCGCATATGCGGAACCGTTGCCAAAGCCAATGTCGCTGTGCCGAGAATCAGAAAAGATTTTCCGTTTACGCTTCCCATCTTTTTTGCCCTTAAACGCACCTATTTAAGCTCTGTCAACCATCCACCCGGCCCGGATCAAGCCGTATTATCAGCAGGATGGCCTCAGTGTACCGATATTTCCAACACGGCTGCCGTCATTCGACGCCGACTAAAAGGTTATACATTGTTATACTGTTTCTGACAACCGCAGCGCCGTCCGCTTCATTGGTCTGTTTCATAGTCCGAATATGATTTTGCCGGGCCGACTTCCTCGCCGCCCATGTCCTAAAATTTCACAGCTACCAATTTCCCATTGCTCTGGCCGAAATACAGTCGCTGCCCGCGGGCCACCGGGGGCGTCAACACAGATCGAGAGTGATAAGTCCACAACGCTCGGCCACTCTTGGCCGATACGACCGTGATGCGATGATCGTTCACCTTCAGAGCAACATCTGAATTCCATGCAATGGGTTGCGATTCCGGCATACCGTGCAAAGCGGTTTTCCACAGCACCTTACCAGAACTGGGCGAGAGGCCGACGATATTTCCATCGCGGGATGCTACAACCAGCACCGAATCATCAAGAATCGGAGCGTAGGGCGTATAGTCCGAAAACTGCCGGTACCAAATCTGATTCCCGTTGTTCGCCGAAATATCATACACCCCCCGATCTCCCGGACCGGAGGCGACATAAACATTATTTTTCCAAACAACGGCTCGGGTGGTGATGGGGCCGTTGGTGCTGAAACTCCAGAGTGATTGTCCGGTCTTTGCACTCAGCGCGTGCACCGTTCCACCGGTGTTCCCGAGGATGACCGCCCCGTGCCAGACCGCAGGCTGCGCTTCAAACGTATACCCCGTTGTCGCTTTCCAGATCACCTTTCCCGTCCGGCCATCGAGGCCATAGACGCAATGATCCGCTGATCCAAATACCACCAGGCCGGCCACGGTAACCGGTGCGGTAAGTTTGGCGCCGTCGCCTTGAAATGCCCAAATCCGGTGATTCGGAATATTGGCGAAGGGTGAGAACGCATACAAACTGTGCCCGTCGGTCTCAGCAAACAATAGATGCTTCATAAAATGCGTGACATTGCTGCACATGCACTCCGGCGGTTCATCCCGCGTGTAGTCCCATACCAAACGGCCATTCCGGGCATCGATGGCCCGCATATGATGTATGTTCCCAACGTCCGAGGCGACAAAAACCTGCGCCGGGCCACGGTGTGCCGGCGTCAGAACGCCGCCGATGGTGACCGGCATCCCAATGGCGCCGTCGGTTGCATACTTCCATATCACCCGACCCTTTCGGACGGCAAATACATTGAATCCAGCCGCCTGCGCCGTATCAAAATACGCGGTTCCGCCGGAAACCCGTGGTATGTTGTAAATCGGTTCATGGACATTCACCTGCCACGCAATACGCGGTGACGCCCGGTCCATCATCATGGACGGCATTTCGCAACACTTCATGCGGCCGGAACTGCCGCCTGCGGTTTGCGATGACGCATACGCCGCCATTGGAAGCAGAAGAGCGAACAGAACGGATAGCTTTGCCAATTGCAATTTAATGCGCACAAGATATTTCTGCATGAAACACTCCCGGGAAGGTTCCAATACTCCATCCACACATAACGGCCGCTGCCGGGCACTGCGGAAAGCGATGAATTCATTCGCGGCCGAGCACCGTTCGCCTTGAATCTGCATCGTTCAACGTGAACCGATGCACACGCGAAGAGTCTATCGGCGGTTGCAGGAAATAATCAATGCGGCAAGTTGTCGCATGGGAAAAATATTATTGTTATCCGGGAAGCGGCCGTTTGGCCAGCTTACGCTGCAAAGATCGCCGGTGCACGCCGAGCTTCGCCGCCGCCCGGCTGATGTTCCCGTCGCAATCCTGCAATACGCGCTGGATGTGTTCCCATTCAAGCTGATCGAGTCGCAGCACGCGTTCAGGAACCGGTTTAATTGCGCCCTTCGGCCCGACGCCTGCGACCGCACTGTAAACCTGATCTGCCGTCAGCGGCTTGGTCAGATAATCATCTGCTCCCCGCCGCATGGTGGCGACTGCGGTGGCAATACTTCCGTAACCGGTAAGGATAATCAGGCGGGGGCGGGGTGAAAGCATTCTGAGTTCATCAAGCATGTCCGAGCCGTTTTCCGGTCCGAGTCTTAAATCGATAAAAATGGCGTGAGGGGTAATCTCGCGTGCCAGGGTGAGGCCGCTTTGCTTATTGGAAGCGCCATACGCCCGGCAGTTTCGCACCTCAAGGGCCTTGATGAGCCGGTCGCGAAACGGCGCGTCATCATCAACAATCAAAATCGTAGGGTGCACGGTCGCGACGGGCGCCGGCCGGCGCAGCTCTGCTTCAGACATCATGTGACAAGGCTCCCGCAAAACAGATCGGTAACTCCAGCCTTACGCATACTCCGCCCTGTAAAATATTTTCCGCCTTCAACACCCCTCCATATTCTATGGCAAGTTCATGCACCAGAAATACCCCCAGTCCCCGCCCCTCCGGTTTGGTGGTGAAAAACGGCTCGCCGTAGTGTTCCAGTGCATCGGCACTCATCTCCGGTCCGGAATTGATGATGGTGAAAATCAGCAATTGGTCCTTCCGTTCGATGCATAGTTCTACCTCCGCATTCGGAGGCGATGCGTCAAACGCATTCTGCACAAGAGCCGTAAGCCCCTGAATCAATCGTCGGGCGGGCAGCGGATAGGTGCCCCCGTCGTGCATCCTGACTCGCACGCGCCGGGCGTCCCCCTCGCTGAAACCCGCAAGCACCGCTTGTACAAGTTCCCCGATCGATACGGTTTCACGCGGATTACCCACCGCACCGGCAGGACTGAGTTGCTCCAATATTTCCCGACAGCGTTGAACCTGCGATTCGATGAGTTCAATATCATGCTGCAACTCCGAAACAGTTTCTCGGCGTTGGATTTCACGGCTCATTTCTCCGGCCGCTACCGCAATGGTGGCCAGCGGAGTCGCCAGCTCATGCGCAGCGCCGGCGGCAACCGCCGTAAGTGCGGTAAACCGTTCCATTCGCCGGGTTCGGTCACGGGCGTGGGCCAATTGTCGACTCAGTTTACGTTGATCGTTCTGCAGCAGAGTGATAAACGATGCGACACAGAGCGCCGCAATGATAAAACTGATCAGCATGCCGATCAGATGCAGCCGCAGGCTTACATCCCCCATGTCCGGCCCCATCGGGGGCATGACATTGCCGGGCAGAAAAAACAGCAGCCCATAGCAGAAGATGCTTTCGCCCGCGGCAAACCAGGTCCACGCGTCCCCAAGCAGAACGGCCGTCGCCACAACTTCCACCAGATAGAAGATGGTCAGCGGATTCATCGTGCCGCCGGAAAAATACAGCACCGCCGAAAGCAGGATGATATCCGCCATGATGACCACCCCGATGGCCGTTACGTTGATCGGACGGCTGCGACGGCCGACCCGGATCAGCGCCGCGTTTTCCATCAATTCAATCATCAGTATTAAAAGTACGGGGAAAAAACGCACCTCATGACTTTTAATGATCCACGCCGCCAGCAGCATTAAGACTTGGCCGACGATGATGGCAAGGCGGAATTGCCACAGCCAGCGAATCTTCAGTTCTCTACCGGCATCCGAATTTCTGTCATGTGTGTGGGTATCTGCCGCTGGCCCGGCGGAATGGGCGAGATCCAGAATCGACATATCACCGTCTCCGACTACGTCTCCTGTCGCTATTGATGATAGCATCGTACACGCGATTGAGTTAACCCGGATTATTCACGGTCGCAGAGATGGTTGTCAAACATGCACGGGTGTAGATGCATGGGTGGTATTCAGGCGT
>JBMFVY010000008.1:0-54578 GCA_049965755.1 Phycisphaerae bacterium | reverse complement strand
CCGACCCGGGACACAGCCACATATCGACATCTGTTCATATCATGCCGTTCGGAAAACCTTACAACGCAAGCGGCTCCATTTTTGAAATTTTCGATGATCCACCTGCAATTACCCCACAACTTTACCGGTTCGCCGAACTCCGAAGAGCGGACGGAATGTCGGATTTCGAGTTGTGCTGATACACCTATATCAGCCTGCAAAGCCCGATTTCGATAGCTCATCTGCCATTTTGGGACGGCTTTTCCCCTTCCGCAATTAAAGTGGCGATTTTCGTATAATGGTTGACGCTAGGAATCGCCGACGATACGCTGGCGAAGTGCATGTCGGTCGTGGCGGAGAGAAACAGGGAGCGTGCAGAAATGTTGGGCGCGGCCGCGGATGACGATGGAGCGCTTGGTAAGACAACGTGAGGAGGTCATCATGAATCTCGATAGGCTGGCAAAAAAAGCCAAGCGTATGGCCATGCTGGCCCTACTGCTCGGACTGGTGGAATTGCTCGGTGGGCTTATTGTTGTTGCGACAACCCTCGGCAATCCTGGCCAAAATGGTTCCCCCAAGTCGGTTGCGGAATTGGGATTTATTGTTGGATGTCTTTTAGCCTGCACCGGGCTTGTTACGATCGTGGGGGCATTTTTGCTGATGCCGCTCATCGACCTCCGCGTGCTATCCAAAGCAGAAGAAAACTGGCACTATGAACAGTTACGGGGTGCTGCGGAGAGCCAGCGCCAGATACTCGAGGCGATCCGCGACAGCACGACGCTCTCTGATCAGGCCAAACAGATTGCTTATCGTCATAAGGATCGCGAGGCTCTGCGGCATGCGATCCGAGAGGATATCGATAAAAACGATTATGAGGCGGCTTACTGGCTGGTCGCCGAGATGGAGAAGCGGTTCGGAAACCGAGCCGAGGCGTCACAATTGCGAGAACTGATTGACTCTTCACGTAAAGGTTTCATCGAGCGGGAAGTACGGGAGTCATTAGACCATTTCGATCAATTGCTCAGACGATTCGATTGGGCGGGTTGTCAGCGGGAAATGGAACAACTTACGAAGCTTTTCAGCGGCCACCCGGACGTGCAAAGTCTTCCGGATCGCATCGCGAAAGCCAAGGAAAGTCACAAGCGAGATCTACTTAAGGAGTGGATGGACTCTGTTCAGAAAGATGATGTCAACCGGAGTGTGGAACTGCTCAAACAATTGGACCAATATCTCACACCGGGTGAGGCGGAAAGTTACATTGAAATTGCACGCGACGTATTTAAGAAGAAGCTCAACCAGCTTAGTGCCCAGTTTTCGCTGCACGTCACAGACAAAAACTGGAATGATGCCGTCCGGATCGGCCAGCAGATTATTGATGAATTCCCCAACACACTCATCGCACGGCAGGTCAAGGAGCGTATGCCGATTCTGCAGGAAAAGGCCACCGGTGCATCGGTACCGCTGGCGGGCTGATGAACCTCGCAGTCGCCCGTTGCATCTGACGGGTTATTTCTTCGGCCGGCCCGGAGTGTCTGGACGTTTATCCACCGATGTCCCGCTGCCGGCCCGGCCGGTCGGGCGTCCCTGATGAAATCGCATGCCATATGAAAATATTATTTCTGGCCTCCGGGGCCTTTGCAGTTCCGTCCCTCCGCACCCTGGCAGCCGATGCGACCAACGAAATTGCGGTTATCACGCAACCCGACAGACCGGCCGGGCGCGGTCGCCAACCGGCACCGACCCCGGCGGCCGAAGAGGCGGGCCGACTGGGGCTGCCCGTCATCAAAATCGATTCGGCCAATTCCCTTCTGCCGCGATTGCCACTGGATAAACCGGACCTGCATGTGGTGATCGCCTTTGGGCAGAAACTCTCCGAGGAGTTTGTTGCCGCCGCACGGCTGGGTGCCATCAATCTTCATGGATCATTACTGCCGAGATTTCGCGGCGCCGCACCGATTCAATGGTCGATCCTCTCGGGCGATGCGCATGGCGGCGTGACGGTCATCCGTGTGGCACCGATCATGGATGGAGGCGCGATCCTGGCCCGGCGTTCAACGCCGATCCGAGCGGATGAAACTGCGGGGGAATTGCATGATCGCCTCGCGGAACTCGGTGTGGGCGTGCTTTGTGAGGCAATGAATAATCTCGCTCTCGGTGTCGCCGTTGAAGAGCCGCAAGATGAGACTCAGGCGACCCGGGCACCAAAATTGAGCCGTGCGATGGCATGGGTGGATTTTTCAAAGCCCGCCGGTGAGGTATCCTGCCGCATCCGCGGACTGTCTCCCTGGCCGGGGTGTCGCGCGGTTTTAATGCGGAGTCGGAACGATAAATCTGTTGAACTGCAACTCCTCAAGGCGGCCGCCAGATCGATTTCACATTCACAGCCGCCGGGTGTTTTTCTCGATTCAACGCATATAGCCTGCGGCAGCGGAGCGATTGAGCTGCTTACAGTCCAGCCGCGCAATCGCGGGGTGATGGCCATGATAGATTTTATTAACGGCCACCATATTGAAATCGGCGACCGATTGATCAGTGAAGCACCTGCACCCCATTGAAATCATTCGGAAGGGTGAAGCGTGCCAATCACTGCCCGCCTATCGATAATCGCGGTACAGATCGTCAATCACCTGATCCTCCCAACCGTTGACGTTTCCGATGTAGTGATTGACCATGACGGAAAATACAAACGTATGGTGGTGATCCCACAGGAAGCCGCTGATGGTTGAGGCCCCAGTGACATGCCCATCTTTGGCCCGTATATGGGCTGCGGCGGGCGAATTGCGGAAGCGGTAGATCAGGGTGCCGTGGCCCGGGCGGCAGAGGGAATCAACAAAAACCCGGGCGTGCGGAAGTGTTAAATCGTGCGCCAATACCTCAACGAGTACGGATGGAGCTATGTGGTCATGATGCGAGAGCCCCGAGCCATCGACCATGTGCACCAGGCGCACATCGATCCCGATGGACTTCAGGTAGGCCATGACTGCGTCATCACCGTTCGCCCAGCTTCCAGGTTGGCCGGTCGCCAGATGACCGAGCAGTTTGCAGAGACACTCGGCCATTAAATTGATACTGTCGGTGTTGGCACGATGGAGAATATCAACCAGCGGCGTCTGATACACCGCAACCAACTGAGCGGAGCGGCCCGCGGAGGCTGCGGAGAGCGTTTTGCGGATCACGCCGCCGTTGACCGCAATCCCCTCCTCACGAAGGACGTGCCGGAATACGGCACCCGTGTAGAGGCCCGGATCATGAATGGTCACCTGCATGAAGTAGTTGGTCGAGGCATTGACGATCCCGTGAAGCGTAAGCGTATTTGATCTAGGTGGGCGCCAGAACCAGACACTTTCGCTGTTTCCACGCTGCGCCTGGATGCTCACGGGGGTGTAGGAGGTGTTGGGAATCAGTTTGACGCCGATAGCTCCGTTGGGTTCAATTCGGGGCGCCCACTGAACGCAGTTCATCGCAAAATTAAGCCCCCCTACCTCCGCCTCGTACCAATCGAGCCGCTGTGACGCCGGGGTCGGCCATTTGGGATTGAAGAAATGATGATTGAAAATCGAGTCGTCAATGTAGATGTGATTGACCTGCGTCATGCCAATTTTCTTCAATTGATCGGCCCAGTCGTGGAAAACCTGTGTGACTTTCCAACCGGCGCGCTGGCAGAGCACCGGATCGCCGAAGGCGGGGTCTCCACCCCCTACGATAACAAGATTATCTCCGACTTTATACAGCCGGGTTTTGATCACCGCGTTGGGGCCCAGCCGCGCGAAGGCTGCGCTGGTGGTAAGGAGTTTTCCATTGCTGCCCGGCATGAGGGGGACATCAGCGTTGAGTTCATAAATCGGTCTGATGCCATGGGCGCCCATTTCGGCGAGGCATATGCCGACCTGAGCTCCGCGAAGCTGAGGCGATAAGAGCAGCGATCCTATCTGCTGCGACAATGTACGGCCGAAAGCCGACCGAACCGTGCCGGCACCGATGAACAACATCAAGAATAACGTCGAAATGACTACTCTACGGTACATCCTTGCACCTTAAAAAGACTACGATTTCCAAGCCGACACCCTTGCGGCCACGCGTTAAGTACGACGCTCACCGCAGATCAGTGCGAAACCGGCTTCCCAATTTGCCGACTCAGCTCATCAAGCTTTTTCCTGAGTAATTCCTGTGTGCCGGCCTCCAAGTTCAGACGCAGCAGCGGCTCGGTGTTGCTTTTACGCGCATTGAACCACCAAGTGTCATACTGTACGGTGATTCCATCAAGATAATCGATCTGCGCATCGGCATAGCGCTCGGCAAGACGAGATATGGTTCCATCCTTGTCGGCAACTTCAAAATTAATCTCACCACTGTCATGCCAGCGCAGCAGAGGTTTGAGTACCTGACTGACAGGCTCATCGCGTCCACTGAGAACCGAGAGCATGCAGGCAAAGGCAATCGCACCGCTGTCGCAATTGAAATTGTCCCTGAAGTAAAAGTGCCCTGAGAGTTCGCCACCAAATACGCCCTGCCGCTCGGCAAGCGTTTTTTTCATGAACGCGTGACCGACGCGCTCACGCACGGCGATACCGCTGGCATTTTCAATTTCTTCCTTTACGGTCCGGCTCGAGCGAAGATCATAGACCACCGCCGCTCCCGGATTATTGCGAAGGAAATGAGACGCCAGTAGCGCGGTTACGATGTCGCATCGGATAATTCTCCCCTGTTCATCCACAAAGATGCAACGGTCGGCATCACCGTCAAAACAGACGCCGAGGTCAGCTCCCGCCGAAAGCACCAATTCCTGCAACTGCCTTAAATTGGCATCCACAAGCGGATTGGGCTCATGGACAAATGAACCCGTTATCTCCATATTGATGGAGGATATTTTCAGACCGGGGGCACCCGCGAATATTTCAGGAATAAATTTCCCCGCCATACCGTTACTGCCGTCGATGGCCACATGCAGCGTACGCTTGAGATTAAGAAATTTAAGCACGTGTTTCCGATATCCGTCGGTCAGATCTATTTTGATCAGATCACCGGGGGTGCCGGGCGCCGGACGGGTGGTTAACCCTTCGCAAATAGCCCGAATATCTTTCAATCCGGTGGATTCACCGATCGGTTTGGCCTTCATCCCGCTGATTTTGAAGCCGTTGTAATGAGCAGGGTTATGCGATGCGGTGGTTTGGATGCCCCCACAGCACTTAACTTCATTGACCGCGAAGTAGATCATCGACGTATCGATCATCCCGATGTCCACCACGGATACACCCGCTGCGCGTATCCCGTCGATGAGGGACGACGAAAGCGACGGACTGCTGGGCCGCATATCACGGCCGACGACAATTCGCCGGTACTCCGGATCGCCTGCCGATTGCGGCGGGATGCTTTTGCTCAAAAATGTGGCCGCTGCGTAACCGATTTTCCAAGCGGCCTCTTCATTAAGTGGATCAGGGTAAGTACTACGGACATCATAGGCCTTGAAAAGTTTGTTAAACATGAATGCCTCCATCACCAGCGGTTCTATTTCAGAGCAGCCATGCTCACCCTTAGGATTACCGGCTTTCTCCGGCAACCGGAAAAACCCATCTTAATGCAGAGCGTTTGCTTCGACTACCGCCCGGGCCGGGAAGTTCGATTAGAATGACAGCCTGCGATGGCGAATACACCTGTTACAAAACGACAATGTGCCCTGGAGATTACTCACCGACTGCAATCTCACGGTTTTCAGGCTTTTTGGGCGGGGGGATGTGTTCGTGATCAGCTCCTTGGAATTGAGCCGAAGGATTATGACATCGCCACCAGTGCAAAACCGGACGAAATACGGAAACTCTTTCCGCACAGTCAATTGGTCGGCGCCGCATTCGGTGTGATTATTGTCCGGCGACACCATTATGCCACCGAGGTGGCGACATTCCGAACGGACGGCCTTTATCGCGATGGAAGGAGGCCGGAGAGCGTGGAATTTGCCACGGCCCGGGCGGATGCCCAGCGGCGGGATTTCACCATCAACGGAATGTTTTTTGACCCGATCCGGGAAGAGCTTATTGATTACGTCGAGGGGAGAGCGGATATCACGGCACGGATGATCCGGGCGATCGGTGATCCGGAGCATCGATTTGCCGAAGATCATCTGCGAATGATGCGTGCGATTCGATTTGCGTCCCGGTTTCATTTTGATATTGAACCACACACCCTGTCGGCCATCCGCCGCCTGCATGACAAAATAAAATTGATAAGCCGCGAACGCATCGGGCTGGAACTCAGAGGCTTGATCTCGACTCCGGATCCGCTGCGCGGCGTGACTTTACTGGCCGATGCGGAATTGCTCGGCGATATCTGGCCCGAGAAGCTGCCGGGGGAGGATATCGGCGGGATATTGCGGAACGGTTGGATGGGAAAGTTGCCGTCGGCGGCAAGGTTTGAAGTTTATCTGGCGGCGTTGGCACACGATTTATCTTCCGGCGACGGGCCGGGGGCGGCATTTTGGCCGAGATTACAGAATCAATTCATGCTGAGCAACGATGAAGTGAGCACGGCGAGTTGGATATCCGACCGCATACACGAGCTTATAAATTGGAGAAAACTGACGCGCAGCAGAATGAAACGAATCATGGCTGACAGGCGTTTAGCGGGGCTGAAGGAGCTGTATTTTTCCCTATGCGACGACGCGGTACTGCGGGAATATCTGGCCGAGCTGGAAAGAGAGGGGGTCAGCCCGGAGCCGTTGATCAGCGGTGAAGACCTGATTGCCATGGGCGCCAGCCCGGGGCCGGATTTCAAGCGTTGGCTCAACCAACTCTACGATCTTCAACTTGAGAATGCGTTTGCAGATAAAGCCGGAGCCCTCGCCGCGGCACGCAGATTCGTGTCTGAAGCTGAAAAGCCCCGGTAGGGTGTCACACGATGTGTACCGGGGTCGATAAACGGCTCGACCGTCATTTGCCTGGAGAGGCAGAAACCAATCAGCATTGCGCGTATGATATTTGGTGCAGAATACGTAAACTGGTGAACGTATAGGAGATTATTGAGTATGTCGCATACAACCGCAGCCGCCACCGAGAATCAGGAACGCCCGACGACGCCGCCGCCCGCACGGGGGGCAACTCCGGCGCCAGCCGCACACCCGACGACGCCACACAATGCCGCCACGGCCAGACAATTTATTTCGTTCAGTTTTTACAAATTGATGCCCGAATTTCGGCGTTTGGAATCCCAGATTCAAAAACAGCAGTTGAACGATCTGGTTCATCTGGTGCGGTCCAATGACCCGACGAAAATGCTGCTGATGGTGTACAGCTGCGTCGGCACGCGGCCGGATGTTGACATCATGTTCTGGAAAATCAGTTATGATCTGGACCAACTGCAGCATTTTTCCGCCGCGATCAACCGGCTGCCGATTGGCGGCTATCTCACCACACCGTACAGTTATCTTGCCCAGAGCAAGCGCAGCACGTATGTGGATAAGATTGATCCGTCGCACGATGATTCGCGCACAACGATTGTGCCGGGCAAACGGAAATACAATTTTGTGTATCCGTTTGTTAAAACACGCGACTGGTACCTGCTGAGCAAACAGACGCGGCAGGGTGTGATGGATGAGCACATTATGGTGGGCAACAAGTATCCATCGGTGAAACTCAATACCACCTACAGTTTTGGAATGGACGATCAGGAATTTGTGGTCGCCTTTGAAACCGATCAACCCAGTGATTTTCTTGATCTGGTGCAGGAACTGCGGGAAACCGAAGGAAGCCGGTTTACCCTGCGTGACACACCCATTTTTACATGCGTGCAGACACCGATTGAAAGCTTGATACAACAACTCGCGGGAATTTAAGTCGCGCCGTCCATCGCTTCTTGGGCTCGCCATCCAGCGATATTACCTGAGCGACACGCCTCAATTCTGATCTCGCCGCGCGAGCAGACCAATACGCGGGCCGAGTACAACGCGCTCAAATTGGCGGCTGGAGAGTGCTTCCGGGTTTAATTGCGCAAGGATGGTTCCGGCGGAAAGACGCAATGCCTTTGGACTTAGCCCCAGTTCGTAGGCCTGATAAATCAGCGCGGAGAGGTGGCGCACATCCTGAGCAACAAGCTTTTCGCCCGGCGTATGGAGCAGGTAATTTCGAAATCCGGCCGCCGTCAGTCGGGCGTGCGGTTGCTTTCGGGCGAATGCTTTGTAGTGCACCCAAGCCTGCCGGAACTGCAGGTGAATAGCATTTCTCAACGATCGGTATTCGATCACACCGTTTTTACCGCGCACGAGCAAGCCGGTCCGTGGATTTCTGACCGGAGTTAGGAATACCTTCCTGTAGAGCGCGATGAATGCCAGCGTGCGATGATAAGGCAGGCGGGAGGTCGTAACGTAGTAGTCGATGAGTGACGGATTCTCCAGGATCAGTCCGTCGGAACGTGGAAGGTCATTAAATACCACGCGGCCATCACTGAGCGCAAGCAGGTCTGCGACCGATGGATTGCGGGCATTAATTCCGGCAGCCCGGAGCACCGCCCGCTGCGACGACGATAGTGTGAGAGTCGTTTTGACCTGCGGTATCTGCGGTAAAGCAAAATCAGTAAAGGAGTCGGACACATTGGTGGTCACCGGTCCGGACGCCTGCAGATCAAGATAATATTTCTGCGATGCGGTAACCCCGGGAGTCAGGACCGTTGAATAAAGTGTCGCCCCCGTCAGGCCGCCCGTATTAAGACCAAATACATGGATGGCATAACCGGGAACCGTACCGCCGCCGGTCGGTGTGGCAAACTGCGGATACGGCGGCCCGCCCGGAGCCGCGGCCGGCAGCGGAATCGGCATGGATGAAAGATGGATGTTGCCGGCCACCACATCCACACCATCCGGCTTGGTAGCGGAATTGGTATGAAGTCCCTGTGGCGTGAGCAGCGAACCAAAACTGCGGGTAAGCATATTGATCGTCGGTGCGGTGACGGTCAGATTATTCAGCACATTCAGATCGCCGAGCGAAACGGTTGATCCGCTGATATTCAGGCTGCCGAGACTGGTCCACTTCTGCTCACGTCCCATGGCAACAACACCGCCGGCGATATTCACTGTCGCACCCGTCGAGGAGACGATGGTGGCGGCATCCGGCACTGCGGTGCCGAGGCCGGGCACGATTGGAGAATCAGGATTCAACAGGACATTAGCGCCGGAGATATTGTTGTTGATGGTCAGGAGCGCCGTCGGCCTGAAATCACCATTCGCGGCCCCAAAGGGCCCGACCATCAGCGTGTTATTATCCTGAAGCTGAACTTCTCCGGCGGCACGAATGCTGCCGTTGATTGTTACATTATCTCCATCAATGGTCACATTGCCGACGTCGGAGATCGATCCGATGGTGGCATTGGAGATCACATCGGCTGCGAAAGGCCCGGTGGCGGATTCGGCGGTAAGTGTGCTGCCGTTACGGAGATCGATGTTTCCGGCAAGGGTCAGAGTTCCGCCGTCGTTGGTGTAGAGGAGCGAGTTGAGAAGCGTCAGATCGCCGGCATTATTAATTGGATTATTGACCACCAGCGTGCCAAGCCGGGAGAGTATATCGCCTTGCGCAATGGTCAGGTTCTGGAGATTAAAGGTTGATGACGCTCCGGTGCCGATCAGCGCCGATATACCGCCGCCCTGATTCAAAGTAAGCGAATCAGTCGGCGCGACGATGCTGCCGAGCAGTTGGATGCCGGTGCTACCCGCGGCGCCGGTATCGCTGAGCGTGGTGCTGCTGTGGGACGTGCCGCCGAGCGTGATGGGGCCGCTGAGAGTCTGCCCCAGCGATGTGGAGATGGCATTACCCGCGGGGAGCGAGATGTCTTGGCCGGTGATATTAATACCGGCCGGATTGATTGCAGTCGTGAGACTGACGGAATCAGACGGCGCGGCGATGGTCAGAATCGACGGGCCGGTGATGTCGGGAAGCGATAGTGAGCTGCCGGAAGAATCGGCAAGAGTGGTGGGTGCCGTTACGTTCAGCGTGCCGGTGTAACTCTGTCCTCCGCTGGTTTGGATGGTTCCGCCGTTCAAATTCAGGCCGCCGGACGCCTGCACGGTGAGTTGATGGACGGAGAATGTATTTCCGGACGCTCCGAGATTCATCGGAACGTTTGCAGATTCCGTAAGCGTGAGGTTATACGAGGAACCGGAAAGGGGGCCGCTGATATTGATGCCCGTTGAACCGGAGCCTCCGTTATCTTCCAAAAGTGTGTTGGCGGTGATTTTCAGATTGCCGGAGTATTTCTGGCCTCCGCTGGTGACGACACTACCCCCGGAGATATCGAGCGTGGAGCCATTGGTGGCATTCACGGTTAGAGAGCCAAGCGGGTTGTTAGTATCGCCAACAGCGTTAAGGAAATTAATAATACCACCGCCGGTATCCTGAACGATGAGATTGGAGGAGGTACCGGTGGTAATCTGGGCATTAATGCTGACGGTTCCTGATCCGGAGTTATCGAGCAGCACCGTCCCGCCATTAAGAACAAGCGTACCGGTGTAGGATTGGGAATTGGTGGAGGTGCCGTTGGTGACAATGGTACCGGCAAGGTTAACAATACCGTTGATGGAAAGAGAACCAAGAGTCAGCGATTGATTCGGCGCTCCCAGAGAAATAACACTGCCGGTTGCCTGCAGGGAAAGATCAGAACCACTCAAATCGTCTTGGCCGGTAAGTGAAATGGCCGGGGATGTCGTCATAGGTGAACCGGTATAGGAGATGCTGTACGGCATCTGATTAAGGGATGAGGCAGCCGTGATGGACTGATTGCCGGGGGGAAAGATCGGCGTCTGTACCGTGGCAAACTGGCCGACAGTAGGCAGATTGGCATCGGTAAGCAAAGAGGCTTGGCTGACGGAAAATTTTAGGGGAAGGCTATTGACGTGGGCAAGGCCGGAACTGGTGAGCTGCAGGCGTGATGGATATCCCGTGAAATAGACCTTGCTATCTTGGAGTGACACGGTTCCGCCTGACGTGGTCGTCGCATAACTCTGATCGTTGGCCGCCAGATAAATCGGCGAAGCAGCTGAGGCGGTGATGGCCCCGGCAACTCCATCGGTGCTGGTAAAACTCAGCGCATCAGCGGAAAGACTACCCCCAAGCGTAATCATGCCCGCCGCACTGGCCGTCAACGTGCCAAGACCGCCCGAGGTAAATTGTGCGCCGCCTTTCTCAAATGTCAGGTTCCCGGCGGCTGAGATGTTCAGGTTGGACGAGCCGCCGGAGTTGAGGGTGCCGTCAAGAAGGATGGTTCCGCCGGCCAGCGTGGTGGCAGTACTGATGTTCACCTGACCGGTGTAACTCTGGTTGCCGGTTCCGGTTACGCTGCCGCCGATGAGGTTAATGTCTGACGCGCTGACACTGAGATTACTGCCACCGGTCGCAACCGCATTGTTGAATGTCACGGCTCCTGAAGCGGCGCTCAGGGTGGTGGAACCCGCGAGCGAGACGGCACCGGTGTAAATCTGTGCGCCGGAGGTCGATATTGCCGGGCTACTGGAGGAATTGCCGATGACGATCCCGCCGGTGGGTGAACTCACTGTCAGGCTTGCGAACGGCACAGTTGAAGTGCCGACATTTCTCACGATTGAAACAGTACCGGATCCGTTTTCTGTGAGGGCCAATGCGGAATTCGTTCCCGCTGCGATCATTGGACCGTCGAGTGTGATCCCATTGGAGCTCCCATCGGAGAGGGTTATGGGCGAATCCGGGATGTTGATGCCGCCGGAAGTTCCCGACAAGGCATACGTCTGTCCGTCGGTGGTTGTGACCGACTGATCTATATTGATGGCGGTTTTTGCGTTAGCATTGAGACTCAGCACATTGGTCAGGCTCACAGTACCAAGCGTTACATATCCTCCGGTGGATGTCACACTCAGCGCCGTTGCCTGCGGTATATCGCTACCGCCGTCGAGCACAACATTACCATTGAGAGAATCGAGAGAAATCGCGGCGGATGAAAATACCGGAATATCCGCATCGGTGATGGTGCGGGATTGAGTGAGGGCAATGGATGTTGCGGGCGTTAGAGCGTTTGCACCGAAAAGCTCAACGTTATCAGTTTTGAAATTGAGATACGCGCCGGAGCCGTCGGCGGTATAGCTCTGTTGAGCGGCGAACATATCGAGCGTCGTGCCGCTCAGGTTGGCGATCGGACCGGCGATGGGATCATTGCTGAAAAGGGAGAGGGTACCGACATTGATGAGCGGTGTTGAGATTTCGATTGGCCCGCCGCCGGATGCTGTGACAACGAGTGAGCCGAGCGTTGGCTGGCTTGGAATTCGTAGTGACAGTATTGATTGAGTACTGCCAATAATCCCATTCAGGTTCACCGGGCCGGGGCCGGTTTCGTCAAGCGTTAACCCACTTAATGCATCGCCGTTGACCGCATTAACCGAAATGCCAACTGTGCTTCCATCCTGCAGCGTGATAAATTGGCCGGCCAGCTGCATGGGTGAGTTATACGTTTGGCCGCCGGTGGTGATGATTGTACCTGCCGTGGCGCTGGTAGATCCGGCACCGGTGAACACGGTATTGCCGGTCACCACCAACGAGCCCAGCTTGGTGCCGGTAGATGTGGGAGCGGGAAGGGAAACGTTTCCGCCGCCGCTTTCATCAATCGTCAGATTGGCCGATGCACTGCTGACGATCTGAGCGATTGAAATGCCTGCGGAACTTGCATCGCTGAGGGTCGGCGATCCATTTATCTGCAGAGAAGCAGCATAATTTTGCCCATCGGCGGTGGCCACGGAGGTCACTCCGGAGCCGAGTATCGTCGAGCCTTGGGCCTGCAGGTTTGCCACACCTGAAATATCGTTATTGAGATTGATGTTTGAACCGGAGGTGCTCAGTGTGAGCGACTCGCCGCCACCTGTAACCGTGCCAAGCGTGATTCCGTTTCCGGAGGTACCGGCGTCAGTGAGAGTTGTCCCGGTTCCAAACGTGATATTGCCAAATGTCATCCCCTGCGATGTTAAAAATGTCGTCGCACCGGTGCCAAAAACTGAATTTCCGGTAATGGATAAAGATTTAGCCGTCACGTCACCGCCAAAGTTCACGGAGCTTGCCCCGGACTCAGTGATGGCCAGCGGCGAGGAAGTTCCGCTGATGTAATCTGGAAGATGAATACCCGGGGTGCTGTTATCGGAGAGTGAGTCTGTTCCGGTAAGCGCGATCGGCCCGCCGAGCGTGATCCCGCCGTTGGAGGTGATTGCGGCTCCGTTAAGAGTAATGGTGCCGCCGGTGGGAGTCGCCGTAAAACCTGAAAGTGGATTTGCGGATGTGCCAAAATTGCCGGCGAGTGCAATGTTCCCACTCCCATTTTCAGTTACGCTGAGCGATTTGCCGGAAGTTGTGGCGCCTGCCAGGGATATCCCGGCAGCGCTGTCGTCAATCAGGGTTACATTGCTCGCCAGAATGACAGGACTTTGCAGCGACAAGCCGGCTGCGGTCTGAATACCATTTGAAAGATTGAGCCTGCCGCCGGAATTGAAGGTGAAGCTGCCGGAGGTTGCAAAGGGAGACCCGTTGGCATTGTTGTCAAACGTCAGACTGCTGCTGTTGGATGGATTGAATTGCAAGTTTGATGATGTCGTCTGGATGGCGTTGCCACCGGGAGCGCCACTGGAACCTCTCGCATTGCCGGATTGAACGACTGACGCTCCGCCGAAATTAATGGTGATAGCACCCGTATGATCGATCAGCCCCACGCCGCCGGTCCCGGCGATTCCTCCACTGGCCGTCCCGCCGCTGCCACCGGATATGGTGACAGCCCCGGCGGGAGAAGTGGAACTGCCGATGGTGAAATTGCCGCCCACGTATGCGCCGGCACCGCCGCTGGAGAAAGTTCCTGTACCGCCCGAACCGCCCTGAATAACGACCGCAGGCGTGCCCGAGGTAATGTTAATGGCCAGATTTCCTGCACCGGTATCAATCGCAGCGCCGCCGACCGTAGCGCCCGCCGCTCCGCCGATGAAATTAATACTTCCCCCATTTGACGTAAATGTGGCGTTGCCTCCGCCGGTGCTGATCAGCGCAGCCGGAGTCGAGGCCCCGGTCCCCGCTAAACCGGTGGCTGTGAATCCGCCGATACCGGTGCTTGTAATGGTCAGGGGACCGCCATCGGTCTGGATGGGTGCATTAAACGCGACTGCGGCGCCGCTGGACGATTGGCCGCCTGCCGACCAATTCATTGATAGCGGCTGGGTATTAGATGCCATGGAGGCATTGTCTGCAATATACCCGCCTCTCGACGTAATGGTCATGGAGTTGGAGCCGGTAGTGGAGTTGATCATGGTATCGCCAGCACCGCTCGCCCCAAGAATGATATCTCCAGTAGATGTTTCTGAAAGGGAAATGGCCGAACCGTTTATGTTGATCGATCCGTCGTAGGTCTGCCCGACGCTGCCGGAGGTATAGACATTAGCGCCAAGATTGATGGCACCGCCGGTAGCTTGAACATTAAGCGCCTCAACGGGATTGCCGGACAATCCGATGCCGCTGTTAATTGTCACCGCTCCGGCAGTTGAGGTTAATGCGACGGATAGGGTGGAAGAATTCCCTGCCGGATCAATCGGGCTTTCAATATCCACGGTTTGGCCGGTTAAGCTGAGGGATACCGCTTTGGATGCTGAGGAAAAATCTGGATCGATGGCGCTTTTAAGCGTCAGATACCCGGCCGATGAAACGGTAACACTGGTACCGGCGGTAAGAGAGTTAATGATGGTATTGACGTTGACATCGTAACTCCCGGTTCCGGAGGTGGGACTGGAGATGGTAAGTGCACCGCCTTTTGTAGAGGTAGTCATCCCGCTGGATGTCGAATTGCCGTCGATATTGACCGACAGGGGATCCAGTTGCCACACTCCTTGGGAACCGCCGCCTGCTCCGTTCCCAATGATTTGGGCGCCGGTGCCAATCGCCAATTCCTGTCCAGACGTATCGATAAACCCGCCGGAGCCGGACGCTGTTGCCGATGCGTCGATGGTGGTCGCACCGCTGATGCGGTCAGTTTGGGCCGCATCCACATAACCGGAAGGTGAACCGGCATCCGATTCCGCTCCAATAAGAATCGTTCCCCCGCCCGCTGGCCCGTCGGCCGAGATATCGGTCGCGGCCGATGAAAGCGTTTTGTTCCCGTTGATGGCATAGCCCACGGCGATATGGCCGGCCTGAATGCTTATGCTGCCTCCGTGGCCACCTGTCTGATCGGTTGAAGCGTTAAGCGTTCCGCTGATGATGGCGGAAGAATTTTTTCCGGCCGCCTCAGCGGTAATTTGGGCGGCATGCAACTCGCCGCAGTTCATGATCCCCAGCGCCAGCGCACTGCCGGCGCAAACCAGTTGGTCGCTCTGGCGCAGCGCCTGGTTCGCCTGCGGAACGGCGGTACTGCCGGCAGATGCAGACTTCTGCGGTTCGGCGGCGGCATCAGAGAGCTTGGCGGTGATCAGGCCGCCGATACGGGTCAGATAAACATCTTTCGCGGAAGCCAGAACGATCGTGCCGTGAGGTGCATTGATGATACCGGTGTTGATGACACTTTCGCCCAGCAGGCTCACGGCTCCCGCATTGATATTTCCATAATTGGCGACGGCACCGGAGAGATCGGTGAAATGATCCACTCCAGAGAGAAAATTGGCATTGCTGATATGACCGGCAGCAGCGTAAAGATCGCCGACATTCACCACGGAATTAGGCCCGAATATCACCCCTGCCGGATTGACCAGATACACCACGCCGTTGGCTCGCAGCGTGCCATCGATCTGCGACGGCACATCGGTAATTACCCGGTTCAGCACCCGGCTGGCCGCATTGGGCTGAATAAAGTCAACTTCCTGACCGGCAGGGATATTGAATTGGCGGTAATTGATAATGGTGTTATTGGAGGCGTGGATGACGGTGGTGTTGCCTACATGCGCGAAACTGGCGGCACCGGCGGCGACATTGGCGACACTGATCGGCCCGGCCGCCCGTACCAGAGCTCCATCCAGACAGATCGCTGCGGCGGCTGCAGCGCACAAAATCATCCGTCGGCGATTGCGCCCGAGATTTGCCCCGCCCGGCGCACGGGTTTTACTTCCAGCTCGCGAATATGACATGGCTGCTTTCTCCCGGTTAATAGCTAACCTCAAAAAGAAAATTAAACTGGCTCGATCCCGCCGATACGCCCCCCTGCCCCGTGGCCCGCGGGCTGATGCTGTGAAGCGCCACACCCCAATCCGTAAGAAATTCAAAATTATTGTAAAGCGTGAGGCGGGCACCGACTCCGGTGCTCAGCAACGTGGCACTTCCCTCATACGGCTGGGCCTGACTGTCCTGCACCACGCCGCCGTCGAGAAATGTAAAGAGCATCAAATCCCAATCTGGTGTGGTGAAATGATTGGGTGGGGCATAGTTAAAACGATGACCGAAAAATCTGGTCTTCTGATGAGGGGTGATCGGCAGCAGGTGCGAGAGATGAATTCGATATTCAAGCGTGCCGAAGACGGCGTTGTCACCGGCGACGATGGACTGCGGATACCCGCGAACGGTGTATAGCCCGCCGAGCACCTCTTCCTCCTGCGGAATCAGCCGCTGGCCGAAAGCCTCCTGGCCACTCACGCTCATGTAAATCTGATTGGCGGGAATGATTTGACCGGCATCATAGGCCGACCGATTCAAAAGCGGTTCAAGGTAAAACGAATCATGAACGTCTCCCTGAAAAATGGCCCAGGTCTGATTGGTATTCAATCGCCCCAGCGTGTTGAGCGATGATTCCTGAGTGGGCGTCCATTGGCCCAGAATCGTAGCGTCCGATCCGAAATTGGATACGGCACTGCGGCTCGACAGACGCAGCGTGACATAGGGCAGAAGGAAATCACCCGAACCGGACTGCTGGATGGAGACGTTATCCACACTCTCGTGCAGGTATTGAAGTCCGACGATTCCGTATACAAAGAGGCTGTGAATCTGGGCCAGATTAAAAATCAGTTCCCCGCCGCCACCCGCCGCCCGACCGTTAAAGTTCAGATTACCCAGGCCGACATTCGAGGCATTGTATTGATTGTAATCGGCGAAGATACGCCCCCGGATCCGGCGCAGGCCGAGAAGGGGAAATTCATACGATCCCTGCACCGACTGCATGCGACTGAAGCCGGCCGTGGCATAATTGAGAGAGAGGATATCATCATGATTGGTCAGTTGATTATCAATAAATCCGAAATCTTCAATCCACGGATTGGTCTGCGGCGTTCCGGTGTTGGATATCTGCGCGTAGGCCGTCCACGGTTTGGGTTCATGAACGTCGTAATCCAGAATCATGGAATCGGGCAGATCACCGGCGGAGAGACCGACACTCACCTGCCGTCCCGGCTGCTGGTTGAGACGAAGCAGATAGTCATCAATCTGCGACCGGATAAAGATGTCACGGGTATCCGGTTTATTGGGGCCGACCTGCACGGGCGAGTGCCGGATGACAAACGCATTGCGCCGGTTGTCGATCGGATGGCGGCCGGAGAAATACGCACCGGAGGCAACGGTGCGAATTTGCGTGATGATCAGATCATGAATCACCAGATCAATGGACGTGTCCGCTGCGGACCGCATATCCCGCTGACCGCGAAATTGGCGGCTGCTTCTGGCGACCAGCACATCCGGAAATCCGGCATGATCCAGATAAAGATAGAGCTGTGCCCCGATGCTGTTAATCGCGCTGAGGTAAACTTCCCGCTTTTTATCCACCGCATTAAACGCCGCCAACGTCGTATGGATCACGGGGTACCCTTTGCGTGGAATCAGCTTCCCGCTGCGGTATACCACTGCGGCAACATAACCATTCCGGGCACGCCCCAAAACGATCGGGAGTTGCATCAGACGTGCCAGCGCAGGAAGTTGCTTCCGGGGATATTCATATCGAAGTTTGAATTCTGTGACCGGATAACGCGGGCCATCCTGACGGGCGGCTGGGGGCAGTAGACGCGGACTGCGGGTTTGAGTCGGCGCACTGGGATGCGACCCGGTTAAAGACGCAGACTTGCCGACAGCGTGGCCATGGGTGGATGCGGGTTCGGTTGCGGTGCCGGTTTTGTCGCGGGCCGGCTGCGTGGATACCGTACGCGTGGCGGATTTTGGCTGATCCAGCCCGGGAGTGTGTTGAGGAACCGCATTCGACGGGCCCGATACGCAATGACCATAATCCTTCGCCGGTATGATCGCCGAGATATGAACTCTCATCGGTGCCCCGTGGGCGGAACCTATCGCCACCAGGCACGCCACGCCCAGAATCGAGACCGACAGGCGTATCCGCCGGCAATGCCGCCGATCCGCAAACCTGCGAGCGCCCCCGGTTTGACCCTGAAAATACCCGATCGAACCCGTGGGCGGCGGATCAAATGCCGACGTGTCAGCGTCCATCATGCTCCCTGCACTGTAATTCTCCCGATTCACCATGCGAGCACCATATCCGTCCAGCGGAGAACCAAAATGGCGAATGCTTTTTCGTCGTACCCTACCTGATCCATCCGATACCCGCCAATAGTACCCAAAAATCAGTCAAAAACCCAGCCCTCGTTCCCGCATTTTACAACGCCCCGGCCGCATACCTGTTCCTATCCCACCCGGCAAACTTCCGATGGTAATACAAATGGGTATGTCATGTCACCGGGACCAGCCTTCCACGGATGAGGTGTGTGTGGCCATTTTTCCGGGCGCCGCTGGTGGCGCGGGTGTCCTCACCCGCTTTTGTTCAGGAAACAGCCTTGCCATGGCCACAATGGGGCGTACTGTGCGGATCTTCCAGGGCTGCCCGGAAAAATCGCCACGCCCGTTGAGGTAATTCTCTCGGATTACCGGCCGGCGGCTCCCTGCGACCGTCGGCAGGTAGAGCCGCCGATTACAATCCGCTAACATTGTCGCGGGAAGGGTTGGGACCGACGTGGTCGGCGGCATGTATGGACAGGCGGTGCAAGGTGGCGTTGCGAAAAGACTTCTGGATCAACATTGTATTGATTGCCACGCTGGTTATTCTGGTGCTGGTCGTATTCTGGTCCGTTCAGGGCGGTTACCACAAAAAAGGGTTGCTGCATAGCGGAGACTGCTCGGTTACCCGGTTCGGTGCCGTGGGCAACGGCGTTAAACTTGACACCACCGCCATACAGAATGCCATTGACTACTGCCATCGACACGGCGGCGGCGAGGTAAACGTACCGCCCGGAACCTATCTCACCGGCACGATTGTGCTCAAAAGCAATGTGACGCTCCACGTGGAAAAAGGGGCGGAAATCCGCGGCAGCCCGAACATCCATGATTATTTCAAAGTCGATCCTTTTATTGACGGCGACGGCCAACCCTTCGGCTACTGCCTCGTCGGAGCCGATCACGCCACCGATATCGGCATCGACGGCCACGGCATTATTGACGGCAACGGATACGGATTTACCGGCAATCGGCCGTTTCTCATCCGGCTTGCCGGCTGCAGCGGCGTGCAGGTGCACGACATTCACCTGCGGCAATCGGCGGCGTGGGGCCTGAATCTGTACCGATCATTGAATGTCCACATATCGCATGTGCACATCTACAACCATGCCAATTACAACAACGACGGCATTGATATCGACTCTTCTCAGATGGTTTTCATCCGCCGATGTCATATCAATTCCGAAGATGATTCTATCTGCATGAAAACCACCACCCGCATGCCGTGTGCGCATATTCGTGTGAAAGACTGCACGCTGCAGAGCCTCTGTGCCGCATTCAAATTCGGCAGCGAATCGCGCGGCACGTTCACCGATATTCACTGCACAGACTGTAAATTCATTAACTGTCGTCTCGGCGGCATTAAAATCATGTCGGTGGATGGCGGCGATATCAACAACATCCGCTTTGATCACATTCAGATGTTCAATGTCGATGTGCCGATCTTTATCCGCCTTGGCGGCAGGCTTTCAACCTTCCATCCCGGACAGAAGCCGCTCACACCCGGCAAGATTACTAACGTGGTAATCCGCAATGTGACGGCGACCGTCGCGCCGGAGAGCCGCCTGCTTTTCCCCACGGGGATCGTCATGAGCGGCATTCCACACCATCGGATCGGTCATATCGCCCTGGAAAATATTCACCTGACGCTTTCCGGTGGAGGCACCGCGAGCGATGAAGATGTGTACGTTCCCGAACGGGTTAAGGCGTTCCCGGATATCGACATGTTTTCGCTTTATTACCCGGCGTACGGAATGTTCGCCCGCTACGTCAAATCCATATACCTGGAAAATGTAACCTTCAAGCTCACCCACCCCGACCTTCGCCCGCCGGTCGTGTGCGAACATGTCAATTTGATTCATTGGCAAAATGCGCCGGCACCGGTATTTTTGCATCCGGCGCCGCGGCCGGAGAATGCGTCGGGCGACGCCAACTCCTGATGGTCTGCGTGGAGATTAACCTGTGGCCAACGAACCTGCCCGTAAATATGACTTAAATACCGAATTGGCGGCGGAACGCACGATGCTGGCGTGGCTGCGGACCGGGCTGGCGCTGATGGGATTTGGATTTGTGGTTTCCAAATTCGGGCTGTTTCTTCGCAAGCTGGCCGAATTGCGGAATGTTCACATGAAAGTTTCCGCCGATCAGTCGCTTTCCGTCTGGATCGGCGTGGCGTTGGTATTACTGGGAGTGCTGGTGAACATCATTGCCAGTACGCGGTTTTTGAAAACCGTTTCCTGCCTGCGACAGGGGGAGAGCCCCAAAGCACCCAAATGGCAACCCTCGGTTCTTATCGCCATGGTGATGTCGATTATCGGCATCGGAATTGCCGTGTATTTGATCAACATTCGGTAACCGACCGGCGGGGCCGCGGGGCAAAGGGGCCCCTTGGACCGATGATCAAGTAGGCCAACCACGAATTGCGACGTTGCAGACTGTACGCAACAAGAGTTTTGCTCAGCATCACGCCGATTTGCTGGACGCCCTACCGCGGTTGCGTATGGCCGTTCGTTATTTTACTCCCGGCACCAAGATGCTTCTCGCAAAGGTAATCCTTACCGGGCCCATGAGTCCGGAGGGCAACAGATTGGATGACGGACGATAGTAATTCCAAGTTGCGAACGTATGCAGGTGGGGTGGTAGCGGCAGATTCTTAATCACCCATTTCGGGTAGGCACGGAGCGGCCGACCATAGGACGGGCCGGACATTGCTGCGTGCCCCCATTTCAGTTTTCCAAGCGCGTCCTCATCGCCGATGATACGATTTACCCATGTGTTCGTTACCGCGATATGCAATCGATTAAGCCCCTGCTTGGCAGCCGAAGTGATATTGATGCTGAAAGGCGGGTGCCACACAACACCAAGATCGTGACCGTTAAGCCACACCTGAGCCAAATCATGGACTGTGCCGAGATGAAGGGTGATGCGTTCGTTGTGATTGACTTCCAGATTGGAGAGACGGAAGTCTCGAGTGTAATATGCCGTCCCGGAATAGTACTTTTCGCTGGGATTCGGTAACTGAGTCCAGGAGACAAGCGTTTTCATCGACATCCGGCGCGCGGGCGCCCCAAGTGGAGTGAATTTGATTTTCCAGGGGCCGTTTATCGCGACTGGCACGGGCTCTGGAGCGAGCTGCAGTGACACCCGTGCACCCGACGCCAGAAAGAGGTGGTAGAGTCCGGGAGCGGTTGCGACCATGCGCAGCCTGCCGGTGGCGGTGAAAGTCAGATTTTCGGTCGCTGGGCGACCATTAAGCGTTACTTCGGTAACCGGATCGGCGCGGCCAATCGGTCGGCGGAACACCACGAACACCGATCCCCATGGAGCAAATCGTAATGGCAGCAGAATCCGTCCGGCTTTGCGGGTGAAATTGGCGCAGATAATGCGCCGCCCGGTGTCGGGATCCCATAATTCAGGGATACGGCCGGCGACCTGAAAGGACGCAGTGACATCTGCGGGCGTGCCCGAGCGATTTGCGACAAAAAAGATCGCCATAGAGGAGGTGCGCCGCTCGACGGCCTGAACATCATCAGAGGGAATTGATAATAGATTGTTTTCACCGATCTGAACCGTCCGGAGTGCATTACCATAAAGATATTTCACGGTGAGAACCTTGCTGTAGCCCTTGGCTGGATCGCCGCCGAATCGGTTGTTGTCCACACGAAGGCGCAGGTGATTGCCACCATCGGCTCTCAAAATTCGTGTCAGAACGCTGGTGACATTGACCCTGCGCCCGTGACCGGGAGCTGAGTAGACGGCCGACACAATGTGAAGTGGCACCGTAGGGTAAGTGATTTCAAAATTTGGCCGGACCCCGATCTGTCCGAGCACCTGCCGAAGTGGAACATTCCAGGCGACCATACCTTTTCCATAGCGGTGTTCACGTATGCGGACGCCGTCACAATCGCCCCAGATGGCGCGCCCTAGGGCCGCGACCACCTTATCGCACTGAGGATAATCCGTCATGCTGGGCGAAGTGAGGGGGCGTGGACCGATCACGACCGCCCCATCTTTCACGAGCTGTCGTAATTTTTTTGCGGTTCGAGGGAGCATTTGAGTCGTATTGGGAAGCAGCAGCACGTCGTAGGTCCGGCCGTCGGGCAAGGTGATTTTCCTGTTTTTGACAACCGCCTGTTGAAAGAGAGACCGGCTCAAAGCGTCTATAGAGAGGGCCGGGGGTGAAAAATTGAGTGTGCAGACTTTACAAACCTGCGAGCCTTGGCGAAGCATGGCCTGACACCGGTTGATATATGAAAAAAATGCAATTCCCGGTTTGAACCACGTCTGGTTTTCACCGAAATGTGTTCCCCACCATCCCATCAACACACCCGGACGATATCGCTTATTGAGCGCTTGCTCGGTCCAGTCGTGGAGATAGCAGCGGTTCACACCACTTAAAAATCCACCATCAAGTGCCTTTTTCAGGAAGTACGGCGTCTCGGTAAGTCGGCTTGAAGTCGGCCATCCGGTCAGGGTTTCTGCCCCAACCAACCTTCGGCCCAACGCCCGGGCCGCACCGGCCACATTCCAGGCAATTCCCGTGCGTGTTGCATTCCAGAATTCCCCCATTGTAATGTCGCATGATGCCGCCGCGGCGATGGTATTAAACGGCCCGGTGTAGGGTTCAAGGCACATTTTCAACCCGGCAGCATCGATCAATTTCCGATAGACGTCAAAATCGTTGCGGACAAAAAGTTGTGATATGGTGCGAGCCATATCGAAATGGAATCGGCTTGAGAGCTGGGCATTACCAATCGTCTGCCCGCTGAGAACCGGAAGCCAAGGGAGCGGGTCATAGTGGCGGAGAGCCATAAAATCACGACGGAAGTGCTCGGTCCAGTTCTGAGGTCCGGCTTCATAGCTGTCAAAGAGCAGATGATTGAAAGTGTGGCCCACGGCGCTTCCGAGATGCCTGCGAAGTGCATCAATGACATGCTCAATATGAAAAGTCGCGGCTCGTGCGCTGAGTTTATCCGCCTCCAGTGAATGGACCGTTCCATGGTAACCAATAAGGCTGTCCGGAACCGGGTGATTGGTTGAAGCGGTTGACGTGTAACCGATACGAAATATTTTCCATCGTCCGGCCGGTGCAGTCCATGCCAGTTCGCCGTCGGTTCCCATATCCGCCGTCAGGTTGATCTCCTGAGATGGTTTAACGACGGGTGCGTCCGGCAAGGCCAGTACCTCAATAGGCCGGTAAAAATGAAGTCGGGTCGGCGGCTTCGGCAGTTTCATGGTGATCCTGCCGGGACCTTTAACGATCACCACACTGGCAGTAACCATCTTCATGGACAGGCGCGGCGTCATCCATGGGCCGCCGCTTGCGCTATAGCCCGGACAGTTCTCCATACCGATTTTCAGATGCAGACGATGGGCAATTTTTACGGCGTATCCAACCATGCGCCAGAATCGCGGACTCCAATAGGCGACCGGCTCGGGCACTCCGGCATTTCTGATATCGGGTGCTGCATTGGCCTGAGAACCGATCGGGCAGATGGTAGCTCCGGCGACCCCGGCTTTTTTCATTGCACGAAGATCGCGGCGGATCCCATAACGGCTTACGGTGTAGCCCATCCAATGCCACCAGACATAAAGCCGGTAACGGGCTGGTGGAGAAACAAATTGTTCCGCCAGCGATTCGGCTGCCGCAGCCTTTGGCGGCAGCCTAACGGCACCAAATATGAGCACTATGGATAAAACCATCATCCATGTGATATTTTGAGGCAGCTTCGCCATGATGAATCTCCAAGGTTAACTGCTGTCTGTTTAACGCAAGGCTTCAAAGTCCGCAACCCTCAAGCTGCATTACGCCCACGCAGTTTGGCGATAAGGACCATGGCAGGCGTAGTGCCGGGCGGGCGGTTGGCTCGCGATAAAGCGGTTGACGAGGAGCTCAGACCCGACCGGGGTGATACTCGCCGACCGCGGATTGGGGCCGAAACAACTCGTCCGCTTCTAATGGGCCATGGTGAACAGAAAGCGTCTTATGACGCCCCGATACGCTCTGCGCGCATAAATTGCCGCAGTTGGGTGTGAGACCGATGGCGGTGCGCTTGTCGAAAAATGGGTTTTCGGTATAATTTCGCCGTGTTTTGTTCCTGGTAAAGGATATTTGGTTATGCCTCATGTTTGTCATTTCACCGGTCGGAAAACCCGCATTGGCCGCCAGTGCACCTACCGGGGTAAAGCGAAGTATCTCGGCGGCGTGGGTATCAAGATAACGGGCCGGTCCGCACGGAAATTCAAGCCCAATCTGCAGAAAGTGCGCGTTGTAATCGACGGGCGCCCGGCGAGAGTGTGGGCATCGACGAAGGCGATTAAGAGCGGTTTGGTACAGAAGCGGCTGAGCCGACGTTTTGTCTACCGTAAGGCTGAGGCTTCAGTGGCATCGTAATTTTCGACGCGGTCCTGCGAGACAGATGGAACAGGGTATTTGTTCCTTACCGCACCGGCTTTCAGCAGCCGGTGCTTTTCTTTGCACCCGCCCACCAAGGATGGCGATGGAATGGGAAAGGCATAGACGATGCATGAAAGTCTTTCTGCAGCGCAAGTCCAGCACGTTGCGAAATTATCTCGATTAAAACTCTCCGAAGCCGATGTCGAACGCTATCGCCGCCAGTTGTCGGGGATTCTGGATTATGTGGCGCAACTTCAGGAAGTTGATGTGGCGGACAAGGAGCCGATGTCACATCCTCTCCCGCTCCACAGCGTGATGCGCGACGATATGGTGGAACCGTCGCTGCCCATAGCGGCGGTTTTGCAGAACGCACCGTCCAAATCCGGAGCGTTTTTCACGGTGCCGAAGGTTCTGGATACCTCCGCGGGTGGAGGTTGATACCACCGATGATGGTGGTGTTATACTCCGGCTGAGAATTTTCACCCGCAGGTTACATGACTGGAATCATGACTTTAGATTCCGGCAAAAAAAGGGTGAGTGAACATGAGACACGATCAGAGAACCCGAACCGATAAACCGTCCATCGGGACATGTCAGCGACCATCAAGCCGCGACTGGGCGATTTTGAAACCAGCGTTCATGCTCGCAGGGTGCCTCTTGGCAATGCTGGTAGCCGGTTGCGAGGGATATGGGCCCATTGACCGGCAAATTGCCATGGAAAACGCACTTTGGCACCCGATCCAGTTGACCCCGAAACCGACACATTCGGAGCCTCTGATCGGGGCAAGCAGCATTTCCAACCACGGGCTGCTGCCGGATGTCGGGCCGGCGAATCGGCCGGGGCACTATTATTTTGCGATTCCGCCGAATGTGACGAGCGTGCGGAAGATGACTCCCTATGAATCGGAATATCTTCTTTACTTTGGTGCGCTGCAGAATCGGTCCCGGCCTTTTATCACCGTCGTCATCACAAGGCATCCGCTGTGGATGTCGAAATTGAATCCGGCCTTTCGGATAGCAGAAAAGCGGACTTACGTGCTCAATAATCTTGCGGCCACGCAGGTGAGCGGTTATTACCATGGCGATCCTTTCACAGAACTGGTTCTGAACCGCTTTACACTTGGAAGCGTGCTCGACGCGCTGGCAATCGTGAAAAATACCGCCGAACGGCGGGCGGCCCTGAAAATACTTGACTCGATGCGATGGGTGCGGGCCGGACACGGTTGAACCCCAGGCTGTAAATTGTAATGTCATGAAAATGTAGTATAAGGGTAATAGTTTGACGGAACCATCGACGGCGGATTTGAGTGCGTTTGAGCTGGCGGCCAACATTGCGAGCCGCGACATCAAAGCGGTGGATGCCGCCCATGCTTATCTGAACCGGGTGAAAACGCTGGATACTAAACTCCATGCGTTTAATGAAATTTATGCGGATGATCTGTCGGCAGCGGCCGAGGCCTTGGACCGAGCACTCGATGCGGGTGCAAAGCCGGGGCCGCTGACGGGTGTGCCGATAGCTCTGAAAGATAACTTGTGCACCTTGCAGGGGCATACGACCTGCTCATCGAAGATGCTGCAAAATTTTCGGAGTCCATACGATGCCACGGTGGTAACCCGGCTTAAAGCGGCCGGGGCGCTGGTGGTCGGAAAGACGAATCTGGATGAATTTGCCATGGGAAGTTCCACGGAGAATTCAGCCTTCGGCCCGACCCGCAATCCGTGGAACCCCCATTACGTACCCGGCGGATCATCCGGTGGTTCAGCGGCGGCGGTAGCCGCCCGGATGTGTGCGGCGGCCCTGGGGTCGGATACCGGCGGTTCCATCCGTCAACCGGCGGCACTTTGCGGCATCGTGGGGCTTAAGCCGACCTACGGACTCGTATCGCGTTACGGCTTGGTGGCGTTTGCCAGTTCGCTGGATCAGATCGGACCGATGACACGCGATGTACGTGATGCAGCACTGTTCCTAAATGTTATTGCTGGGCCTGACACTAAGGATTCCACGAGTTGGCCTCAAACGCCGCCCGATTATCTCCGGGATATCGATCGGCCGCCGGAAAAGATTCGGATCGGCCTGCCGAAGGAATTTTTCAGCGATGGGCTTTCGCCCGAGGTATCCAAAGCGATACACGCAGCAGTTGATTTCTTTCGCAGCCACGGGGCGGAAATCGTTGAAGTCAGCCTGCCCCACACGCGTTACGGAATCGCCGCCTACTACGTCATTGCGCCGGCAGAGGCATCGAGTAATCTGGCCCGATACGACGGCGTACATTACGGCCACCGCACGGCCCATGCCGAGGATATGATCGATCTGTATGCGGCCAGCCGGGCGGAAGGGTTCGGGCCGGAGGTTCAGCGGCGAATCATGCTGGGCACCTATGCTCTGTCATCGGGATATTACGATGCATATTACCTGCGGGCGCAAAAAGTACGGCAGTTGATCAAGGAAGATTTTGATCACGCATTCAAAGCCTGCGATGTCATCATCAGCCCGACGACGCCGGATGTGGCCTTTGAATTGGGGGCCAAGAGCGGCGACCCGCTGGCGATGTATCTCTGCGATGTCTTCACGGTCACGTGCAACATCGCGGGAATTCCGGGCATGAGCCTGCCGTGCGGATTTTCGCTATCGGGGCTGCCGATCGGCATGCAGTTGCTGGGCCCGCTTTTCAGCGAGTCCAGCCTGCTTCGTCTGGCGAGATTTTATGAAACGGCCCATGATTGGCATCGGCGAAAGCCGGTGGAAGGCGTCTGAAATGCTCCGTAGCGTGAAGGGGTGCGTGGAATCAATACCCGGTCGGCGCGACACGGAATTTTACAGACGCTGCGGGGCCGGGCGAAAACCAGGCGAAAACAGCCTGCGGAAATAAGAGTGAACTCAAGCGGAGCAAATATGACCGAACCAGAATATAAAGTACTCATCGGGATGGAGATTCACGTTCAGTTGGCGACGGCATCGAAGATGTTCACCGGTGCAGCCAACGGGTACAGCGAAGACCCCAATACGCAGGTGGATGGCGTGGTATTGGGGCTGCCGGGGGTACTGCCGGTTATCAATCGGCGGGCGGTGGAAATGGCCATGATGGTGGGTGTGGCACTCGGATGCCAAATCGCTTCGCAAACCAAATGGGATCGCAAGAGCTATTACTATCCCGATCTGCCGAAGAATTATCAGATCAGCCAGTATGACCAGCCGCTGTGCGGAGTTGGATCCGTTGAACTGGAACTGCCGGATGGAAGCAGCAAGACAATTCGCATACGCCGGGCGCACCTGGAAGAAGATGCCGGCAAGCTGCTTCATGAGGCGGGGCAGGCGGTGAGTTTGGTGGATTTGAATCGCGCCGGAACCCCCCTGCTGGAGATTGTTACCGAGCCGGACCTGAATTCTCCGGAGGAAGCGAGGCTTTTCGGTGAACAACTGCGGCAGATATGCCGATATCTGGGCGTTTCGCAGGGGATCATGCAGCAGGGGCACATGCGGTTTGAACCGAATATTAATTTGCATCTATCCGCAGACGGCAAGGTTTACAAAACTGCGATTTCTGAAATTAAAAATCTCAACAGTTTTCGCTCGGTTGAGCGTGCATGCCAGTATGAAATTCAGCGACAACTTGCCGAATTCATGACGGACCGCCAATCAGCCATGCAGGCGGGCAAATCAACCCGCGGCTGGGATGACGATAAGGGTTGCACCACACTGCAGCGATCGAAGGAAGAGGCGCACGATTACCGCTACTTCCCAGATCCCGACTTAGTACCGCTGCACGTCGAAACTTCCTGGGTGGAGCGGGTGCGGATACAGATTCCGGAACTTCCGACGGCCCGTAAAAAACGTTACCTTCAGATGGGCTTGAGTATCAAAGAAGCGGCGGCGCTGCTGGAAGACCGGGCGGTATCAGACTTATTTGATGCGGCTGTCAAAATCCGGCCGCTGCCCAAACGCATCGCTAATCTGATGCTCGGCCCGGCGGCGAAGATCGCCAATGAGCGGGCGGGCGATCTGGCAGCGACCGTGCGAATCAGCAACCTGGATGTAACGGCCGATCAATACGCCAAACTGGCTGGCATGATGGAAGACGGCACGGTGAGTGCGTCGGCGGCATCAACGGTGTTTGAGGCTCTATGCAACGGCGAGGAACAAGACCCGCAGGCGATTGCGGAACGCCTGGGTCTTGTTCAGATACGCGATACCGGTGCAACGCAGGCGTGGGTGGATGCGGCGATTGCAAACAACCCGCAGGCGGTATCCGACTTCAAAAACAACCCGAAAAAGAAGCAGGCTTCATTGGGATTTCTGCGCGGCGCCGTGATGAAATTGAGCCAGGGGAAGGCGGATCCGAAACTGGTCGGTGAATTGCTGGAAAAAACACTAGAGAAGGATTCTTAAATTCGCCGCCACGAGTCCGGAGGACACAACCATGCGCGGGCTTCATTTGCCGGCATTAATCCTAGCCACGATGCTCACCGTCGTGACCGCTTATTCCCGATCATCAGGTGCGCGGCCGATGAAGGTTTATAACCTGCCGGGCTATTACATCATTCACAGCGATGAGAGCCCGCGAATATTACGGCAGATATGGCTGCGGATGAACTTTGTGGCGGCAACGTATGAGCGCCGCCTGCATCGCTTCTTTGGCGGGGTTGTAACCCAAAAACAACCGTTTTACATTTTCCGTCACCAACAGGAATATCTGCGGGCCGGAGCACCGGCGGGCAGTGCGGGTGTATTCATGGTAGGTTACGCCGGCCAACGACTGATGGCGGATGCGGGCACAAAAATTACGCATCAGATGTGGCATGTCATTCAGCACGAGGCTTTTCATCAGTTTACCTATGCGATGATCGGTCGTTTTTTCCCGCCGTGGGCCAATGAGGGGCTGGCCGAATATTTCGGTGAGGGGTTGTTTACCGGTAACAGTTTCGTCACCGGTTGGATACCGCCATGGCGTTTGACCCGGCTGAAGTGGGAGATCAAACATCACAAACTGCACTCCATCCGTTACATGCGGCATATGCCTTACAGCGAGTGGAATGATGTATTGATGGGAACCAATTATGACCAGGCATGGTCGATGATTTATTTCCTCGCCTGGGCCAATCATGGGAAATACGGGCCGGCGTTCATGCGCTACATGGCGTATTACAAGCATGGATTCAGTGCCAATCGGTCCTGGCGGATGGCATTCGGGCATGATAACGGACGGTTTCAGAAATTATGGCAGAAATATTGGATGGACATGCCGTCCAATCCGACTGCCCTGCTCTACACAAAGGTTCAGACGCAGGCGCTTACCAATTTTCTGGCCCGCGCCTGGAGTCTGAAACAGAAGTTTTCATCAGCGAAGGAATTTTTCGATGCGGTCACTGCGCGATCACTCAAGGAATACCATTTGCCTGACAGCCGATGGCTGCCACAGACGCTTTTGACTCATGCTGCAAGACGGGCGCCGCGTCTGGGGACGTGGCGGCTGACTGGCGGACGACACCCGGAACTAATATGCCGGATGGCTGACGGAACGCGCGTTATCGGGATGTTCCGTCTCCGTGGTCATCGAATTCGCAGGGTGTGGGTAAAAGTTCAAGCGGAGGGTGGCGAAGCCGGGCCGCACCCCGCGGACGGCGCGTTGGGAACCGTTGCGCAGTGATTTCTTATCGAAAGCTAACTCGCGACGGTTTGGGAGAGTGGGTGGTTAACATTTCGGAAGCGGAAGAAGCCCGAACGAGCTGACTTCCGGCATCCGATCTGGATCGGATACAGCGCGAAAAATCTTTTCGTCCATCAACAATTTCCACCCACCGCTCTCCTCTGACGCCCAAGCGCGGCTACAAGTTATCGTCCTATAACAGTGACTGATTTTCTATAAATGCGATTTTTTCGTCAGAAATGAGGATGGAGATTCTGCGCTGGTCATCCCAAGTAAAGACGCCTCATGCTAAAGACCGAATTCGCCGATTTGAAAGCTCGGATGGTAGCGTGACGACATGGAGGTCGCTTGAGTTTCCGATATTTGTTTTTTCGGAGCGATCTCGATGTCGGCCTGTTTCAAAATCGTGGTTTCACCGTCGTTAAAAAACCTTCCCTCGCAAGATATCGCCATCAATCTCCCACCACGACCGGTGCAACGATGCCATAGTGATATTACCTTCGCCGGTGACTTTGCCAATCCCGGTCATGCGGCATCTGCCAAAGCCGCTCGACGTGGGACGATTGCGACGCACCGATAATGGCGGGTCATCTGAGAGCAGAGCCATCCGTATCGCGGAGAGATATTTGCGTGCATGGAGGCGTTCGGGGGTTTACCGATGCCCGATCGCGACGGAATTACCGTTACCGAACTGTTTACTCTGCTTATCAGTGTAAGTTTATTGGGTACCATTTTAATCGGCGCGGCGATGCGCCGGCAACATGATCAGGACCTGATTGTATGCGCCGGGCATCTGCGATCTCTTTCGCTCGGCACCAACCGATACGCGATTGAACATCAGGGACAGATGCCGGGTGCACAACCCGATGCAGAACACTGGTGGTGCGGTAGTATCTCCCCCTACGTGAACCATTTAAATACGGCCATCATCTGTCCGGACGCTGCGCAGGACGCTGTAGAGGTCGGCAATGCCTATGCTGCGTGGACGGTAAGATTGAAATCACCTGTGACAAACACGGCCCGGCACCGCGCGTTGATGATTCACGGAAGTTATGGCTTTAATGGTTATCTGTCGCATGCACCATACGCTGCCGCGTCACCAAGGCAGCCTCTGTTTGGGGATTGTATCTGGTATTGTGCGAAGCCCCACCCCTCCGATCCGCGGCCACAGAATTTATTCCTCGGAAATTACAACTTAAGCCTTAGCGACCAGATGGGCAATTTCTGCATCCACCGCCACAACGGACGCATCAATATGGCGCTGCTGGGGGGTGCGGTAGAGACTCTGCGATTGTCCGCCTTGTGGTCGCTGAAATGGAACGCTGTAAAGGCCGCTGATCTTTCGATGAGAAACACTGCATCGAAGTGAGCGCCGGCATGGCGAGTACTGACCAGCCCGTTTAGAATAGCTGGAGTGAGAATCATCGCCGGAAGATTTCGTCATCGCATTTTAGAGAGCCCCCCGGCCAAGACGACGCGTCCGATAACGGATCGGGTTAAACAATCGCTTTTTGATGCACTGGCTGTTGCGTTGGGGTTTGATGGGATACGCGTACTCGATGTATTTGCAGGCACTGGCAGTCTGGGACTGGAATCTCTATCGCGGGGTGCCCGCGAAGTGGTATTTGTCGAGGAAGATCGCCGCGCGCTTACCGCTTTAAGCAACAATGTTGAGGCCTTGGGCGTTAAGGCTGAAAGCCGGATCGTTAAGGCGGATGCTTTTTCTCGCGGCGATATCTGGCGGGGCGACATGGGGCGATTTGACATGATATTCTTTGATCCCCCCTACCCACTGCTCGACAAACCTGAAACTGCGGAAAAACTCGATACCATGATGTGCCGTGCCGCAGCATCAGCGTTGAACGATGACGGGGTTTTACTTTTCCGGCATCCGGGAAACTTTAATCCAGAGTCCATGCAAACGGCCAAACTGATCGCCCGTCGGCAGGACTACGGATCGATGTCGGTGACGTGGATCCGGCAAATACCCGCAAGCTGAACGCGGCAATATTCAAGGGGTGAAGTTGGCCAAGCTTCAATACCGATTCTTCAAACCGACACATGCGGCGCAGCTGCGACGTATGGAATTCACCGTCCGAGGTGTGGTGGAAGGTGTTTATGCCGGTCTGCACAAGAGTCCGCATAAAGGATTTTCCATTGAATTTGCGGAGCATCGTGAATACGTTCCCGGTGATGAGATTAAACATCTGGACTGGACGGTGCTGGCGAAAACCGACCGCTATTATGTCAAACAATATGAACAGGAAACCAACCTGAGGGCCACCATCTGCCTGGATGCGTCGGCGTCCATGCGTTTCGGCTCCGCGGTGCAGCGTGATCCGGCGACCGGAACGGGAAATCCGGTGAATAAATACGAATACGCCTCCGTGCTGGCGTGCTCGCTGGCGTACCTGCTTTCCAATCAGCAGGATGTCGTGGGGCTTATCGGATTTGATGACAAAATTCGGATCGAGATACCTCAGGGAAACGGCCCATCGCATCTGGATCAGTTTTTTGTCGGTGTGGAAAAACTGGCTCCTTCGCGTACGACGCATCTGGCGGAGACACTTCATCAGGTGGCCGACCGGATTCCGCGACGCGGACTGGTGATTCTGATCAGTGATCTCTTCGACGACCCGAATCGATTAACCAATGCATTTGAGCATCTGCGTCACTATCGCCATCAACTGGTGGTACTGCACGTGATGGATCCGCAGGAACTCGAACTTAATTACAATCGACCGATCACCTTTGAGGATATGGAGGACGGATCGAGGCTGCAGATTGATCCTAAAGCCATCCGAGATGATTACCGGCGGGAGGTGCAGGAATTCATCGAACTGCTCAAAAAGAAATGCGGCCGGGCGAAAATTGATTATTTGTTATCCAGAACCGATGTTCCCTGGGACGCGCAGATACGCAGTCTGCTCATGCGCACATCCCGCCGCTGATACGAATTGAGATTTATGACCGGCAACTTCCCTATGACCATGGCTCTACCCGGCGCACTGACGTTCAGTGATCCGATTCTGCTTATAGGGCTGCTTGCGGCAGGAATTCCGGTTCTGCTGCACCTGCTCAATCGTGTCCGCTCGCCGGTCGTGCCATTTTCCACACTGAGGTTTCTGCGTATAACGGCCCAAAAGACGGCCCGCAAGCGCCAGATTCAGCAGTTTCTGCTGCTGCTGATGCGCATGGCGGTTTTCGCGCTGATTGCGATGGCCATTGCCGGCCCTCTGGTCCACGGTGGTACGCCGGAGCTGGCCTATGGCATGATTCTACTTTTGCTTGTCGGCCTGGTGGCATCAGCTTCGGCCGTCGCAGCGCTGGTCAATTATCTTGAGCGGCCGAAACACGCGGGCGGTAAGGGCCGATCTGCAGAATCAAATGTCGCACCAACTACAGCCCCGCGTTCTCCGGCCGTCCCGCCCGGGCGGTGGGCTCTCATAATTGCGGTGCTGATAGCGGGACTGGGCGCCCTGGGGATATCCGCTTTCGGTCTGACCACCAACTCTTTATTCCCCGATTCCGCAGTGCATTTTGACGGTTCCAATGCGGCAGTGGTGATCATCTTGGATAATTCGCAGTCGATGCTTGCGCAGGTCGGTGGCCGGACGAGATTATCCCGCGCCGCTCATCTGGCTCGGGAGCTTATTCTGCGTACCTTGCACCCGGCCAGAGAGACGGTGCTGCTGACCAATCCTGGCACTCAACCGGTGCCGGACGCACTGAGTGCCAATTTAATTGCCTCGGCGGGGCGGTTGCAGCATCTGCAGAGTCGCGGGCGGGCATGGCCCATGGCGGAACTGGTTGCAAAAGCGGCAAGGCTATTGGCCGGGAACCGCATGCCGGAGAAGGTGCTGGTCATTATTTCGGATTTTGCCGGCCCGGCGGCATCGGAAACGAATATGTTTGCGGCATTGAAGAAACTGCCAGCGGTACAGTTGGTGCTCATGCCTTTGGCAGCGGGAGCAGCACCGGATGATGTCGCAATCGAGCGATTTCGAGTGCTGCGCGGGCAGGCGGTCGCCGGCAGCCACATCACGCTTGAGGCCAGAGTGGTTAATAACGGCTCGACGGCGGTAGTACCTTCACTGTCGCTTTCACTTAATGGACGACCGCTGCCCTCCTCCGCAGCGAGAGTGTCATTGGGACCGGCAGGTACAAGCCAATCGGTGCGCCACGTTCGATTGAACTGCGTTTTGAGCCAACCGGGATGGCAGTTGATTCAGGCTAACATTAAGAATCCCAGCGGGGTTCTGCCGTGGGCAGATCATCGGCGACTGATTCTGAAGGCTGCGGCAAAGATTCGGGCGTTGGTGGTAGGAAATTCCGTTCCTCCGGCGCCCGGTGCGGCGGCATATTATGTTGACGCAGCCCTGGCACCCTATGCCGGGGGCGTCTCTTCGGCCCAAGAGCCCTGGAGCATCAATCCCCGGATGGTGGATATAAATAAGCTTTCTTCCATTCAGTTGGAACGATACGGAGCGGTATTTTTATGCGATGTCCCGCAGGTGACACCCGCAGAAGCCCGTCGTCTGGCGGAATTTGTTAAAGACGGCGGGCGATTATGCTGGCTGCTGGGGCCGGGAATAAATCCGCATTTTTATAATACGGTTTTGCTGCCTCACGGCCTGCTGCCGGGTTCACTGACCCACCTGATCAGCAGCATCCGCGGTGAGAAGGTCAGCACCGTTGATACCGGCAGCTACCTGTGCGGGCATCTGTTTTCCGATGAAAGCCCCTTTCAGCGAATTGTCGTGGCGAATATGTGGGGCCTCGCATCGATGGATCAATCCACGGGCGCCCTGATGTCCGTAAGCAACGGGCGGGTGCTGTTGACCGATCAGGCGCTGGGGAAAGGCCGAATTTATACGTTCACCTCGTCGCCGGCCGGCGCCTGGTCCAACATCGGAGCCACCTCCGTGTTTCTGCCACTGATGGTGCGAATTGCGCTGGGCAATGCGGCGACCGCGGCGCGTAATGCCGCCTATGAACCGGGAGATCGGATCGACCTTCCGGTGCCGCAGAGAATTGCACCGATGAGTGTCAATGTGACGCTGCCAAAATCGGCGACGGTAATGAATATCAAGCCGCAAGAGAACGGCATGCATCGCCCACACTGGCTTTTTGACCAAACAGATCAAATCGGCATCTATCATTGGACGAGTTTTGACGGCAAAACGTCCGGGATGTTTGTGGTAAATCCCCCCGGCTCCGAGGCCAACCTTCACCCAACCCCGGCTTCGGTTCTGGCCAAAATGGTCAAGCTGAAGCATCCGGTGCTGATCGCCTCCACGGCACAGAAATTATTGGCGGCGATCAAAAAAACCAATGCTGGCTCCTCGCTCATGCCAGGAATTCTAGCGCTGGTAGCCCTGCTGGCCGTATTCGAAGCTCTGGTATCCAATCGCAATTCACCGGCAGGCAATGTGCCGGGGACCTCGGCGGGAACGGGTCAGCGTATGTCCTCCGGGACAAAACAGAGCACGCAAGCCGCTCCGGTTGCCGGTGCCGGGGTGAGGTAGAACAGATGAAAAACGACAACCACAACAAAAGTCGCTCTAAAAGACCCGTGAATTCTCAAAACTGTGAAGTTTTGCCCACGAGCGACTGGAATCAGTCCGCCGACTGGTACGACGAATTGGTCGGCGATCGCGGTCATATCCATCATGAGCGAACCATTATCCCCGGCCTGAAGCGCATGCTGAAATTGGAATCCGGCGCGCGCCTTCTTGACGTTGCCTGCGGGCAGGGTGTCGTCTGCCGGGCCTTTGCGAGTGACGGTGTCCGGGTGACGGGAGTTGATCTGGCGGCGGATTTAATTCAGCTCGCCCGCCAGAGAATTGAATATCCGCACCTGGAGCGCTATTACGAAGGTGACGCCCGTCGCCTCGACGAAGCAATCCCCGCCGGCGAAGCGGGATTTGACGCGGCCTGCTGCGTTCTGGCCATCACCAATATGACGCCCCTTTCGCCGATCTGGGAATCGATTGGCCGATTACTCAAACCGCAGTCGGCACTGGTGGTTGTCATGGTTCATCCATGCTTTCGAATTCCCCGCATCAGCAATTGGCACTTTGATGCCGCCAATAACCAGCAACTTCGCACGGTCGGGCAGTATCTCACCAGCGGTAAATTTGCCATCGAGATGCACCCCGGCGCCGCGCCCGGCGAAATGACTTATACCTTTCACCGGCCGCTGCAGGCGTATGTGAATACGCTGGCGTCAGCCGGTTTTTTCATCGAACATTTTGAGGAGTGGACCAGCGTCAAACATCCGCCGAAAGGGCGCCGTTACGATGCGCTTGAGCAGGCTCGGAAAGAAATACCGTTATTTCTCGCGATCAAGGCCCGAATGATCGGCTCCCTTGCGGCACCATAGGCGGCCGAAGGCTGCGGGGCTGGAGCCAGTGTCCGCGTCTTGCTGTTCAATTCCCGATTGAGTAACATCTCGAATATCAGATTGAGGTGATTCATGCCTTCGGCCGCAAATACGGTTGTCGATATTCGCCCTCGTGTGGATGCCCTTATCGCACGGGCGGTGGAGTTGCGGGCATCCGACATCCACATCGAACCGGTTGGCGAAGGTTATGAAGTCCGGCTTCGGATCGACGGTCTGCTGCAAAGCGTCGAAACGCTCACGCTGCAGATCGGACGGGCGGTTATTAATCGCTTCATGGTCATGGCGCATCTGCTGACCTACCGCACCGATATTCCGCAGGAGGGGCGATTGCGCGTGGAGGCCCCTCATTCCCTGGACCTGCGGCTGTCCGTGATACCGGCGGTTCACGGCATGCGCGGCGTAATCTGAATGCCGGCAGATCTGGTTGCGCCGCACCGGCTGGAAGATTTGAATCTTCCGGCCGCAAGTCGCCGATTCCTGACGGATTTCTGCGCCGCTGATTCCGGAATGCTGGTGATCACCGGGCCGGCCGGCTCCGGCAAGACGACCACGATCTATGCCCTGCTGGCTCATCTGGCCGAAAACCGACGGGGTGAGAGTATTGTTTCACTGGAAGACCCCATTGAACGAACCATCCGCGGTGTAACGCAGATAGAGGTCAGTGCTTTCGGAGCCATGAACTATCAAACGGCGCTCCGAAGTGTTTTGCGTCAGGACCCGCAGACTCTCGCGATCGGAGAAATCCGCGATGCGGCCACAGCCTCCATGGCGGTACAGGCGGCCCTGACGGGACACCGCCTGCTTTCCACGCTGCACGCCGGATCCCCCATCGGCGCCATCCGCCGTCTGCTGGAAATGGGCGTTGAGACGTATCAATTAAACAACAGTATTTTCGGATTTATTAACCAGCGGCTTCTGAGACGAAAAACGGCCGATGGGTACCGGGGACGGCTGCCGGTGGCGGAAGTTCTGCGAATGAACTCCGAGGTTTCGCGGGCGATCATCGAAGGCCGCGAGAGTGCCGCAACGGATTCGGGCAGTTTATGGTCCGCAGCGCGGGGGCTGGTGGACGCGGGACTTACGGACGAGACGGAGGCACGCAGGGTGCTGGGAACACTGGAGCAGATCGATGAATGAAAGCAGCTTCGGATATCGCGCCCAAATGGAATCGGGCAGGGACGTGGTCGGAACCATCAATGCCGAAAGCGAACAGTCGGCTCGAAGTGCGATCGAGGCATTGAATCTCAGGGTTATGGATATCTGGAAGGCCGGAACTGCGATACGGGGCGGACCGCTGACCGCCGCGGAATTCAAGGCGTTCAACGAACAGCTTGCTATGCTGGTGAAAGCCGGTCTGCCTCTGGAGGCGGGGATGGAATTACTATCTGCCGGAATGGGGGGACGGCACGCCAACATCGTTGCAGCGGTCAATGCGGATATGAAGGCGGGAATGACGCTTGCCCAGGCTGTGGAAAAGCATGGACGCCGCTTTCCACCGGATTACGCGATGCTGCTGGATGCGGCCGCGAAGACCAACAGTCTTTCGGACGTGCTCGTTAATCTGAGCCATCATTTGGAGATGCGACGTAAATTGCGCGAAAGCCTTTTCAATGCACTGGGATACCCGGCGTTTGTTCTCGCGGCCATGATCATCGTCGGCGCGATTTTCAGTTGGTACGTCCTTCCGCTTTACGCGCAGCTGGCGGTTGCCTCTATCCATGGGACTGGCTTCAGTCGATCAACCTACACAGTGCCCCCTCCCTGGCCCACGGAGGTGCTGCTGGTTCTGGGGCATAACGCGACGCTGATCATCGGCATTATTGTTGCCATCATCATCAGCTCTATTTTGTTCTGGTTACTGTTCCGCCGCCGTCCGATCATGCTGAATTTCCGGGATTGGGTGGCCGGGCACGTCCCGGTGCTGGGTCCGGCGATCCGGGCGGCAATGATCGCCCGCTGGTGTGACGCTTTGCGAGTTGGTGTGATCAGCGGGATGGATCTGCCACAGGGGATCGAGTTAGCTTGCGCCGTGACCGGATCGCCGGTGATGACCGCCTGCGGATCCAGTATGACCTTTGCGATGGAGCGTGGCCTGCCGATGGACAAGGCACTGATGGAATCGGCTCTTCCCCCTGCCGTGGGAACCGCGATTCAAAGTGGCGTAGCCGGAAACAATCTTGGCGAAACATTGACGGTATTAACGCAGGGGTATTCCAAAGAGGCGGAGAGGCGGATTGCCATGCTCCCTGCGATCCTCACACCGTTGCTGCTGGTGGTACTGAGCTTCATCGTCGCGTTTGTATTATGGGGACTCATCGCACCGTTCACGGAGCTTTTGCGTTCCCTTACTGCCTCGTGAGGACTTTTTAAGGCGAAGGTAGGGCCGGATACGAAGGTGCCTGAGATGATAAGAAAGTATCGCTACTGGCTCGCGAAATGGATGATCGATCGCCGCTGGCGGCGGGTGCGTGTTGTTTCAGCATTGGGAATGTGGCTGCCGTTCTGGATTATTCCGATCGGTGCCAGCATCTACTTTACATTTTTCGGCGATTTTATCGTGCTTTTGCTCCCGGTATTGGTTGTTGGATGTTATTTTGTGACGCGCCGTACGGGCGATACCGTTATTCAAAAAATATACGACATTGTGCGCCTTAAGCATCCGCTGGCCCCGTCGCTACGCAAAGCGGGGGCATTTGAGCCGGGACTGGTGGGCATTCGCATGGAGACGATCGGTGAGCTGCTGGAACAGGGAGCTACACTGGGCGAGTCGCTTCGCGTAGCGCTACCGGAACTTACCCCGAACCGACTCAGTGCCATTTCGATGGCGGAATCAGGGAATTATCTGCCGGCCGAACTGGAGCGGCAGACGAGCCGTCGGGAAATGTGGAATATTTTCACCGAACTTGATACGTCAATGATCGTGTATTTCGCCTTCCTCGCGTTTTTGACGGTGCTGGTGCCGTGCGTCACCCATCGAATGTACCATAAGCTCTTTGCGCAGTTCCGACACCATACTTCGCCATGGCCGATAAGCGAATTTTACTTTTTGCCGACATTCGTGCTTGACATCATCGCCTTCCTGTTGCCATTGATCATTGGCGCAATCTTGCTGCGGCGATTTTTTATTCCCTTCTTTCGTCAGGCGGAATGGTTTCGGTATTGTCGGGATGCCGTTACCTGGCGCTTGCCTGTTTTTGGCAGAATGGTGCGATTGAAAACATGGTCGGACGCGACGCAGATTCTTGCCGACGGCTATGCCCGCGGCGTCACCTTGGGCGAATGCTGTGAACGGGCCGCGTCGGGCGCGGGTAATCTAGCGGCCCGGCGCCGTCTAAAAAAGTGGGGAAGATTGATGGCACAGGGAAATTCCCCAGCGGAATCCGCCCAGCGAGCGCGACTGCCGAAGATCATTTGCGTTGCCCTGAGCATGCCGGGCGAGATGTCGGCGGCCGGACTGCAAATCGCCGCCCGCCAATTTGAAATGGATTACCTGCGAATTATGGCATGGGTGAGAGCAGCAAGCATTCCACTGGCGGTGCTGGTGTGCGGCGCGCTGGTTTGCGAAATTGCACTGATGCTTTATTTCCCATACAGCCAATTGCTTGGGGCGCTTTGTCGGAGTGCAGGATGACCCATCAACGCGGATTTATGCTTTTGGACCTGCTGCTTGGAATCGCCTTGCTGGTGATGATCGCGGCTGCATTTACGCGGCTTTCGTTTGAATTCACGCATCAGTCGCATACGCTCTCGGCGATTCGCCGACGAGTGCGAAGCGAAGATATCGCAGCATTTGAGATGATTATTCTTTCTCACCATGCCACAGCATCTGCATCGCAATGGCGCATCACCCCATCTCAGGCGGACCGAAGCGGAGGTGCGATATTACCTCGCGGTTGCCATTGGGTGGCGGTGAGTGGAACTCCTGAGCATGCTGCTCCGCCGCTCTATGCCTTGAAGATCACGGGGACGGCAAAGAGATCGGAGGCTCGGCGATGACAACGTCTGTGAACCGAAATGCGACCATGGCGCGGCGGGGCTTTTCGGTTATTGAATGCGTCATCGCACTGCCAATCATGGGTATATTTTTATTCATGGCGGCGCAGCTATTCAACGGATGTGTGGTGATGTTCCACTACAGTGCCGCGGTGAACCAATCGGCCGCGCAACGGCAGGAAGTGATATTTTGCCTGCGGCGCGATTTGCGAAATGCCCGGAAAACGGACCTGCATGGCAGCAGAACACTGGCTTGTAAGATGCTGCGGAATGGGGCTATCGATTGGCATATTCGTCGCGATGGTATGGTGATCAGAACGCGTCTGCAGGCAAGGGAACATCCTGCCGCCGGCGGCCGCAAGGCAACGATGAGCAAAGGGCATTTTGCGTGGTCGCACCATATTCTGTACTTGATTTATGACGTTCATGGTCGTCCGCAGCGAATTGCGTTTATTTCACCCAACAATATCCTGCGGGGAGATCGGCCATGAGCGAGCGTCTTACGGCACTGTCAGGCAAGACGGTTGAGCGAAGGCGTGGGGTTCTTCCTTCGCGGGCCGGCGTGGCGATCATTACGGCGGTTTTCATGATGGCGATTGTTGGCATGTGCCTTGCCGTTATGGCCCGATCGTACGTCGAACAGGCACGATTGACAGCCAAGACGATCGCGCGTCGTCAGTTGTCGCTCTTGATGGATGCCGGTGTGCAGGTGGTGAAAATGGAGGTGATGGAAAAGCAGGTTCCACCGACTCTGCAGATCATTGCACTTCCACCTGAACTTACGCGGCAGCATGGACGCCTTACCATCCGCCGGGTGACGGCGGGAGCGGCGGTGGTGGTATATCAGGTGCGAAGCCGGTACGCCGGTCTGCAGAGGCATGCCCTGCTGGCCTATGACCGCGATACCCGCCGGTGGGAGATTCACTGAGATACCGGTATTAAATGCCGGCCCCCTGATCCAGATGGATGCCGCATTCTTTTTTATCCAAACCACTCCAGCGTCCCTGCCTGCCATCCTGACCATCCGTCAGGGGACGGGTGCACGTTTCGGGATTACAACCGATGGACGTGTACCCCTCGTGCCACAGGGGGTGATAGGGAAGCGCATGGTGTTGCATATATTGATGAATATCGCGGGAAGTCCATCGGAGCAGCGGCGAAATCGCAAGTGCACCGGTCCGACGATTGGCCTCGACGACCTGCATCTGGGAACGGTGTTCGGACTGATCCGCCCGGACACCGCGCAGCCATGCGACGGGTGAAAGAGACTGCATGGCCCGGTCGAAAACGCTGTTTTTATTGGCGCGGCAGCAGGCCTCGACGTCGCGGCGGGTGCGGGGATCGGTTTCGCCGTTGACCGAGAGCCAGACAATCGGATCGTGCTGGGTGTGAAACTCCAGTACATTGAGATTATATTGACGCCGCATGGTTTCCATGAACAGCAGCGTCTGCGGAAACAGGTACCCCGTGTTGATGAAAGCAATCGGTATGCCCGGCATGGCGGTATGGGCCATGTGAATCAGACACATGCTTTCGGCGCCGAAGCTGCTGGTCATGATCAGTCCGGAGGCAAACGTTTCCACCGCCCAGCGGACAATTTCCGGCGGCGTCATACCGGCAGTCATCTGATTGGCTTCCTCGGGGAGAATCTGAGATTTTGTCATGGTTGTCATGGGAGAAGATGATCCTCGACTCATTTTTAATACCTCAGGCAGCGGGTGTGGCCGTTTGACGCCTCGCCTTCCAGGCAGATTCCAGTTCATCCAAAATGTGTTCCGGGATGCGGACATTATCTCGGCCGATACCGATGGCGATATCCGGCTTGCGAGTTCCGTGAAAATCAGAACCGCCGGTGACGAGCAGTTTATGCTTGGCGGCAATCTGCGCGATGAACTCGGAATCCTGAGGCCGATGATCGCTGTGCCACACTTCAACACCGTCGAGCCCGAGGTCAATCAGGGATTCAATCATGTGCTGCAGGTGCGCATGATTCTGGGCCCGTAACTGTACCGGATGCGCCAGTACCACCAGACCACCGGCTCGGTGGATGCAGTCGATCGCCTGCCGCGGGGTGAGGCGTTCCTTATCAAAATATGCGCTACCGCCCATCCCGAGATACACGTCAAATGCCTGCTTCAGGCTGTTTACACAATGCGATTCCACCAGCGCCTGCGCGATGTGCGGCCGCCCCACTACCACGGCCCGATCCTGCCCGTTGCTGTTCCGGTGCGCAATTTCAAGCACCTGATCCATGGTTATCTTGCAGCCAAGTTCGTTGAGCCGGGCGATGATACGCGGGTTGCGGTTGTTGCGACCTTCCAGAAGAATCCGGCTCATATCGACGAGGGCGGGAGAAGTGTAGTCGATGAAATAGCCGAGCAGGTGCAGCGTGGCGGGCGGAGGCGCTTCGGCTGAAATTTCAATTCCGGGCACAAAACGTAAACCGATTTTTGCGGCGGCGCTGTGTGCCTCGGCTAATCCGCCGCCGGAATCATGATCGGTCAGCGCGATGCCGGCCAACCCGCCGCGCTGTGCCGCGTGTACCAATTCGGTAGGCGTGAGCGACCCGTCACTGGCGGTGGAATGCGTATGTAGATCAACAAATCGTCCGCTCATGCGTCCCTCTGTAACAATATCCGGCGTTTGCGCAGGGTGTTCAGGATGCTTTCCACGCACTGATCGACGGTCTGAAGGTCGGTTTTTACATGCACCTCAGGCGTCTCGGGCGGTTCATAAGGAGCATCAACGCCGGTAAAACCCATCGGTGTTCCTGCTGCAAGCTTTTCCCGTGCTTTGCGGTAGAGATGCTTCGGATCGCGCTGCTCGCAGATATCCAGCGGGGCATCCACAAACACCTCAATAAAAGCGTGGGGTTCAATCCGGTTCCGCGCGTTGCGGCGATCGAGCCGATACGGACTTATAAAGCTGCAAATGGCGATGATGTGCGCGTCGGCAAATAAGCGGGCAACCTCACTGACACGCCGAATGTTTTCCGTGCGGTCTTGCGCACTGAAGCCCAGATCTCGGTTGAGGCCGTGGCGAAGATTATCACCGTCGAGAACAAATGCGGGATGCCCGCTGCGGATGAGCGCAAGTTCCAAGGCCATGGCGATGGTAGATTTCCCACAGCCGGAAAGACCGGTGAGCCAAACTACTGCCGGTGAATTTTTGGTCACCTTGCGGCGTTCATCCGGCCCTACCGAGCCTGAGTGCCACACAACATCGGGTGATTTTTCTGCCATTGCGTGCCCAATTCCGACCAAACACATACAAATCCTATAGGATTTGTATGGATAAATATAGCAACCTGCCGCCGGTATTTCAATCTACTTTGGAACAATGCCCCCGATCATCCGTCTGAGGCCGATGCACGGGGTTATCCGCCCGTCCACCGTCGATGCGGAAATTGAAATACATCTTTGAGTACCAACCCCGGAACATAGCGCTGGCTGGTGAGTTGGTGATGCGTAAAATTCTTCATATATGCGGAGAATATCGCCGGCGCATGGCGAACCACAAGCATATTTTCGGCATTGAAATGCGCGGCTGCGTAACTGAAATTAAATGACCCGGTCACGATCGTCCGTCCGTCGATGAGCATGACTTTGTTGTGGGCGATCAGATAGCGGGCATCGATGTAGACAGGAATGTTCGCCGCGTAGCAGGCCTGTAACGCCGGCGTGGGATGCCGGGTGTACCGGTGCGTGCGGTAGTTTTCTTTCATCAGGTTGGAACGATCCAGAATGATCACCACTTTCACACCGCGCCGGTGTGCGGCGATGAGCGCCTTGATGATCGGACGGCTGGTAAAACTGTAGGCTTCAACATCGATGGACCTGTGAGCTTGATTGATCAGAGAGACCAGTTCACGCGTGCATCCACCGTGGGGTGAAAAGAATACCCGCATGGCCGCTGCAGACGCTGTTCCGGACGCCCCCGGCGGCCGATGGTGCTGCACGTTGGCAAACAGATAGGCGATAGCTGCGGCAAGGAAAGCCATTATCCAAGCGGACGGCCGGGTGAAAACAGAGGGGTGGTACGGTTTCGGCTTGGGCATCGGTGTATCAAAACTAAATAGACATCAATTCACCGAATGGTGATGCACCGGGCGACACGCACGCTCAGACGATACTTCGCCAAAAACAACAAGCCCGCGTGATACAGACAATCTGCCAAAGACGAAGAGCCGAAAAGGCGAAGCCACGAAAACCGTGGGCAAAAAATTCGATCGTGACCGACGCCGGGATTACTTCTTGCCACCCTTGGCTGCCGGTGCTGCTGCGGCAGCAGCTGGCGCTGCCGTTGCACCTGGTGCGGCGACCGTGGCCCCCGCCTCGGCTGCGGCTTTGGGAGCTTTTTTGGCCACAACGGCCTTACGATGGCCGACTTTAACGAGCCCAAAGACACCCGCGCGTTCTTCGGACCATTTGTCATCGGCCTCGAGTTTCGCAATCCGCTCTGATCGCTTGAGGACATTACGGTGGCGCTGAAGAGAACCACCACCCTTTAAGCTTCTATCAACTGACATAGCAATAACACTCCGCATCTCGCTTGGGCAAACGCTTTGCCGCAATTCGTGGCCAAGTAATATAGCCGCAATTTGGCTGTGGAACAACCGGTACCATAAGGCGACGGCAGACAAAGCCCCGATCAACTACCGAGCCGTGCTTCGCCTCTCGCTCGACATCTGAAACGAACCGCAACCTCGATTATTTCCAGATTCCCGAACATTCGCTAACGCGATATCTTTGAGTGCTATTTCGGTCGATGATCGGACAATGGGAGAGAAAATTCGCGTGAAATATTTCCAGATATTCACCGTTTTACGTTCGTTGAGGCATTTTTCGATTGAGCTGGCCATGGACGGCCGCCATGAAATTCCGGCCTCACCAACGTTCATTTTCAGAGCAAGGAGGCTTACATCATGAACGACGCATTCAACTCCCCTACCACAGCGAATACTGCGGCACCGCTGGGCACCCCCACCCGTGTGGTGGTTACCCTCAAGGCCGGACTCATTTTTGCGCTGGCCAATATTGTCTGTGTCGTCATCGCCGTCATTGCCTACACCCATGTGCACCGCACGATCCACACCATCAGCGTAACCGGATGGGCATCCAAAAATATTAAGTCCAACCTCATCATCTGGACGGGAACGGTGTCCGACCAGTCACCCGATCTGGCGGGCGGCTACAAACATCTCGCCGCCGACACCGCCGCTGTCGTTGCGTTTCTTGAAAAGCACGCCATTCCACCTGCCGCCATCCGTACGAGTTCCATCGCCATCAACACCAACTATGCCCGCGACCGTTTCGGCCACCTGACCGACACCATATCGAGCTACAACCTGAGCCAGAATATCATCGTGACAAGCCGCAAAAACCTTCGTCAAGTGGCGAGCGCGGGGCGTTTAACCACGCGGCTGATTGAAAAGGGAATTGCCGTGACCACCGCGCCGCCGCAGTATCTCTATACCCATCTGTCGCGTCTGAAGATCAGCATGCTTGCCGCCGCGACGCGCGATGCGCGTGTGCGGGCGGGGGAGATTGCCACCAACAGCGACGCCCATCTGGGCAAAATTATCTACGCCCGTATGGGTGTGCTGCAAATTGATCCCGTATATTCCGACAATGTCTCAAGCGAAGGGAACGACGACACCACGTCTTACCGGAAAACCGTCATGGCCGTGGTGCACAGCCAGTTTCAGCTCAAGTAACGCCGGCAGAGCGGCGCGCTCCAAGATGTAGTTTTGCCGAGGCCGATCAGTCTAACAGAATCGGATGCGCCGATGGTTATCTCTAATCGGCGCCGGAAGTGGCTTAAGGCCGACGAACCGGCATGCCTCGGCCGGACAAGAGAAGTTGAAACGGGGACGAAAATCCCATGCATTTATTTCGAGTCTAAGCCGCTTTTAATTTTGCTTAACCTTGATTTTCAAGGCCGCTGGCGGTAGCCTTGAGCCCTCTTGGAGAGGTGGCCGAGCGGCTGAAGGCGTCGGTTTGCTAAACCGATGTACGGGCTAAAACCTGTACCGCGGGTTCGAATCCCGCCCTCTCCGTTTATCTTTACGCCAAGTCCGCTCAGATTCATCGGCAAACACGCTTCGTCCGCATCATGACCCGATCTGATCTGATGCCGCTTGCCCTCACTAAACGCCCCTTCTGCCACTTTTTAATATAAACAAGATAACATTACAATCCAGCCATCCGAATCGATCAATCGCCCTGCGATCCATCGCTGTGATGGCTGGGCCTTTGGAAATTCCAGCGGCCCCTGAATTCGGATAAGCTCACGGAGGGGAAAGGTTGCGGGCAAGACCGTGATGCCTGTGGATGAAATTCATGAGGAGTTGACGTTTGCCGCACTGCCCCATCTGTGGAACTGAACTGGTGCAAAAAAGACGCGGAATGCTCATCGGTACCGGTGCCGGAGCGGTTATCGTCGCGGTGCTGCTGTTTTTACCCTCGATCATCTGGGTTTCCGCCTGCGGTCTGTTTGCCGGGTGTATCGGCATCTATCTGCTGATGTGGGGTATAGTCGGCAAGGGCTATTGGTGCCGCACATGCAAACGTATTCCACCCGACATGCAGTAGCGATGATCGACGCATCAATTGATGACGCGGATGATCTCGGCCAATGGCTTGCGTGACGTTGGGCCCTCGCGGGCGGCGAGTTCCTCCGGCAGAAGCTTGCTATCCCCGCGGCGGCCAATGGCGACGGCGGCATGGATATCAAATTTTTCACGGGGAAGGTCGAGCGTGGTGTAAGCGGCATCCAGATCAAAACCTGCCATTGCGTGTGCACAAAGGCCGAGCATGGAAGCCTGCAGGGCGAGACTCATCCAGGCGGCACCGGCGTCAAATGGTGCCCAGCGGTTGGGCTGATTGTTATGCTTGAACTGCTTGTGGGAGCAGACCAGCGCCAAGACCGGTGCGCGATCGGCCCAGATACGATTTTTTTCCACCAGAATCGAGCGTATTTTTGCAAGCCCTGACGGTTCGGCGGCATAGACAAAATACCAGGGTTGGTCGTTGAAGCAGGATGGCGCCCAACGGGCCGCCTCGAAGAGAGTCATCAATGTTGCATGCGGGATCGGGTCCGGTGCAAAAGCCCGAGGCGACCAGCGATCCAGAAAAAGACGATCCACCGGAAATTCCGGTTCCCGGGTGATGGAAGATGTTGCCATGAATCAACCTCCTGAATTTCACATCTGCCGCAACCGGCGGGATGATCATGTTCCCGCCGATGATCGGCCAAGCCCGTCTATTGTAGCCGTGGTGATATCGGTGTGCCGGGGGACGACGAAACCCATTACCCACCGATGAGCGGGATCACTGGCTGCAGCGGTTGCCAAAAATAGATTGCGCAGTATTTTGGAAACTGTCCAGCTTGGCCGAATGTCAGGCCGGGCGGAAAATCGAGGCGGAATTGATCAAGATTACGATGATCGGTGCGGGAAGTATGGTATTCTCGCGAAATCTTACGGGAGATATTCTCTCATATCCGGAATTTCATAACGCCTGCATCTGTTATATGGATATTGATCCGGACCGCCTTGCGGCCACTGAGATGTGGGGACGCCGTGTTGCGGCAGGTGTCGGAGCCCAGCCGAGATTTGAGGCGACGACCGACTTGGAGGCGGCTCTCAGTGGTGCGGATGTGGTGATCATCATGTTTCAGGTCGGCGGGCTGGGGGCGACGCTGCTTGATTTTGAAATTCCGCGGCAGTACGGGCTGAATTTCACCATTGCCGACACCACGGGGCCGGGCGGTCTCTTTCGGGCGTTGCGGACCTATCCGGCCTTGGTTCGTCTGTGCCGCGGTATTCGGGCTCATTGTCCGCGTGCCCTTGTCATCAATTATTCCAACCCCATGAGCATGAACATGGCGGTGCTGCGAGAGGAGGGGATTGCCACGGCCGTGGGCCTCTGCCACAGCGTTCAGGGAACCGCCGACCGGCTCACCTGGTATCTGGGAGTGAAGCCGGGGGAGCTGGAATTTGAATGCGCCGGGATCAATCACATGGCGGGATTTTTGAAATTGGAGCATCGGGGAAAGAATCTTTATCCGCAACTCTTCCAATGCGCGGAAAACGCCGAGATTGTCAAACATGACCGGGTACGGTTTGATCTGCTGCGGCGGCTGGGATTTTTCATGACCGAATCCAGTGAGCATCATGCCGAGTACAACCCCTGGTACATTCCGCACGGCCGGGAAAGCATTGGGCGCCTGGAAGTGCCGATTGACGAATATCTGCGGCGATGCGATGAGAGCGAGAAGGAATTTGCGGCGCTTTTTGCAGCGGCGGGCGATTTGACACCGATCCGGCATACGCCGAGCCCGGAATATGGGGCCAGGGTGATTTACGGCTACTTCTGCGGCAAGCCGCATATTGTGTACGGCAACATGCCCAATCGCGGTGCGATCGGCAACCTGCCGCCACACGCCATTGTCGAAACGCCGACGTGCGTCGGTGGCGGCGTACTGCGGCTCACAGCGCTGGGCGACCTGCCGCTGTCGATTCTGGGGTATGTTCAGCCGCACGTGCTTCAACATGATTTATTTATGGAAGCGGTAAAGACCGGCCGCCGTGAGTGTATTTATCAGGCGTGCATGTTTGACCCGCTGACGGCGGGCGTGCTGACGCCGGATGTGATTGTAACGATGTGCGACGAGCTGATTGCGGCGCACGGGGAGGAGATACCGCGGCTGACACGGCAGTTTCCGCATGCGTCGATGCCCGCTTCCGATCCGGTGCCGTCAGCCGCGGAGCTTCTTGCTGCCCGGCGGGGACACAAGGACGGATGAAGGTGCAGCCGCGAAGCGGGCCGACGTGCGGGGAGAAAGAACTCAGCATATGGGGAGGTCGGCGGCGAGCCCGGCAAGTGTTTTTTCAATAACTGCGGCCGGACTGGACCAGACAAAGAAGAACATCGCCTCGCGTACCCGTCGTTGGGCGGCGTGATCTGCGCAGAGGCCGCTTCCCTTGGCGAGTTCCAGTGCCGCCAGGGCTGAGCGCATGGCCATGTGGTTACACTGGGCTCGCAGTTGGGCTGCGGCGGCCCCGGCGGCCGGAGGATTTTCCATTCCGAGCCGGTAAACAGTTCTGGAAAGCTGCCGCCATTGTTTCCGCAGTCCGGCAATTTCAAGACGGCAGAACCGGGAGCGGCCCAGAAGCTCTTCCTGAGCCATTGCCAATGCCCCCTGAGCAACGCCCAGAGGCAATACACAGGTATTAAGGGTGAAGCGGCGACGGCGTGCGCGAATCTTGAGCGCATCGGCCGACGGACCTGCGAGCACCCGATCACGGCTGACGTGGACGGCGGAGAGTTTTACCGGCGCGGTATCGGAGCCGTTGAGTACCGCCATCGGACGACAGGGCCGAACCGAAACGCCGCGCGAGGTCATCGGCAGGATGAACAGAAGTTTCTCGCCGGATTGGACATGGGCGGCGGCAATCAGATAGGCGGCATGGTGGGCGGCGGTGGCCCAAGGGATGATGCCGTCGAGGCGATAACCATCGGCGGCGGGCCGAGCGATCAGTGCCGATGGGCCGTGCCGCGTTGAGGTGGTCACCTGCGAAATACCAATGGAGAACCATTTCCGTCCGGCGGCAGCCTGATGAAGCAATCGGTGGGCGAAGGGATTTTCATCGGCAGCGGCAGCAAGAAATTCAACAGCCGCATCGCGTTGGGTGAGGATCAGGGCGGTAGTCAGGCAGGCGGAGGCGATAAGTTGATAGCGTCGCTGTAACTGCACGGGCGAAAGATTATCGCCACCCAAGTCGGTCGGTACCGACCACGCCATCGCCCCACATTGCCGAAGAGCCTTGAGATTTTCGGTGGGCCAGCGGCTGTGTTGGTCGACGCTTGCCGCCTGCGCGGTCATTATCTGCAAAGCGGATGCAAAGGTGATGGAGGGGGCAATGTTCCGCATGCCATGATGGTAGGCGGAGCAGGCAATTCTGTCTGCGCCGGGCGGAAGATATGACCTGAACCCAAACGCCCCCCCCGCCGGCGCGGGTGCATGCACCGACACCCTCATATCCAGTGATAACCTGAGCTCCCCCGCCGGAGAGTGAGCAGGACGCTTTCGGGACGCACAAACCAGCGTACCGGCACGCTGTAGCCGATGCCGGTGGAGACCAAGGCGTAGCGGCGCTCAGTGGGAGCGTTCGACGCAGGTGGGAATTCAAATATGCCGCGGAGATATCGGCGGTCGGCGATGGGGACAAAGAGGGGCCCCAGCAGCGGGAGATGCACCTGGCCGCCATGCGTGTGGCCGCAGAGCATCCAGTCCCACTTAAACTGTATTAAAGTTTCAATGGCATCCGGATTATGCTGGAGACAGATGATGACGGAATCGGCGCCTGTACCGGCAAAGGCCGCATGCGGGTCGCTGCGCCCGGTCCAGAGTTCATCAAGGCCGACAAGCGTAATCGCCGCCGTTCCGCGGCGAATGGGCGCTGAGGCGTTGCGGAGCAGATGAACCTGGTGGCGATTGAGACTGCGCAGAAGCCGTCGATGAATCGCGCGATGGGAAGACCTTTCCCCCACATGTCGCCACGAATATTCATGATAATCGTGGTTACCGAAGATGGCCCACACACCATGGGGAGCTTTGAGAAGAGGGAGGACGGCATCGAGTGCGTGAAGCGCTTCAGGCCGATAATCGATCAGGTCTCCGGTTATGACGATCAGATCCGGCTTTTGATCAACCGCATGCCGGAGAGTTTTTTTCAGATATTCCAACCGCGTCATGCCGGAGTGGAGATCCGTCAGATGGAGAATTTGGAAGCCGTCAAATTCGGCCGGCAGGTGTGGAAATTGCGATTCTAAGTGCCGCAGGTGCCAGCGAAACGGGGCGATCCAGCGTGGCCAGATCAGCAGGGTGAGGCCGCACCGCCCGGCACATTTGATGGCAGCGCCCAATCGAGGATAGCGGAAGATGATTTTCTCGAGATGACGCTTTTTGAAGTCCCGAGAGAGATCAAACTGGCTGACAATCTTCTTTTCCACGCGATTCACTGCTCCATGCAACCGACCGGACACCGGTCGATCCGCACCGGGAGCATACCTGCCTGTGCGCAGAGGTAAAGCGAGGCGGAGTATTGCCAGCCGGGAGCATCGCACGTGCGCGATTCAATCGCGAGAACCGTTGGAGAGGGTGATGCTGATACGGGATGAAACCGGCACGCCATTGGAGATGGCCGGCGAGAACCGCGTATTCTCCAGCACATCAATAAAAGTCTGATCCATGGAGGGGTGGCCACAGCTTTTGATGATTTTTACTTTCGTCACGCGACCAGAGGCGGAAACCCATACCCGATAGGTTCCCCTGACGTAGATAGGATCGATCTGGTATTTGATGGGGACGTGTTCAGTCCCCCAAGAGAGAACTTTGACGCCGCCATCGGCGTCGGAGTTCCCACGGCCGCGCCCCATTCCCGCGCCCGATTGTCCCCCATGCTGCCCCTTGAATAATGAAATCGGCGGTCCGAGGCCGGCATTGGGATTGTAATTGCGGGACCGGCCGAGTCGGCTCATGCCGGGCGGCTGCGGGCCGCGGGAGCGGGCATGCCCCTTCCCCACCGCGTGGCGAGCCGGGCGGGGTGCGATATCCGGCGTAGGGGCAATCCAGGCATTCTGCTGCCGCGGTATGCCAATGATCAGGTTGTGGGTTGAATCGGGATGCGGAAACACCATCGCGACCGGAGTGTGAAGTTCAGCCGGTAAACTCGGCGGTGGAGGAAGTCGGTGTGACAAATGCCACGAGGTCGGAACTTTGGGTGTGCTTACCGCGGAAGTTTGCGTAATCACTCCTCCGATGGCTGCGGCGGATGCGCTGGAGCTATCGGCATGATTTCGGCCGCCATGCCCCGAGAGTCCGCCACGCATCCCAAGTACGACGATCAGGGCTACGAATAATAACTCAAGGAGCAGGGCGGCGAAAAATTCAAGGATCGGGGCCACCGGCAACCGCCACCCCGCTTCTCGAAGCACCACGACGTGACGCCGGGAGACGGTTTCGGCCAGTTCCTGTGTGAGCGCAGAAGGGAAAAGCTCATCAACCGGACCGCCGGGCGCCGTTTCATCAGCGGCATTGTAGGGAAGTGCATGATCCGCCGCATACAAAGCACTGACATCGTATGGAGGGGGCGAAGTCGGCTGACCGGGATCGTCGGTTTGATCAGGCTCGCCGGCAGAAGCGTCGGTTGGCGGATCGATGAGGCTGCCGGAACCGGCGGTCAAATCCGCATCGATTGTCGGTGAGAGGAGTCGTCCGGGATTTTCCGCCATGAGAGTCAACCTCTTTGCGACGCATCGCGATACGACTTATGAACGGACGTTCAGGTAACCTCAATAATTTCGTAATGGAGTTCACCGCGCGGCACGGAAACCCGCACCACCTGTCCGGTGCGTGCCCGCATGAGTGCCTCCCCGAGCGGACTGGCAGCGGACACCTCCATGACATCGGAATCAACATCAAACGCGCTGCCATTGAGTTCGCCGACGAGACGGAACAGTTCGGTGTCGCCGGTCTTTTTGTTGCGTACTTTGACGGTGGAGCCGAGGAACACCATTCCGGATGGAATATCGTCGGGATTGACGACTGAAGATTGCCGTAGGCGCTCTTCCAGATCACGAATTCTCGCTTCGAGCAGGGCGAGTTCTTCGCGAGCGGCATGATAGTCAGCGTTTTCGCGCAGATCCCCTTTTTCGCGGGCTTCAGCGATGCGGGCGGCAATTTTGGGGCGTTGCGCGATCATATCCTTAAGTTGCTGTTCCAGCTTTTCTTTTTCCTGTTTGGTAAGTAACTGCATGGTGGAAAAATCCTTTCGTGCGCGCCTGAACCTTAGAAAGGTAAACGCGGCCTAACGAGTTAAGTTAATTCAGGTTCAAAAATTCCTTCATGTGCTGATCATACACATCCTGGGATGATCGGTCGGTCAAATTGAGCCGCAGCTCATTGATTACCTTGGTCCCCTGCCGAATCCACAACTGGAAGCACGGGCCGCAGACACTCTCATGTATCTGTTCTCCCAGCGGACCGCTGAACGGCCGCTTGGGCATCTTGGGCCCTACACGATTACACCGACGGCATTGAATCTGTCCTGCCGCCTGAAGTTCAGGGGTAAGCTGCTGGGGGGTATCCTCGGGGACGGTAGCACCGAGTTCCTTGAGCAGATCCGCCATCTGATTCCGCGGCATCAGATCACCCTGCGCCTGAGCGACACGGTACCCCTTGAATAATGTCGCCTGGGCCCCTTCAGTATCTCCCGCACCGATCTGGCTTTGCGCAAGAAGAACGTAAGCTCTTGATAAAGATGGATTTATAGCTAGCGCCCGCATCAGAGGTGCAATCGCCTGCTGCGGGTTGCCGCCCTCCAAGTAAACCCGGCCGAGCGAAAAGAAGCCGAGTTCATTCTGCGGGTCTGTCGTTGTGAGTTCGGTAAACTGCCGAACTTTAACTTCGTCGAGCATACGCTTCTACTACTCCTGTATAACACCGACTGAAACATTCTAGCGAATTTATGCCGTTGGATAAAGCCGAAAATCCTCGCATGGGCAATTCCGCGTCCGGAAAGCGAGTATGGATGCGAGTTAACCCGGAGTTTTTCCATTGAAAACGATAAAATCCTTGCACAGCAAGGGTTTGGCTGACTTTTTGACTTCCCGCTACTGGGTACACCCCAGTAACTCGAATGCCCGCTTTTGGAGGTC
>JBMFVY010000007.1:0-55947 GCA_049965755.1 Phycisphaerae bacterium | reverse complement strand
GAACCCGTCCGAGCGATCCACAGAACCGCGTTGATGAAACTGCGGTTGTCTTTGGCGGTTCGTCCCGGATCGGAGGCCTTACCCGGAAGCTCGTTTTTGATCCGTTCCCATTGTTCATCTGATATTTCGTGTCGTCGTATCACCGGCGGTATCCTCCATGAAAACACTCGACGGCCATTCCATGGCCGTCGCATGGGACTTATATCGGCTAAACTCCGAAGACCCCTGAAACAAATGTCAACACGGCCTAGACTCGAACTCTAACATACCTACGATTTGAGGACTGAAGTGGTATCGGCAGAGGTGGCCTTTGGAATGGATAAAATAGTCACAAATTCTGCTGGTCCGCTTGTATGGGACGCATCGATGACGTCCGACGTCTGAACGCCCGAGAATTTCGCCTCCCATTTGATAGCAGGGCATCTACGCGCCGGGGCTCAGAGCGGGTAGGATGGCGTGGCTCTGAAGGTGTTGCTGGAGTGAAGGGTTGAAATGACTTCAAACGAAATCAGGCGGGCGTTTGTCGATTACTTTGTAAAGAAGCGTGGGCATGCTTTTGTACCGTCGAGCCCGGTGGTGCCGCATGATGATCCCACGTTACTTTTTGCCAATGCGGGCATGAACCAGTTCAAACCCTATTTTCTCGGTCTGGAAAAGCCTGCGCACCTGCGGGTGGCCAATTCGCAAAAGTGCATCCGCGCCGGGGGCAAACATAACGATTTGGATGATGTGGGCCGCTCCCGCCGTCACCACACTTTTTTTGAAATGTTGGGGAACTGGAGCTTCGGCGATTATTTCAAGGCGGGCGCCATCGAGATGGCGTGGGACCTGCTTACCGAGCATTGGAAGCTCGATCCGAAGCGGTTGCATGTAACGGTGTACGCGGGTAACCCGGCCGACAATGTTCCGCCGGATGATGAGGCTGCGGAACTCTGGAAAAAAATTGCAGGCCTTCCGGACGATCACATTCACCGGTTTGTGGATGACAACTTCTGGGAAATGGGCGAGACCGGACCGTGCGGGCCATGTACCGAGATTTTCATTGATCGGACTCCGAACGCGGATGGCGGGCGGGAGGTCAACGGGAGCGACCCGCGTGTGATGGAAATCTGGAATCTGGTGTTTATTCAATACAATCGCGCCGCCGACCGCCGACTTTCGCCGCTGCCCGCCCGGCATGTGGATACGGGCATGGGGCTGGAGCGTATCTGTCAGGTGCTGCAGGGCAAAGAAGACAACTATGCAACGGACCTCTTTACGCCCCTGTTCAAGGCCATCGGGGCACTCTCCGGGACCTCTTATGGCGGGCGGTTTCCGGATTCGATTCCCGGCTCCGCCTCCGGGCGGGCGATGGAAGATGCGGCATTATCCCGCGATATCGCCTATCGCGTGATCGCCGATCACATCCGGTGCCTGACTTTTGCGCTCACCGACGGCGCGATCCCGAGTAATGAGGGGCGTGGCTATGTGCTGCGGCGAATCCTGCGCCGCGCGGTGCGGTTCGGACGGCAGTACCTCGGATTCAAGCAGGCGTTCATGCACGAACTCAGTGCGGTGGTCGTCAGTACCATGGGAGACGCGTTCCCGGAATTAAAGGTTGACCCTGCCGCCGTGGCCCGACAGATTCGCGATGAGGAGGAGAGCTTCAGCCGGACACTTGACCGCGGGCTGGAACTTTTTGCCTCCGCGGCGGAGGAAGCACAAAAGGCCGATCCGAATCGCCCCGTGATTTCCGCCGAACACGCATTCAAACTGCATGATACCTACGGCTTTCCGATTGATCTGACGGAGGTGATTGCACGGGAGAAGAATCTTGCCGTCGATATCACCGGCTACAACCGCCTGATGGAGGATGCCCGGGAAAAGGCACGGCGCGGCGGAAAATTGAACCAGCAGCATCTCTCGCAGCTTTCGCCGGATGCGATCAAACAACTGGAAACGCTGAAGGTGGCATATACGGACGATCATTATAAATACATGCCCAAACCGCTGCGTGTAACCGTTACCGCCATCTGGGATGGAAAAATCTGGCAGCAGGATGGGATCGCCGGCGAGGATGATCAAATTGCCGTGATAACGGATAAGACGAATTTTTACAGTCAGATGGGGGGACAGGTGGGAGATACGGGCGTTATTGAGTGCGACGGCGGGGGCGTATTTGAAGTTCGTGAGACGCACGTCGTGAGCGGCTGGGTGATGCATATCGGATTTCTCCGATCCGGTCGGTTGCGCGTGGGGCAAAGCGCTACGCTGCAGGTCGATGAGCGGCGCAGTGATATCGAGCGTAACCACACCTCCACCCATCTGACCAACTGGGCTCTGCGGGAAGTGCTGGGAGAGCATGTGGAGCAGAAGGGTTCGCTGGTGGATGCGGACAAATTTCGTTTTGACTTTCTGCAACCCCAGCCGCCGACCACCGAGGATTTGCACCGGATCGGGGCCCTGGTGCGGGAACTGATTCGTCGCGACCTGCCGGTTCATACGGGCGAAGTTGAGATGGAAAAAGGGCGGGCAATTTTCGGATTGCGTGCGGTGTTCGGAGAAAAATATCCCCCGACGGTGCGGGTGGTGAGCATTGGAGCGGAAATGGATGCCTTGCTTTCCAATCCGACGGATCGCCAGTGGCATGACTATTCCATTGAATTCTGCGGCGGCACGCATGTGGATAAAACCGGCCGCATCGGGGACGTTGCGATCTACGCTGAAGAATCCGTGAGCAAGGGTATTCGGCGGGTGGCGGGCGTTACCGGGGAAGCGGCACGAGCGGCGTGGATGCAGGCCGATGCGGTTACACGGTTGATCGATGAAAGCCGATCTCCGGCGGTGGAAAAGGTCGATGCACTTATTGCAGCCTTGCAGCAGGCGCTCAAGGAGCCGTATCTGCCCGTTGCGGTACGTCGCCGAGCCAATGATGCCGTCGCTCGGCTGCTGGATATTAAAAAAGCTGAAAGCCGCAAGTCGGCGGCGGAACATCGACAGATTGATAAAGAACGGCTTAACCGGGTGATTCAGCAGGCGGCGCAGGTCGGCAAGACCACCCTGATTATCAGCCATCTGGGCGAAGGCGACAGTGAAATGCTTCGCGAGGCCGGCGAAATGATCCGCAAGACGGCCGGAAAAGATTCGCTGGCGATACTGCTTGCGGCCCAAAGCCGGGATACGGACAAAAATGGCGAATTGCAGCCGCCGAAGATTAATTTTCTCGCGATGGTTTCAGACGACCTGACGGCGAAGCTGCGGGCAGGGGACTGGATCAAGCAGGTTGCTAAAATCGCAGACGGGGCCGGCGGTGGAAGGCCGCAGATGGCGATGGCGGGCGGAAAAAATATTGCGGCGGCGGACGATGCGCTCAGGCACGGTCGTAAACTGGCTGAAGAACTAATCGGCTGATTTTCTCTGCAATTCGAACGCAGGCTGCGGCTGCGCTCCCCGCCGCACGTGGAATACCGCTTCAAGGATTTCATCGCGGAGAGCGGATTCCGGCGGCCCGGCCGCGGCAACCGATCCTTTGCTGAGAACCATCACCCGGTCGGCAGAGCGAAACACCGCAGGGAGATCGTGCGTGATCCAGATGACGCATCCCCCCTGCCGACTGATGCGGTGAATCAGATTCAGCAGCGATAATTGATGTTCGATATCCAGTGCCGATGTCGGCTCATCGAGCACCACGATGGGTGTGTCCTGTGCGAGCACGCGTGCGATTGCTACGCGCTGCTGCTCTCCGACGGAAAGCTCGTTAAACGCCCGGTTCGAAAGAAGTTCGACTCCGGCAAGTCGCATGGCTTCATGCACGGCATCGGCATCGGAAGCGGACAGGCGGCAGGTGGGCGCCTGTGCCACGCGATGATAGCGTGCCATGCGGATGAATTCCGTGACGGAATAGTCAAACGGGCACGCGAGTTTCTGAGGCGCCAGCGAGAGAAGGCGTGATCGATCGCGATGTTCCATGGCGGAGAGTGAGCGACCGAAAATCTGAATATCGCCGCTGCGGGGTTGCAACATGCCGGTGAGTAAACCGGCGATGGTGGATTTACCGCTGCCGTTGGGCCCTACGATGGCCGTAATACTTCCGCATGAAAAGGTCATGTTCACGCTATGCACGACGGGCGCCAGATCGTAGGCGAAGGTGACATCCGTAAGCGTCACCGCGATATCGGTATCGGATTGAGGTGCATCACGCATTTATCGCCATCCGATCTTATCCCGCATCAGATACAGGAACAGCGGCCCGCCGATGAGTGCGGTCATCACCCCCACTGGAATGGGATGATTGAGTTCCATGGCGGAGATGCGGGTGATTAAATCGGCCGCGATCAGCAGCGCCGCCCCGAGAATCGGTGCGATCGTCAGCAGTTTGCGATGATCGGGCCCGATCAGCCGCCGACTGATGTGCGGACATATCAGGCCGACAAAACCGATGGGGCCGGCAATGGCGACAGCCGTTGCCGTCAGGGCACTGGAAACTACGAAGTTCAGCATCCGCATACGGTGCATGGAGACTCCCAGCGACGCGGCCTCAATATCCGAAAGGGAGGCAATGTCGAGACGGCGGGCGTTGATCAATCCCAATCCCCAGGCGATCAGCAGTACGAGCGTTCCCAGCAGCAGGAGCCAGATCGGGGTAATTTCACTGATATATCCGAAGAGATAAAAATAGATGCGGTTCTGATCGTACGTCGGCAGGAAGCTGTTGATCAGCAACATTAAAGCCCCGGCAATGGTGCTGATAATCACCCCGGCGAGGATCAGACGTACCGGGTCAATGAAGCCGGAACCGCGCCTGCGCCCCAGCCAGAAGCAGGTAGTCACCGCCACACCGGCACCGAGAAACGACGGCAGGGTATGGCCCGCACTAAGCAGCACAGAAAGCCAATGGGGCAAAGCGGTGAAATGCGAAATGGCTGCAATAATGAAAATCCAGATGACGACGCCAAGCGATGCGCCGCCCGAAAGCCCCAGCACATACGGATCGGCCAGGGGGTTGCGTAACAGATTTTGCAGATAAACGCCGGCGAGGCTCAGCGAAGCGCCGACAATGGCCGCCGCCAAAATCCGTGCCATCCGCAGATTGAATATGGCGCCGTGCGGAACGCCCCATCCAATCTCGATACCGTGATGAATAACTGGCCCGATGCAAAGGCTCACCATCGCGACGCCGAGCAAAATGCATGATGAAACCGCCAGTGCAACTTTCATGGCCGTCGCTCCGGATGCACTCCGGTTGCACTGTTAACCGGCAGAGAAATCGGCTGATGAATGATTCGGCTCAACTGATTGATCTGCGTTATCACGTTTAAGGTGAGCAGGTCGGCATCCGGCCACCGGATTCGGTAGAGCTTCGGGCCGTAATGCCGCACCAGCCAGCGATAGGCGTGGTGCGCCACCGCATCGGGATGCCAAACGAGCACCTTCTGCGGCTTGAGTTGCTGAAGTTCCACGTGGGTAATTTTCGGAAAGCCGCTGCCAAACGTCCGTCCCAGATTTATTCCTCCAGCAAGATGGATTTCATCATCCATGAAGTTCCCGCCGCCGACAACCATCAGCGGCTGAGCCGACAGGAAGTAAACCACGCGTACGGGCGGCATGTTCCGGCGGCTGAGTTCCAGCGATTGAAATGCCCTGCGGAGATGGGCGACCGCCCGGCGTGCCCGGCCCGGGCAATTCGCCGCCTGCCCGAGACGCAGCACGGTGTTTTCCAGCTCATGGGCGGAATTGAGTTTAATATCGATCATCCGGCAATGCACTTGTTGACAGAGTTCCCGCACACCGGCCGGGATCAGGGCGGGATTGATCTGCAGAATCAGGCTCTTGGGATCCAGCTTGAGCATGAGTTCAGTATTGAGGCGCAGATAATTGCCGATAACAGGGAGATTTTTCAAAGACGCGGGAAGCAGCGGTTTATCGTAGGTGGAGACGGCTGCGAGACTTGAGCCGGCGTGCAGCTGCAGGAGGATTTCGGTCGCGGCCGGAACGGTGCTGACAATTCGGGGCTTGCCATGATCGTCCGTGCCCGGGCCTGCAGAATCAGGTTGGCGGGAATGACAACCTGAAATCAATGTGAGGATCACCACAGCGATCAGAGCGCGAGCAATGCGGCGGCTTGTGCGAATGGTCATCTCCATGTGAATGATGTTAAGGGCGTGGAGCGGTCGGCTCAATACGAATTGCACCATGCAAAATCAGCGGAGACAAATGAAGAAGCAGAGCTCGGGCGGCGGAGGAAAGGGATGGAGACGACCGGGTTCGAACCGGTAACCTCTGCCTTGCAAAGGCAGCGCTCTACCAGTTGAGCTACGCCCCCTTTACCAACTGTTATCGTAAATTGCAGACGCCCGATTGACAAGTGCCGCCGGCGTTTCAGCTCCATTCGATGAGTGCTTCGCCGGAGGCCTTTTTCACTTTCCCGAGGAAATAGGGCTTTTCTCCAAAGGCTCGAAGCCCGGTCATGATGGAACGGGTGAAATTGGGCCGCACCACCATCACATAGCCGATACCCATGTTGAAGACGTTGAACATTTCATCGGCATCCACCGGGCCGTGGGCCTGAAGGAAATGAAAAATGGGCGGGACGGGCCAGGCGCTGCGTTTGATTTTGGCGGCCATGGATTCGGGCAGCACACGCGGCAAATTGCCGGGCAGGCCGCCGCCGGTGATGTGACTCATTGCCTTGATAACTTTCTTGACCTTATATTTTTTCAGTATTTCAGAGGTGCTTTTCACGTAGATACGGGTCGGGCGGAGTAGCTCATCGCCAAGGGTGCATCCCAGTTCCGCCACATGATCATCGGGCGACATGCCCAGTTTATCGAAGCAGATTTTCCGCACCAGCGCATAGCCGTTGGAATGCAGGCCGCTGGAGGCAAGGCCTATGATGCTGTCGCCGATCTCCACATCGGAGCCTTCAAGAATTTTGCTGCGTTCCACCACGCCGACCGCGAAGCCAGCCATATCAAATTCACCGGGGGCGTAAACCGACGGCATCTCCGCCGTTTCACCGCCGAGCAGGGCCGCTCCCGCCTGCATGCACCCCTCGGATACGCCTTTGACCATCTCGGTGGTGATCTGCGGATCCAGCTTGTGAACTGCGAGATAATCGAGAAAAATCAGCGGCTCGCCCCCTTGAACAATCAGATCATTGACACTCATCGCCACCAGATCAATTCCGATGGTGTCATATTTTTTCATCTGAGCGGCGATCTTGATCTTGGTTCCTACGCCATCGGTGCAGGCGATGAGCACCGGCTCGCGATAATTGCGGGCGAAAAGTTTTTCATTGAAATCAAGCCGAAACATCCCGGCGAATCCGCCATATTTACCCAAGACCCGCGGGCCGTAGGTTCGCTGACACAGGTGCTTGATCTGATCCACCATGGTGTCGCCGGCTTCGATGTCCACACCGGCCTGTTTGTATGTGAGGGGTTCAGTTGCCGAATCATCTCTTTTCATGCGGCGGAAGTTTATCCGAATCGCCCGCGTTCTGCGAGGGGCGGAGCGACCAGCGCCGACTTTTGCAGCCTCTCCGGGCAGCCCGATCCCGTTTGCACGGGCAGGGCAAAGGTTCCAGGCGCCCTCGATCCAACGCAATGCTTTACAGGTTTTTTTTTCGCCGGCGGGCGCACCGGGAGCCGCTGCGGCCGGGATTTTCAATCCGTCGTGCTCGCATATTCTGCCCAATCTGCCTGAGCGTTTCGGGTGCGAGAACGGCCGCCGCCATGGGAAATACATCATTTTCCTCGGTGGCAATGTGTGCGGCATAGAAGTTCATCAGCCTCTCGACCAGCAGTCGAAATTCAGTCATGTCGGCTGCCGATATCCGCCGAGATTTAAGCCATTTGCGCCCGAGTTGATTCAGTCGTTTGTGCATCTGTTCCGCGAGACGATGCTCGGCGGCAAGCTGATCCATTTTTTCCACCAATCTGGCAGCAGCGCCTCCGAAGGCTGAGAGTGCTGGAAACAGATCCCCCTCTTCGTCATGATTGTGGCGCGGGCCGGCACTTTGGAAATAGTTCAATGCGGTGCGCAGGGCGCGGCGTCGCTCGGAGTCAAGCTCGTTTTTCACGGCTACGCGGTCGAGAACATCGAGGAATTTTTCGATTCTCCGATGGCAGTCCATCATCAGTTCAATCGGGTGGTCAAAATCGGGCTGCGGCCCCTGGCCAACTGAAACGGGCATCGGCAACTCCTTCGTTGCAGCGCAGGCTCAAGAGCCGCCCGCGCGGTTGCAGCCTGTTTGAACATCGGGGTTTTTACACTCTGGATAGACTACGCATGCCATGTGGGGCCATACGGTCTATGTCTAAGGTTACCCCAATTGCCCTTTTCATGTATCAGTATACGGTATCGGCCCGGGTTTTGGTAACATGCAGAAAAAGACCGAACGGCGGTTTGGAAGTTTCACCGCACCGCTCACAATCCTTCCCGCCCGGAGATGCGGACGGCGGAATCGGCGGCTATACTTAACGCTAAGCTGAGTGGCGAAGGTGCCAAGACGGCGGAAAACAGTAAGGAGACCAAGTGCTTCACCGGACCAAATCAATTCTAATGGCGGGCTTGTTGGCTGCGATGATATTACCGGTCGGAGCGTCGGCCGCGACGTCCTCCCCATCGAGCGCCGTACCAACCAATATCCTGCCGGAGAGGGCGAAGCCGGGGCAGCCGGCGGTTGCCATTGTCAATGGCGAACCGCTGAGCGAAAAGAAATTCCTCAATTCACTGGTGCTTCTGAAAGGTATGGAACTGATGCAGCGATGGCTGCAACTCACGCTCCTCAAACAAGCGTGTGAAAAAGCCGGGCTGCATGTCGGCCAAAAGCAGATTCAGGCCCAGATGAATTTTGTGCTTCAGAATTTAGCGGCACAGCATGTCCCCGCCGACGAACGCATGGCAGCGCTTGAGAGAATCCTTGCGTCGCACGGTGAAAATTTATCCATTTTCGAACTGGGTCTGGCCCGCACGGCTTACATTGAGGCCTTGGCGAAGGGACATGTGCACGTAACGTCGAAGCAGATTCATCTGGAGTATGAAAATCAATACGGCCCAAAAGTATTGGTCCGTGATATCGTGGTTTCCCGCTTTTCACAGGCGGTAACGGTGAAAGACCTGATCGAGAAAAAGCATGACAGTGCCGCCAAGGTGGCGGAGACTTACAGCCTCGACAAGCAGACTGCGGCCAATGGGGGTGAAGTGCTTATACCGTTGAAGGACTCCGCCATTCCGCGTATCTTCCGCTCGACGGCAGCCCATCTCCACAAAGGACATCTTTCAAGCGGAATCCCCATGGGGGGGGAGATTCATCTACTGTGGCTGGTGAAAAAGATTCCCGCACAAAACGTCCCGCTGGCAAAAGTTCAAAAGACGATCAAGGCAAATCTCACGCGTGTGCTGGAACTGCAATGGGGTGAGCGTGAAATCCAAAGATTGGCGGCGGCAGCGAAATTAAAAATCAAGGATCCGGTACTTCGCGCCATGTACGCCGAACTGAAACATGAGCTGGCCATGGAACGTGCGGCGATGCAACAGGCAAAAAAGAAACAAAATCCGCTTATGCCGTCGAATTCGAATTCTGGAGTGACTCCGGCGGGCATAGGTGGGAAATAACGCGGGGGCCGATTCATGTTCAGTGTGGAGAGATTTTATTGACAGTCGGTTACCCCAGCAAAACGGGTTTCCGTTATGCTGTGGGTGCATAGCAGAGGCACAACAACATGGCCGGTGGAAGTGACGCACCTTTCAGCATTCCCGTTTCCAGCCGAATACAAAGGCTTCCTCCCTATCTTTTCGCCCGAATCAATGCACTCAAGGCGGAAAAGCGCCGGGCAGGGCACGATATTATCGACTTGGGCATGGGCAATCCCATCGACCCGTCACCCGATTTCGTCGTCGAAAAACTGGCAGAAGCGGCACATGATGCCCGCAATCATCGTTATTCGGCCAGCGTCGGCATCTTCAACCTGCGGCGCGAGGTGGCGCTCAAATACAAACGCAAATATGGCGTTGAACTGGACCCGGACAAGGAAATCGTCGTTACCATCGGCAGCAAGGAAGGGTTTTCACACCTGATGCTGGCCATGCTCGGAGCCGGTGATACGGTTGTTGTGGGCGATCCCGCCTATCCGATTCATGTATACGCGGTGGCCTTGGCGGGCGGAAATGTTATCAGCGTGAAATTGGGAAATGATGAAGCTTTTCTGGAACGCATTGAACACGTGCTGCGCAATCTTTTTCCGCGGCCGAAACTGGTCATCCTCAATTATCCGCACAACCCGGCCGCGATGACGGTGGAGCCGCTCTTCTATCAGCAGGCGGTGGCATTGGCGCGGCAATATGGCGTTCTGCTGATCAATGATTTTGCTTACGGGGAAACGTGTTTTGACTCCTACCGGGCGCCGTCGTTTCTTGCCGCTCCAGGCGCCAAGGAAGTCGGCGTGGAGTTTTCCACCATGAGCAAACCGTACAACATGGCGGGGTGGCGCGTGGGATTCTGCTGCGGCAACAGTGAGATGGTGCGTGCGCTCTCGACCATCAAGGGATATTATGACTACGGGCATTTTCAACCGATTCAAATCGCCAGCATTCTGGCCCTGCGCAAGGGAGATGATTTTGTCGCCTCGCAGAGCGTGATTTATCAGAAGCGGCGCGATGTTCTGGTCAGCGGGCTGCGCAAACTGGGGTGGGAAGTCGAAGTGCCCCGTGCGAGCATGTTTGTGTGGGCGAAAGTTGATCCGAAGCATCTGGCGGGTGAAGGAACTATCGATTTTGCGTTACGTCTGATCGAAAATGCGGACGTCGCGCTGGCCCCGGGGCGCGGATTTGGCGAGAGCGGAGAGGGGTACATGCGCATCGCCCTGGTGGAAAATGAACTGCGGATCAAGCAAGCCCTGCGGCAGATGGATGCCTACCTCAACGGGCGAAAAAAGCACCAACGTCCGAACGCCTATTCCGGTGATCGGCAGATGAGCTCTCCGCCCGGTGATCAACCTGTAATCTGATCACCTCCGCAAGGTACAATATTTAATTATTTTTACTTCCGCAACGCGTTTTCGGGCAGATGTTTTACAAAATGACTAATGGCGGCATTGACGGCTTCGGGTGCTTCCATCGGCGTCAGGTGCCCGGCACCGGGTATCTCAACCCATCGGGAGCCGGGCAATTGAGAACACCATCGCTGCATGATGTGAGGCGGCGTAATAACATCCTCGGCCCCGCCGATCACCAGCGCCGGGATTTTGATCTCCGGCAGTTGTGGTGTCTGATCGATTCGCATGGCGGCGGCCATTTGAGCCTGAATCATCCCGGCGGGATTCTGCCGAGCGATCATATCGGCGACCCGACTTCGAAGTTGCGAAGGGGCCGACGGCGACAGGAGTCGGTCGGGCATTTGTCGGAGCAGAGTTCCGATCCCTTCGGCCTGCAGTTCAGCGATGGAATTCAATCGCCCCTGACGGGTCTCCATAGTGTCGGCAGCCGGATGAGTATCGATGAAAATAGCGGCGCAGGCATCCGCTGGAAATCGGTTCAGTAGTGCCAGCACGACGTAACCTCCCATTGAGAAACCACCGATAACGCAGGGTGGATTCGCATGGCGGGCAATGAAATGATGGACATCCTCGGCGAACGCCCCGATGGAACATCGATGCGGTGGATTTCCGGGACGCGATCCGAATCCGGGGAGGTCGGGTGTCAAGACCCGCATGCCGACGGCCTGGAAAAAGCGAACCTGCTCCGACCACATTTCGTAATCAAGCGGGAACCCGTGGAGTAGGACGATGTCCGGAAGATTTTTCAAATTTGCGCCCCCTTACACAACGAAAGCACCGCGAAGAATACACCGATCTCTCACGATTACCCAAACGCAAAACATTTTAACGCTTTTTTGAATATTCGTCCAAATAGCGCAGCCCAGTCAGGTCGCCGTGGTGAACTGCGGTTTCACTTTTGGCTTCGGCTCATGCAGCAGAACGTGCCTGCCCCGATGTCAGGCTTTGAGTTCCGGGCGATCAACAACTGGCCAGTCCACGTGGAAAAATTGGCCGGAGGGACAATCGACCCGTTCGTAGGTGTGAGCGCCGAAATAATCGCGCTGAGCCTGGATTAAATTCGCGGGCAAAACCGCCGTGCGGTAAGCATCATAATAAGCCAGCGCGGACATGAACGCGGGGGCGGGGATTCCGTTGGCGGCCGCCAGCGACACCACTTTGCGCCAATCATCCTGCCCGTTATGAATCTGCTTTTTGAAATAGGGATCCATGAGGAGATTGACCAGTTGCGGGTTGGCGCTGTAGGCATCGGTAATTTTTTGCAAGAACTTGGCCCGGATGATACACCCGCCCCGCCAGATGGAGGCAATGGTGCCGAAATCGAGGGCCCAGCTATATTCCTTCTGGGCTTCGCGCATCAGTTGGAATCCTTGGGCGTAGGCACAAATTTTGGAACAGTACAGGGCCTGACGGATCGCCTCGATCACCGCCCTGCCGGCACGCAATTTTTTAACCGTCGGGCCGCGGAGTTTTTTCGATGCCATCAGTCGCTCTCCCTTGACGGCGCTCATGCAGCGGGCGAAGACCGCTTCGGCGATGGAATTGGCAGGTACGCCCATATCGAGCGCATTGGACGCCGTCCACTTGCCGGTGCCTTTCTGCCCAGCGGCGTCGAGAATGACATCCACCAGGAACTTTTTCTTATTTCGCGGGTCTTTCTGGCGCAGGATATCAGCGGTGATTTCAATCAGGTAGGAATCAAGTTCGGTCGTATTCCAATGCGCAAATATCTCCGAGAGCTCATCGGGCTTAAGCCCCAGCAGAGACCGCAGCAGAAAATAGGCTTCGCTGATGAGTTGCATATCTACATACTCAATGCCGTTGTGCACCATTTTGATATAATGCCCAGCGCCATTCGGCCCCAGATAGGCCGTGCACGGCACGCCGCCCTGAACCGGTTTGCCCGGCTCTGCGCCTTCGATCGGGCGACCGGTTTTCGCATCCACTTTTGCAGCGATGGCCGTCCAGATCGGTTCAAGATGCTTCCACGAATCGGGATCGCCGCCCGGCATCAGCGACGGGCCGAAGCGGGCACCCAGCTCGCCACCCGAAACACCCGAACCGAAAAATTTCAACCTGCCTGCGTATTCCCGCTCGCGACGAATCGTGTCGGTCCACAGACTGTTGCCGGCATCCACCACAATATCGTCAGCCGCTAATCCGGCCGCGATAAGCTGTTCAACAATGCTGTCGAGAGCCGGACCGGCTTTTACCAGCACGATGATGACGCGAGGTTGCGCGATGGCGGCGACGAAGTCCTTGAGTGTTTGACAGCCGACAAGACGACCGGGCGTATTTGGATTTTCCCTGATAAATTCTTCCATAACGCTGGTGGTGCGATTGAATACGGCGATATCAAAGCCGTGGTCGGCGATATTCAGCGCCAGATTCTTACCCATGACGGCCAGACCAATTAAACCTACCCGTGGGGCTGCTGTTGGCATTGATGTGTCTCCTTGAGTGCCATACTACTGCTTTGATCGACTCGAAAACTCAATCGGTCGCAGCGATGAAGAATCGTAACACAGTGCAGGCCGATAAACCAGAGAGTTCACAGACGTGTTGAATCGGCATTTTGCGCATATTTTCGTAACGGCTAAGACAGATGAGAGCAATAGCAGCTCATCTTTCAGGGGTGCGCTTTTTCAACGGCCGCGCCGGTGATCTTCCGTCCGGCCTCATGTTTACCAGCTGGTGCCGTTTGAGTAACAGGGAGTCCGGTGGATGCGTTTGTTACCAGCGTGACCTGCGTAAATTTGCCTTTGGCGACTTTGACGCCTTGGAACCAGTCAAGCCGATGGAAAATATAGTGATGTGCCCGCAGATAGTTCAGGGATCGCTGATCAACAGCGATGCACCAGCGAGAGGATTTATGCTTTTGAGATGTTGCAGCCGCCCCCATTTTGCGGAGGTGAGTATCCCGGGCCATCTGCCCCGGACTGGAGAATAATCGCACGTATGAACGGGCATAAAATACGAGGCTTGGTTCAACATACCCTACGGCGCCCAGGCGGTATCCCTGCGACGCGAGCAGTGCCATCCGAGCGCCGGCCCGGCGACTTAATTCGAGACCTTTTACCTGCGGCAAGGCAATGGTATTGAGCAGGATGAGTGAGAGCCCGAAACCGAGGAGTGTAATCATCGGCCAGGGCGGCCTGTTCCAGACAATTGCACCAGCGACGCCGGTCGCCGCCAGTGCAATGGCTGCCGGTACGAAAGCATTAAATTCAGCCGCATGTTGTGGTAGAAAGAGGTACCAACAACCCATTAATAGCCCTGCACCCAGAATGATCCACAGACTGGACCATACCCAGCGAGCGGCGGCAAACCAAGGAGGCGCAAGTACATCGGTAAGGCGATGCCAGCTCTGCACCATGGTGTCGGCGCACAATACGGCGAGAGGGATAAAGAGAGGGAGGTCATATTCCACCATCTTGGTGACAAAACATTCAAAGAGTAGCCAACTCGGGATGATCCAGCAGAGCAGAAACTGATAAGGTGATGGATCAAATGCAATCGGACCGATCCGTCGCGCCCGCCGTAAAACATGGAAACCCGCAGGCACCAGCAGCACGCTCCACGGCCAGAAAGTACCCCATATGGTGCCGAGGTAAAAGCCAGGCGGCTCACCATGGCTCTGCAGGCCGGATGTGGTTCGCTTGAGGACGTTCTGTGTGATCATTCGCTCGATAAGAGCCCCGTGAGTTTGTACCCACGCCGCGATAAACCAAGGCAATACCACTGCGCACAACAACACAATGCCGTAGAGCGGACGTAGACCGCCAAACCACCTCCATGATTGACGACCGACGGCTGCGACCAAGTTGCGTATCCAACGGACAAACCAGTTTCCGCTGGTCCTCCTGCCAACTGCCGGCGGCCATCCGAGCAGGATACTCAGTGCAATGGCAGTGGTAAGAACAAATATAGGCGTCACACCTTTGGTGAGGATACCGAGGCCCATGGCGATCCAGAATATGGCCACATCCCACCAGCGAAGACGCGGGCGGTCATCAAGTTCAACATCTCGCAGAATTTCCAATGCGTCGGTGGAATGAAATGCCGTCGGCATCGATGCAACGAGATGCGCATCGACATTGCGCGTCCGTGCGTCCCATGCATCCCAGAGTTTTGCCATGCTGACGGTGGTGAAGAATACCAGAACCGCATCAGCGGTGGCTAATCTCGATTCTACGAAGAACAGGGCCGATACCGAGAGGAGCAAGGCGCTAAGCAGGCCGGTAGCCCGACCAAATCGCTTACCGGCCATAAAATAGACCACGAGCAAAGTGAGGAGGGAGGCGACAACGCTCGGCAGCCGGGCGGCCCCACCGTGAATTCCAAAAAGTGCATAGCTGATATCCATCAACCAATAAATCACAGGCGGTTTTTCCGGCCGCAATACGCCATTAAATGTCGGCACGATGAAATTGCCGCTGTGGATCATGGCAGCGGCCGCGGTGGCGAATCGAGGTTCATCACGATCAAAAAGCGGCACTCGGAACAATCCGGGAAGATAGAGCACGGTGGCAACAAACAGAATCAGGAGCATGTCCTCCCAATTCCACCAGTGACGGGCGGTTTTGGGTTGCATCTTGGAATGTAAATCCCGTTTCGGCATAGCTTCGCAAATATAAGGGCAGAGAATATATCCGGCCAGCCGAAGTAAACTTTTTTTTGCAAACGGCCTGTGAGATAAGCGGGCAGCGCCTTGTGCGGACAAAGAGCGTTTAACGTAATCGCGCTTCCATTGGAACAACGAAAAATTGGCTCCTCCTTCGCCCTATAATCAGAAAAAGAGGCTTAAAAAGATAATTTGCAGACTTTTTGTAATCAAAACCACGAGTCGTGCGTTATACACTTGGTAGACTGTTGGGCGACCGGCGGCATGGAGCCGAGGGCGCTTAACAGGGATTTTTGCGAGCGGGTAAGAATATGAAGATAAATTTCAGGCACCGGGGAAGAAGTGGCTTTACGCTCATTGAATTGCTCGTGGTCATCTCGATCATTGCCCTGCTTATTTCAATCCTGCTGCCAAGTTTGGCCAAGGCCAAGCAGGATGCCGAGGCGACGGTTTGCGCGAGCAATATTCGGCAACTTCTTATCAGTCTGCAGGGATATGTTAACACGAACAGTGGTATGTTCCCGCTGGATGGAATATTATTTCCGCATGTGGCGAAGTACCCACCGTATGTCGGATCAACCTCCAGCGATCCGCAGGTATATCAGCTTTATCAAACATGGAGTGATACCCAAAGTTACAATCTGCGCTTCGGAGCGCTGTTCCCGTACATGGCCAATCTGAATGATAAGGCGATGGATCAGGCCACCTATGACGCCCAGCACAATCTTCCCTCCTATTCCAGTCAATTTCCAAGTTTGAATCCGGCAATTGACAAAGTTGCGGCGACATTTATGTGTCCGGCGGACACCGGCTTCCGCGACAGCCCCAACGCTGTGACCCTTCAGAATAACTGGTCGACCGTCAATATCGGTCCGGAAGCATCGGGGGGATTTTGGAGTTACTCCGTGAATTCAATCACGAATTCTCAGGCCGCGGTTCTCAAAACGATCTTCGGCGTGAACAGTCAAGGGATGCCGCAGACACCGTGGAGCTACCCCCTGACCAGCGGCGCGATAAACAGCCCGCAATTTCTCATATTCATTGAAGAATCCGCCCAGCATTCCAATTTCAATGACGAAGTGATGGACCCGGTCGGATACAACACCGGCGACGCGCTTTCCCAGCGCCACAACGGCGGGGGGAATCTGGGATTCTGGGACGGGCATGTGCAGTGGATGTCAGCGAGTCAGTATGACAATGTGCCCAATGCGCAGGGAGATACGCTCTCGCAGGCTGAGGCTATTTCGCCGATTATCCATTGGTTCTTCCCGTCAAATTGAAGACGCCTGTCGCGAGCCATTGGAGTATGCCGGTGGTCGGCGGGCGGCAAGATGATAAAGTTTGCCGAGCTACCGACAGGGGTATCCATTTCTGATTCAGAGCGCTTCGCGGGTAAAAAAGTCAGGCATGTCGGCCTTGAGTTCTTCGCCGTTGGCGGTGCTGTCCTCCCCTGCCATGATGACCTGATCGGTCGTGAAAGGTAAACCGGGCAATCGACCGAGGATTTTTCCCAACCAGATGGGGATGCCCAGGGTTCGGCGATTCCTTCCGTGACGGGTTTTTGCGTACAGCCGCAGAAAATCAGGCCAAGTAAATTCGCGAGGCCCGGACAATTCATAAATTTTTCCGATTGACACCGGCCGATCCAAACACCATTGGAACAGTTTGGCGACATCTTCCACACGCACCGGCGATATCAGCGCAGCCCGTTTTCCGAATATCCCCCGGCCGAAGTAGGGCATGAACAGATATGGAGGGGCAATTCCCTCCGACCATGCGTCCAGCATCAGCGTAAATTCACCGTGATTACCCAGTATCAGCGAGGGACGGATGATCGTGTAGTCCAGGCCGGATTTGACGACGACCTGCTCGGCCGTCCATTTGGTTCGGTGGTAGCTCGAAACAGCGCTGATGCGCGTGCCCAATGCTGACATGTGAAGCAGGCGTTTGATGCCATTTTCGCGCATGGCGAAAACCGTATTTTCGGTGGCAGCAACGTGGGCGTCGTAAAATGATTGGCGTGATGTAGGACGGATAATGCCGACCAAATGAACGACAGCATCGCAACCGGCAAGTGCACGGCAAGCATCCGATGAGATCGTCAGATCGCCAGCGACAAAACGGACACCATCGGTGTGCGCTGCATTCGCGGAGGCGTGGCGGGAGATCACAACGATCTGCCGATAACCGGCATCCAGTAATTGAGCCACAACCGCTCGACCGACGAAACCGTTCCCGCCGGTGATGGCAATCCGGCCAATGTGCATATTTTCGCTTTTAGGCATTTCCATGGGTGAGGTCCAATCTTATCCAAAAGGTTTATCGGTCTTACGGCGAAGGTCTCTCCAAAAGTCCAGCAACAAATCAGGCTCGGAACATCTTATGCCGATAATAAGGGGCGGGTCAGATAATTGGAATTTGGGCGGGCCCGCTTCAGGTAGATATCCGTCATGCCGAGGATACGTTTGAAATGTCTGCTGGTGGGGTTGACGATGATCGTGGGAGTCGGTCGTGTTTCAGCCAGCGCGCCGACGCCGAAGTACGCTCATCTCACGCGGGCGGAGATCATCAGCACGATTCACAAAGCCGTCAATTACCTGAGGCGAACATCCAAGCCCGGATCGTTCTGGGAATATTCCGCTCCAAACAATTGGGCGTATGGGGGCCCGACAGCCCTTGCGACGTACGCCTTGCTGCAGGCGGGTCTGGCCACCGGAGATTCAAGCTTAAGTCCCGATTCATCATTCATGCGGCCGGCGGTGAAATTTCTGGTCAAGCTTCACCCGCGCGGCACTTATGTTGCAGGCCTGCAATTGGCGGCCTTGACCAGCGAACCGATTTCAATCCCCGGATATTACCCGGCCATCCATCGTGCGGCGGATTTCCTGATCGATTCGGAGCATAACAATGGTGCGTATGACTACTACTGGTCGGGCAAGAAGCCACATGAGCCAATTCCATCCCGCTGGGATAATTCCAATACCCAGTATGGCGTTCTAGGCGTCTGGTGCGCGGAAGCGGGCGGCTACATCTACCCGCCAATCTCGTATTGGCGGATGGCTGAAAAACACTGGCGAAAATGCCAAAATCCGGACGGAGGCTGGTGTTACCAGTCCGGCGGTGCCTCCACACGATCCATGACCGCAGCGGGGCTCGCGACACTTTATATCACCGACCAATATCTGCATCCGGAAGTTCTCAACGTTCTCAAACCCAACAGTGCTGTCAAGCGAGGTCTGGCCTGGCTTTCGAAACATATCCGCACCCGGGGGAATTTGTATTATCTCTATGGTCTTGAACGTGTCGGTTTGGCCAGCGGATTGCGCTATATCGGCGGATATAATTGGTACCGCATGGGGGCACGGATCATTCTGAAAACGCAATCCAAACCCGGCGAGTGGGACGCAGGTGTAGTCGGTGCAGCGAACCATGTTATCCCCACGGCCTACGCTCTGCTGTTTCTCTCCCGCGGACTTAATCCAGTGATCTTCAATAAACTTTCCTATCCGGGATACTGGAATCTGCGTCCTCACGATGACCAGAACATCACCACATGGATCGGCAACACGCTGGAGGAAAACCTGAATTGGGGCGTGGCGGATATTCATTCCAATCCGCATCACTGGCTCAACGCTCCCATCCTGCTGATTACCGGCGACAGGGCCGTCACATTCAACTCGCGGCAGATCGCTCGGCTTCGCCGGTACGTCCAGGGTGGCGGCATTATTTTTTCAGTAACCGAAAATGACAGCCGGGCCTTTGAAGAGTCGATGCACAAAATCGCTGCCGAGGTATTTCCCGGCCGCGCGATGGCAGCGGTTCCGTTCTCATCGTCCCTTTATCAAATACAGTACGAGATCAGCAGCCGGCAATTTCCCCTGCTGGGCGTGCGTAATTCCGTGCGGTGGCTATGGATTCAGTGTCCGGTGGATTTAAGTGCGGCCTGGCAGACGATGGCAACGGTTACTGAAGCGGGCTGTTTTGAGCTGGCGGAAAATATTGATCTGTATGCAACCGGAGAACAAAAGCCCGTTACCCATCTGTACTTCGACCATCCATGGAGGAAAAAGAAGCCTGGCTACGAACTTCAGGCGGCATTCATCCACATCGGAGAGCCGGGCGAAACGCGAGAGCCGCCCGATGCGGTGCCGATCAAATCTTTATGTCGCTTTGCCCTGCACCACGGTGTGAAAATCACATACAGCCTAGCGCGGTATGCTGATTTGCCTGTTCCGACGCGAACACCGGTCAGCTATATCATGGTATCTGCGGGAGGCAAACTGTCCGCGGCAACTCGCCGCGCCGTCGCCCATTACATTCGCGGCGGCGGATGCGTGATCATGGAGGATACCAAAGGCTCACCGTTGGAATATCATCATCTGCGTCGCATGCTCGCGCGAGAGTTTCCATCACATCCACTGCAGCGGATGGATCAATCCATCCTCCGGATGGCGGTGGCTCCCGAAGTGCCGATCAGACATCTGCAATATACCAGTTTTTGGACACGTTATCACGGACCTTCAGAGCAGGCGCCGGTCTATGTCATGCGCCTGGATCACCGAATTGCGGCGATCATCACAACGGTTAATCTTTCAGAACAGTGGACCGGTCAGAATTACTGGACAATTAACGGATTGGCGGCATCGTCTGCGCGCAAGGCAGCGCTGGATCTGCTCATACTTGCCGCCCGGCAAAAACGGGGAGGTCTCAAGATACTCCGCCCCGCGACGCCCTTGGCGTTGGTACACAAGGTCGCCCGCCCCAAGCAGGTAGTTGCACCTGCCCCAGTTCCCACACCGACGATACCTCTGCCTCCGACGATCGAACTGCACTGAGCATTCCGATCAGGGCAAAACCGTCCGCTCTGTGCTGAAAACCTGTCCTGTGATGCGGAACCGACATCGGCGAGACCTAAGCAACATCCGCCATTTCGGGAATGTGCATCCAGGCGGAGAGCTGTTCCGGTGTGTTGCGCTGAACAAACTGCCGGAAGGTTTCCTCTTCATCAATACGGTGGGCCTTGTACTGTTCCACAATCTGAACGATCGGCTTGTGGACAAATTCGGCGGGTACTTTTTTCATGGCCGCTTTGGCGAATCCGGCGCTCGAGCCCAGACCGCCGCCGAGCATGACCTGAAACGCCTCGGTGCCGCGCTGTCCGCGGAAATTACACACCACCCCCATCAGACCGATATCGGCGATCTGGTACTGGGAGCAGCTGTTGGGGCAGCCGGTAACGCTGACCATAATGGGCGTATCGATCTGCACATGCTCTTCAAGATGTTTGAGAATGCGGCCGGCCCGCTCCTTGGTTTCCACAATGGCCAGGTTGCAGAATTGGGTGCCGGTGCAGGAAATCAGATTGGTACGCCACAGCGGTGCGGCCGGCGGCAGGCCGATGCCTTCAAGTTCCCTTGCCAATTCGGCCGTGCGGGCGGTGGGAATATTAATAAAAAGCAGATTCTGCTTGTTGGAAAGACCGAAACGGGCCTGCGGGCCGGCATATTTATCGGCCAGTCGCGCGGCGTGAGCCATCTGATCGGCCGTGATGCGGCCGCGTTCCACCGGCACGCCGACATAGGAGAGGCCGGGTTGCTTCTGCGGTCCAATACCCATGTGATCGGTATGCGGGGCATATTCCGGCGCGGCGATATTATCATCATGCTCGAGCTTGAAACCGATATCGGCTTCGAGATAGTCGCGGAACTTCTGCCAACCCCAATCCGCAACCAGATATTTCATCCGGGCGCGAGTACGTTTTTCGCGGTAGCCGTGGTCGCGGAAAATATGGGCGACGCCGCGGCAAACCGCTGCGACCTGTTCGGGCCTGATAAATACCCGTAACCCCTGTCCGACATAAGGTTGACTGGAGAGTCCTCCACCAACGGTAATTCCGTAACCGCATTCTTCAGCGCCGGTGCGTGGATTGATACGTTTGACGCCGAATATACCGATATCGTTGATCTGCGGCTGGTGGCAATGGAGGTGGCAGCCGGCAACGGACGACTTGAATTTTCGCGGCAGGTTACTGAATTCGCGGTCGCCATCCAAAAGCATCTGATTCACTTCGCGGACAACCGGACCGGCGTCGATGGTCTCATGCTCAAGGTAGCCGGCCAATGGGCACCCCACGACATTTCGAGGTGTATCGCCGCAGGCAAACTTGCTGACCAATCCGACCTTTTCAAGCCGGGGCAGGATGTCGGCAAGGGCCTCAATGGTAAGCCAGTGAAGCTGGAAACATTGGCGCGTGGTGATATCGGCGAAGCCTCCGCCGTATTGGCGGCTGATGGCGGCAACCTCGGCCATCTGTACCGCATTAACAAAACCGTTCGGCACGCGGATGCGCAGCATGAAATGGCACAGATTGGGAAGCTGTTGATAAACGCCGAACCACCGCAGGCGGACGAAATCATCTTCCGGAATCTGGCTGCGGCGCTTGGCACTGGTAATGACCGCCGGATCTGCGGCATTGGGTATTAACTTCAGATAATTCTCGTAATCCTTCGGTGAAAGGAGCGTCTCCAGCGGTTCGGATATTTCTGCCGATGCGTAACGGAAGATATCGTTCCACACTTCCAAGCCATCCTTGGCTTTCTTGATCGCCTCCACTTTATTGAGCTTAGGCCCGTCGGTGGATGTGGGTGGTGGGACGGCAACAGATGACTGAGTCATAACATACACCTCAAAAATCTCGAATGCCTATTAAAACACTCGACATTCAAAATGTCAAATGAATAAGGATTTTATTCACTATATTCGCTTTTAGGAACAAAAGACATAGTATATTGGTATGTATTAAAATTGACATCACTGCCCGCGTGATGCCGCCGGAATCAGACCGAGCCGGGGGCAGTTACCGAGTGGCAGGATGGATGAGATGCGGGATAAAAAACATCGCCGCGCCGAAACATGAGTGAGCCCGACATCGGGACTTATGCGTGCTTGCGATACCATTCGATCGTCTGGGCTAATCCGTCTTCGAGCTTTATGCGAGCCTTAAAGCCAAAGAGTTTTTCCGCCCGAGTGGTGTCGAGACAACGGCGAGGCTGCCCATCCGGTTTGGATGGATCCCAGCGAATTTCCCCAGTGAAACCTGCGAGCTTGGCGATCAGATTCGTCAAATCGCGGATGGTGATCTCACGGCCGGCACCGAGATTGACCGGGTCCGGGGCGTTGTAATGAAGCGTGGCGTCTACGATGCCACGGGCGCAATCTTCCACGTGCAGAAATTCACGCGATGCCGAGCCCGTGCCCCAAGCCTCTATGACGTCCAGTCCTTTCCGCTGCGCTTCGACAAACTTGCGGATGAGCGCGGGAATGACATGAGAAGACTGCAGATCGAAATTGTCGCCGGGACCGTATAAATTCACCGGCAGGAGATAAATTCCATTAAGCCCGTACTGCATGCGGTACGCCTGAAGCATGACCAGCAGGGCTTTTTTTGCCACGCCATAGGGCGCATTGGTTTCTTCAGGGTAGCCGTTCCAGAGTTCCTCTTCCTTAAAGGGGACCGGCGTGAATTTAGGGTAGGCGCAGATGGTGCCGATCTGGACGAATTTTTTCACGCCCGTGACACGCGACGCTTCAATGAGATTGGCCCCCATCATCATGTTGGCATAAAAGTAGAGACCGGGATTTTCGCGGTTCGCCCCTATCCCCCCCACTCGGGCGGCCATGTGAATGACCACATCGGGACGCAGGCGATCCATCATCCGCTCCACCTGATCCTGCCTGGTCAGATCGCAGTCTTTGCTGCGAAGAATGATCTGGTCGGCCGACGGGATGCCGCGAGATGCAAGTTCCCTCTGCAGAAACTGGCCCAGAAATCCCGCCCCTCCGGTAATAAGATATTTCATCGCACATGCTCCCATGGTTCAGGCCGTACGCCGCTTGGCGTGGCGGTGATCGGCGATCAGTTTTTCCTGCTGGGCTATTTCCAAATCATGGTCGACCATCATCTTCGCCAAGCCGTGGATATTCACCTTCGGCTTCCACCCCAGCACCCGGCGGGCCTTGCTCGGATCGCCCAGCAGCAGATCCACTTCCGCCGGACGCAGATAACGCGGGTCGGTCTTCACATACTTTTTCCAGTCCAGAGAGAGCTGGTCAAAACACATCTCCACCCACTCCTGCACGGAGTAGGTTTCACCGGTGGCAATCACATAGTCATCCGCCTCCGGCTGCTGGAGCATCAGCCACATCGCCTCCACATAGTCGCCGGCAAAGCCCCAGTCGCGCTTGGCGTCCAGATTTCCCAGATACAGCGCATCCTGCAAACCCAGCTTGATGCGTGTGGCGGCGCGGGTCACCTTGCGCGTGACGAACGTTTCGCCCCGACGTGGCGATTCATGGTTGAAGAGAATCCCACTGCAGGCATACATGCCGTACGCCTCGCGATAGTTGACCACCTGATAATGGGAGTAAACCTTGGCGCAGGCATACGGGCTGCGGGGATGGAAGGGGGTGGTTTCCTTCTGCGGCGTTTCGGCCACCTTGCCGAACATCTCACTGGAGGAAGCCTGATAGAATCGCGATTTGAGGCCCACATCCCGAATCGCCTCCAGCAGCATGATCGTTCCCATGGCCGTTGCCTCGACGGTATACACCGGGGCATCGTAACTAACACGCACATGCGACTGGGCGGCGAGATTGTAAACCTCATCCGGCTGCACCTGGCTGACAATCGCCCGCAGCACCGACGCGTCGGTCATGTCGCCGTAGTGAAGTTTTAGTTTCGGGGCCTTTTCATGAGGGTCCTGATAAATGTCGTCGAGGCGGCCGGTATTGAAGCTGCTGGAGCGGCGAATGATGCCGTGAACTTCATATCCCTTTTTCAGCAGAAATTCCGCCAGATACGACCCATCCTGACCGGTGATGCCGGTAATCAGGGCTACGCGCCGTTTTTCAGTCTGCATTCGTTCTAAAACTCCTTCAAAGCCGACAAGCTTTCGAATATCGGCCAGATACCACACGCTGAATTAGAGGGAAGATAATACCGCATGAAATGACGCGTGTCATGACGTAACTTGCTATTGAGGATGAGATGCTGCCGATAACCGAGGCAGTTTCACGAAATGCGAACAAATTAACTTGCGGATAATGCGACCGTAGCCTATTCTCTGCGAAACGCGTCCGACGGCGCATCCGAGATGTGAAAAAGAACATGCTCATACGACGGGAGGCAATATGGTAAGTCCAAATGCAAACAAGGCAGTGGTTGTATGCGGTGGCGGCGGCTTTATTGGCGGCCATCTTGTCGCGGAATTGCGGAAACAGGGGTGCAGGAAAATCCGCTCCGTGGATATCAAGCCGCTTTCCGAGTGGTATCAGGTTTTTGATGATGTGGAAAACCTTCAGTTGGATTTATCGGAAAAGGCCGCCTGTGAAAAGGCCGTTGTCGGCATGAATCTGGTGTATAACCTTGCTGCCGATATGGGGGGCATGGGTTTTATTGAAACCCACAAAGCACTTTGCATGCTGAGCGTGCTGATTAATACGCACCTGCTGATGGCGTCCAAGGATGCACATGTCGAGCGTTTTTTTTACGCCTCCTCCGCGTGCGTCTACAACGCCGACAAGCAGCGTGATCCCAAAGTGGTGCCGCTGAAAGAAGCGGATGCCTATCCGGCGATGCCGGAGGACGGCTACGGCTGGGAGAAGCTTTTCAGCGAACGGATGTGCCGACATTTCCGCGAAGATTTTGGGATGGTGACGCGCGTGGCACGGTATCATAATGTTTACGGCCCGCTGGGCACGTTTGAAGGCGGACGTGAAAAAGCACCGGCGGCGATCTGCCGCAAAGTCATTGAGGCGAAACTCTCCGGCAAGCATGAAATTCAAATCTGGGGCGATGGGCACCAAACGCGTAGTTTTATGTACATCACCGACTGCCTCAAAGGGACGCAGGACATTCTCCACAGCGACATCATTGAGCCGATCAATCTCGGCAGCAATGAGCTGGTGACGATCAACGGCCTGGTGGACATCGTCGAAGATATTGCTGGCCTGAAATTGAAGCGTCATTATCAACTCGATGCGCCCAAAGGGGTCAACGGGCGTAACAGCGATAATGCCCTGATCCAGAAATTGCTCGGCTGGCAGCCATCGGTGAAATTGCGTGAAGGGATGGCGCTCACATACAAATGGATATTCGATCAGATGGCTCCGCGTCACAAGGGCCATGCGTGAGTTATTGGACGCGGCCCCATCGAAACTTGCCGATATTTGAGGATCGGGTTCTAATTAATAATTTCAACCAACGTTGTTCTGCCCGATAAGCATGCAGACAGCCGGATTGAATTCAGAAACGCTCAAAATGTAATCGCCGAGTCGTCGTCGACTTGACTTATAATTGTGCATTTCGCGTTGCAAAAACGATTTTTGCACAATTTTCAGGTGGGTTGGGCGGAATTATCTTCGGCCCAATTCCGCGTAATTTTTGCCCGCCGAACGGCAGAAATTTAGCCACAGTAAGGCATTTTATGACATTTTCCTATTAACGAAAAACTCTGTGTCCTAACAATTTGCTAGCACTCCCCTCATAAAGCCTTGACAAAACAGACGTAAGGTCGATATATATCAGAACTTGTGGGGAAGGATTCCCCCAGCCGGTTGGCGGCAACCGGCGGCGCAAGAGATGCAGCGCGTAAAGCTGCGGCGTGTACTTGGTTACCTTTTTTAAGGAGAGTTCCATGGGTAAGCACCGCTTAACAGTCCCTCTGGCAATGGCGGCTCTGCTCGCCACGTCCGGCCTGGTAATGGCTGATGCAGCCACAGACACCAGTCCGGCGCTCATGTACGGCTTGGATCGGATCCATGTCGGCAAAACATCGGTCGGTCAGGAAGTCCGAAATGCTGGCTTCGACATTTACGGGTATGTCCAAGCTGGTTACACCGCTGATCTCAGTGGTCGGCCGGACAATCGGGATACTATCCCGCTCCGTCGGTTCACTTCGGAGTACGGCAATCACCTGACACTCAATACGCTGAGCCTCACATTGGCCCGCAAAATCAACTTCGACGATCCAAACTACATTAAGCGCGGCTGGGACATCGGCGGCAAAGTTGAGTTCATTTATGGCTATAACTCAGACTTTGTCCATGCCAATGGATTGAATTTCTATCACTCGTATGCCAATAACGTCGACACCTACCCTCTTTACCAGTTTGATCCGCTTCAGTTCTACGTGACCGGCGCGATTCACTTGGGCAAGATGGGTAATTTGAAGGTTAAGGCCGGTAAGTTCATGACCTTGATGGGTTATGAGTCATTCAACCCGGTTGACAGCCCGTTCTATTCTCACTCGCTATCGTTTACTTTCGGCATTCCCGTCACTCAGACCGGTGTGCTCGTTGAATACGCTCCGAATTCGCAGTGGGCTTTCACCGCCGGTGTGACCCGCGGCTGGAATCAGGCTTTCAGCGACAATAATCCAAACGGCGTCGATTTCCTTGGCCAAGTGGCGTACATGCCCGATAGCCGCTGGGATTTCAAGCTGAATCTTTCGGAAGGTCCGCAGGACACCGGCACCAACAATCCTTATCGCACCCTTGTTGAGCCGATTGTCAGCTACACCCCTCCGATTCTGAACAATAACCTGACGCTGGCTTCCGACACCATTTTTGGCAATGATGCGGCGGGGAATCCAACCACTGGCGGAAATGCCTTCTGGTTCAGCGAGGCCCTGTATCAGAGCTATGTCGTCAACAGCTACCTCACATTAAATCTGCGTGAAGAGTACTATTACGACGGCGCCGGCTTTACCGTTGGCCTTACCGAACCGGGCCAAACGGGCCAATATGGCGAACTGACCGCGGGCGTGAAGATCACGCCTTTCCCGACCAGCAATCTGGGCAAGAACTTCTTCATCAGCCCGGAAATTCGGGAAGATTTGGCCGATCATGGTGTGCTTACCAATGGCAAGCACTATCAGACCACCATCGGTATTGATGCTGTTTACAGCTTCTAAGTATCTGACATCTTTATAGAAGACTCCCCCTCGGCGGCGTGGTTCATTTGAGCCACGCCGCTTTTTTATTCATTCGAGATGGAAGCTCAATTCGGAAAATCGAAGCGTACGCTTGGGCAACATCGTAGCTGGCAGCCACCCCTCGGATGCCCTTTATCATTTGCCAACAAACTGGGCAACGATTCAAACTGTGCATGAAATTCAGGCAGCCATGCGCTGGCGTGCCTTTCCATTAACGGCAAACTTCCCGGCGGATTCAAGTTAAAAATACAACCGTATCTGAAGTGCCGTTCACGCCGAAAGAACGTGATCGGTGACATCCGTTACTGCTCTGAAAAAGGGCCACCGAGCTTGGCCCAGCATGTGGCCGCCATAATGGGGTTTTCGCAATTCATCTTCGCATGATCACCAATTGCATCCGGTGAAAGTCCGGGCGCACAGTTGAAAATATTACCAATGCCTGTAACTTTGGCATGAGGTTTGCGGAATCAAACTTGGAAGGCGTGTTTTCTTTACCTTTTTTTAAGGAGAGTTTCATGGGTAAGTACCGCTTAACAGTTCCTCTGGCGATGGCGGCTCTGTTCGCCACGTCCGGCTTGGTCATGGCTGACGCGGCCACAGACACCAGCCCGGCGATTATGTACGGCTTGGATCGGATCCATGTCGGCAAAACGTCGGTCGGGCAGGAGATCAGCAAGGCCGGGTTCGACATCTATGGTTATGTTGAAGCCGGATATACCTCCGATCTCAGCGGTCGGCCGCAGAATTCCAATTTGATTCCTCTGCGCACCTTCGGTTCCGAATATGGTAATCACGTTGAGTTGAATCAGATCAATCTGACCTTAGCGCGAGCCATCAATTTCTCCGATCCGAACTACATCAAACGCGGATGGGATGTCGGCGGAAAGGTGCAGTTTCTTTATGGGTACACATCAGATTTTATTCACTCCAATGGATTAAACTTTTATCACGCGTATGCCAATAACGTCAGCACCTACCCGCTGTACCAATTTGATCCACTTCAGTTGTATGCCACGGTGGCGTTCCACCTTGGCAAAATGGGCGACTTGAAGTTCAAGGTTGGTAAGTTCGTCACGCTTCTTGGCGAAGAGACGATTAATCCGACGAAGAATTTCTTCTATTCTCATTCGCTTTCGTTTAATTACGGCATTCCGTACACCCAGACGGGCGTATTGGCGGAATATGTGCCGAATAGTGAATGGACATTCTATGCAGGTGTCACCCGCGGCTGGAATCAGTCTCTTAATGATAACAATCCCAACGGTGTCGATTTCCTCGGCGAAGTGGCGTACGCGCCAAGCAGCCAATGGAATTTCGCGGTGAATCTCTCGGTCGGCCCGCAGGATAACGGCACCAACAACCCGTATCGCACGGTGGTTGAACCGCTGATCACCTATATCCCGCCCATTTTGAATAACAATCTGACATTGATTTCCGATACGACCGTAGGTTATGACGGGGGGGGGAACGCGACCAACGGCAGCAGTGCTTCCTGGTTCGGTGAAGCCCTGTATCAGAGTTATGTCATCAACAGCTACCTGACCGCAAGCCTGCGCGAGGAATATTATTATGACGGCGCCGGTTTTACCATCGGCCTGACAACTCCCGGCGTAACCGGGAATTACGGTGATTTGACGGCAGGCGTCAAGATCACACCGTTCCCGAACAGCAATCTTGGGAAGAATTTTTACATCCGTCCCGAGATTCGCGAAGATATGGCCGATCATGCGGTGCTGACCAACGGCAAGCATTATCAAACGGCCATCGCCGTGGACGCAATCTACACGTTCTGAAATCAGATTTGCGACCCATAATAGCAGCGGGGCCTCGGAGTTTATCCGCAGGCCCCGCTGCTTTTTCGTGAACGCGCCTATATTGATGATCGATCGCCGATCTATGGAGAGCCGCGCACTATCTGCATCCGCTGCAAACGAGCCCAGATACTTGTCATGGATTTAAGATGGCGGGTTTGATCGAAACGGAGAAACCCCTATCATGGGTTAAAGCGTGACTGTCACGCCGTGACGAAAAGGGGATCATCCATGCCTGAATATCCGGCCGCATCGGCTCCATTTCATATTTTGGTCAAACCTATCGGACCAATCTGCAATCTCGATTGCCAATACTGCTTTTATCTCCGCAAGGAGGCATTATTTCCCGATCATCAAGCGGCGGCTGAATTCCGCATGAGTGAATCCATGTTGGAAACCTTTGTCCGGCAACAGATACAAAGTAATCCGGCAAGCCGGGTTGAATTCGCCTGGCAGGGCGGAGAGCCGACGCTGATGGGGCTCGATTTTTTCCGGCGGGCGGTGGAATTGCAGAAACAATACTGCCCACCGGGAAAGACCATCACCAACGCGCTTCAGACCAACGGGACTCTTCTCAACGATGAATGGGGAAAATTCCTGGCGGAACATCAATTTCTGGTGGGGCTTTCCATTGACGGACCACGGGAACTTCACGATCGATACCGCGTGGACCGGGGCGGCAGACCCACGTTTGACCGGGTCATGAAGGGCCTGAACCTGCTACGCGAGCATGGAGTTGAGTTCAACACCTTGACGGTCATTCATCGGGAACTCGCCTATCATCCACTGGACGTTTATGAATTTTTAGTTGAACATGGAAGCGGGTATATCCAGTTCATTCCGCTGGTCGAGCGGATCATGGGCGGGAACAATGGCAGCGGCCTTCCGATACTGGGTCAGAGTTCAGGAGTTGCGCCCTGGTCGGTGGAACCGCTGCAGTTCGGCATATTCCTCTCCGAGATTTTTGATAAATGGGTATCACGCGATGTGGGGCGGATATTCGTTCATACCTTCGATGTGCAGGCCGGAATATGGGCGGGGTATCCGTCCATGGTATGCATTTTTGGTGAAACGTGCGGCCGGGCATTGGCCATTGAGCATACAGGGGATTTGTATTCGTGCGATCATTTCGTTGATCCGCATTATCGACTGGGGAATATTCTTGACGAGCCGCTGGGGAAACTCATCGACTCGCCGCAGCAGTTGAAGTTTGGTACCGATAAGAGAGATACGCTTCCGGAATATTGCCGCCAATGCGAAGTGCGCTTTGCGTGCAACGGCGAGTGTCCGAAAAATCGTTTCATAACGACACCCGACGGGGAACCGGGGCTCAATTATCTCTGCGCCGGATATCGGCATTTCCTCAACCATATCCGCCCCGACATGGAGATCATTGCGAAATTGATCAAAGCTCGTATACCGGCGGCGGAGATTATGAAAATTCGACGCTCTGGCAATCCCAATTTAGCGGAACGTAACACCCCGCCCCGCAATGCGCCGTGCCCCTGTAATTCAGGTCGAAAATATAAGCATTGCTGTGGAGCAGATTCGAAGAAGCAGGCTTAAAATCTGGATTTCCCTGTGTTTCAGCTCCGAGGCGTTTGGCATCCAATATGACGGAGGATCGCCGTGAGAAATGTCAGGATCAAACGCGTCTACCTGCCAGTTTTGCTGGAGGACGGTGCCAGGATTCTTGTTGAACGTCTCTGGCCAAGGGGAATCACCAAAGAAAAGGCGGCCATTGATTGCTGGCTCAAAGAAATTGCACCAAGCGCTGAACTGCGGAAATGGTTCGGCCATGATCCGGATAAATGGGCGCAATTCAGAAGACGCTACCGCGAGGAACTCAAGGCCAATTCAGCCGCCGTCAATACCCTGCGTCAATGGATACGCAAAGGCACGGTTACGCTGGTATATGCCGCCCGCGATGAGGAGCACAACAGCGCCGTTGTGCTGAGCGAATTTCTGGATTCTCAATCCTCTACGGGGCAAGTCGGCTAAGGTTTTGCAAATTTCCCCACTCTCGGGAAGCAGCGTCGATGGGACGGTTTTGGAGGACTTGTATACTTCCATCTCTTGCTCCGGAACCTGCAACTTGCAGGGCACATTTAGTGCCCTATGGAATCCGATCGCGAGGATTCGAGCGCCCGATGAGTCGCTTTCGATATTCACTGTCGAGCAAATACGCAGTATTCGCATCTCATGACTGGAGTTGTATACTCAAATTAACGGCGGGACGATGGAGAACAACCGGTTCGGCCGGCGAAATCAACATGCCGCTTGCCGGAGAGTGAAAACTTATGGGCGTGAAGGGCTCTTCGCATGACCATTTATTATGACGGGCGAAACCAACGGAGACATGAACATGCAGAATCCACATCATTCGCGTATGCGACCTCATCCCGAAAGCCGCTTTTCCGGAGTCACCCATTTGGTAGACCTGGCCGAGGTCGCGCATCGTCTTCGAAGGGAAATTAATACCGGCGAAAGAGGACACCGCCAGGAGACTTGCTTTAAGCAGGGGAACTTGACGGTCGCGCTGTTTGTATTTGAACGCTTCACCCAGTTGCCGGAACATGCGGTCAAGGGCGTTGTGACCGTGCACCTCCTGAAAGGTTTTGTGATCGTTACGGTCGAAGGCGCCCGCCATGAACTCAAGCCGGGGCAGATATTGACCATTGCAAGCGGCGCCAGTCACATGGTTAAGGTTGAAGAGGAAAGTGAGTTGCTTGTTACCGTGAGTCTTGAATCATAGATTTCGCCCGGTAGAGGCTTCGGATAATGAGCTTTAGGTCCTGATGTGCATAGTGGGCGTGACGGCGGACCGGAGAAAGATCGACGTGACAGATGAGCATCCACCCCTCAAAAGGCACGAAAGCCTGCAGCCATTTTCACGGGATCATTTCGTTGCCCTGCGGGTGGCACGCGATCTGAGTTCCGCAGCGTCCGCGGACGGCGATAGTGCTCATCATGCCCGGGATGCGTTTTTGGCCGCTTGGCGGGAGGAAATCAGTTCCCACTTCGACGAAGAAGAGAAACTGTTGATTCCTCTCATGCGAGCTGCTGAGATTGAGCGGATGATGAGGGAACATCATCAACTTCGTCGATTGGCGGACGAAGCCATATCAGCTGGGAACGGTAAGGAACTGCAAGCTTGGTGTGCCGAGGTCGGGCAGGCGTTACACGATCATGTGCGCTGGGAAGAGCGGGTTCTGTTTATGGCCATACAGGATCGCGCTACGCCGGAACAGTTGAAGGCCGTCGGTCTGGCGACTGCGGAAATCGAAGCCCGACGTCCGGGCTGTCGCAGGCGCGGCCCCGGACCACGAGGTCAGGATCGCCATCCATCAAAGTAGCCGCGATTATGAATTGTCCGACTGAGAGTAGCGGTTTGGCGAATTTTTGAAAGAGAAAACAATAATGTCAGATACACCTTCAACGCCCGTTGAAACCAGGACGTGGCCACATACCGCAGTCAATCTTGCTGAATTGATTCTCTGCCAAACGGGGTCTGTGGTCAGTCGCGTTATGCTCAAACGGCCGGCGGGTAACGTTACTCTCTTTGCCTTTGATGCAGGCCAGGAATTGAGCGAGCATACGGCGCCATTTGACGCGGTGGTGCAGGTGGTGGACGGTGAGGCGGAAATTACTTTAGCCGGAACGCTGCACAGGGTGCAACGCGGTGAGGTGCTTCTTCTTCCGGCAGGCCAGCCGCACTCGGTACGTGCGCTAGTCGAACTTAAGATGCTTCTTACCATGATTCGCCAGTGATCGGCCGCGAGTTTACGCGTGCTTTATTGAACAAGGAGTCACCCCATGTCAGATGCCCAATCTATTTATCCACCCGCAACACCGGACATCGCTCGACATCGGCGGCAACTATCGCCGGGGCCGGCCGAAGCGTTTAAGAATTTCAGTCAGGCGGTGTTTGCGGCTGGCGCGTTGGACGCCATGACCAAGCAGATCATCGCGGTAGCCGTGGCACATGTAACGCAGTGTCCCTACTGCATCCGCTCCCATACGGCGGGAGCTTTGCGAGCCGGTGCCACGGAATCGCAAATTATGGAAGCCATATGGGTAGCAGCCGAGATGCGAGCCGGCGGAGCTTATGCTCATTCGGCGTTGGCGATTGATACGATGGCGCAGCATAAGCACTCCGAGGCGGATTAACATCCAACTCACTGCGCGAAATCGATCCGAGGTCGACTGACAAGAGCAACGTAGAGGTGCAGGTCATTTTCGAGGTTTATTGACAGGCGGCAAGGGCTGTATAAACTATGGGGTTTCTGCAAAGCGGGAATTTGCGCTGGGCGGAAGAGAAATGGTGTTAATGGGTCCGTGCCGGGTTGAGCCGGCAGGGCGTGTTAATGAACCGGTATGGATGGGATGCCTGTGTGGCCAGTCTCGATCCAGCCGACTGGAAAGTGATGTGACAGATGGCAGTAGCTGAATTAAAACGTAAGGTGCGTACAACGGCCGATAAAACGACGCTGGCACGCGTGGGACACGTCGAAAATCGATGGTATGTCGTTGATGCAAGCGGCAAGACCTTGGGACGGCTGGCGACGGAAATTGCGACCCGGCTCATGGGTAAGCACAAGCCGATTTATACGCCCACGGTTGATGTTGGGGATTTTGTCGTGGTCATCAACACCGGCAAAGTTAAGGTAACAGGCCGAAAACTGGCCCAGCGGGAATACGATTACTACACCTACTACACCAGCGGCCGCCGGGTTAAACCGATGCAGGAAGTGCTCGCGAAGCACCCCAATCTGGTTATGCGGCTAGCGGTGAAGCGAATGCTGCCGAAGACCAAGATGGGTGTTCGGATGCTTTCAAAATTGAAATGTTATGCCGGCGCAGATCATCCGCACGCGGCGCAGCGTCCGGAAACGCTGAGTTTATAAAAATTACCGCCAAGCTGGGCGTTATGCGTGAAAAGCTCAGTGGCGCGGATGGTTCACAGTATTAGTGAGATACAGTAGATATGACAGAAACAGCGACATCTGAAACACCCAAAGCGGCGGCATCGGGAAAAATTGTCACGTCGGGCGGAAAAACCATATATTGGGGTACCGGCCGCCGTAAAGAGTCGGTAGCGCGGGTGAGGCTGATAGCGGGGGAAGGTAAGTTCCTTGTGAATGGACGCGAAATCGAGAACTTTTTTACCGAAGTTCAACATCGCCAGCAGATTCTCGCTCCGCTTACCAACGCGGGTCTCATCGGCAAGGTGGACGTTCTGGTCCGCGCACACGGTGGTGGCATTACCGGTCAAGCCGGTGCGATTGTGCAGGGGATTGGTCGAGCGATTACCCTCTACGACGTGAATCTGCGTAAGACCATGCAGGATGGCGGCTTCCTCACGCGCGACAGCCGCATGAAGGAACGTAAGAAATATGGCCTCCGCGGTGCCCGTCGTGCGTTCCAGTTCAGCAAACGCTGATCGCCAAACATACGCGATTGCGAATACAAAAGCCCGATTCAGATCGGGCTTTTTTTATTGGTGAAAAATTCGAGTAAGTAAGATGGGGGTGGAATTTGCTGTGAATTGCATGGCGATGGCTTCCATGCAGCAGGGGCAAATTTGAATCACTTGCATATTGCTGAAAACATGGCTATACTCCTTTTCGCCTGTGGGCTGTAGCGCCCGAGTTCGAGGTTGGCCGAAGCCATTCCCGCACCGCCCATCGCTTTTTTCCATATCTTCTTTCTAGTAACTGGAAGTATCCAGGGAGTCCCTATGTCTTACGAAGACAAAACAATTGTGTGCGTCGATTGCGGCGCCGAGTTCACGTTTACGGCTGATGAGCAGCAACGCTTTGCCGAACGTGGCTTTACAAACGAACCCAAGCGTTGCAAAGCATGCCGTGACCAGCGGAAAGCCCAACAGGGCGAAGGTGGTCGTGGCGGCGGTGGTCGAGGTGGCTATTCGCGTTCAGGTGGCGGCGGTGGCGGCGGCGGTCGAGGTTTTTCCTCGGGCGGTCCCCGTCAGATGTTCCCGGCGACCTGCGCCGGCTGCGGTCAGGCTACTGAAGTTCCTTTCAAACCGTCTGGAAATCGTCCGGTTTATTGCCGCGATTGCTTCCAGGCACAGAAGTCCGGTCGTTAAGTTGACCGGTCGTCCCGAACCTTTTAGCGTGTCGGGCGCTTGGACGCCGATGGCGAACTGAGCAAGGTTTATTAATATTGGCAACGTGTAGTTGCCTCCGATGAGCGCTTTGAGACCCATGGAAGTTTGACGCGTGCAATAGATAACCACAGGCATCGGGCCGACCTACGGGTCGGCCCGATTTTTTTTTGCCCCGAGCGAACCCCGGGGGCCGGCTCGGTTTCGGCGGCATCGCCGGGCGGACCACCACCATAGATCGGATTTCGGTGCTGGGTGATGGCTCGGACTCAGACACAAGCATATACATAGGTATAGACCAGGGCAGGCATATCGTCTGAAAACCGGATAAACTCTGTAACAAGCAGCGGGTATTGCCTTGCGGAGCATTCATGCGCCATCTGATCGCAGCATTACAATTAACGCGGGCAGCTCTGGCCCTGACGGCGGTTGCCGATGTGTGGGTGTTGATGCTGCTGCACATTCCGGGCGAACCGCGACTGCAACATCCGCTCTGGCAGATGCTTGTTGCGGGTCTTGCCGCCCTGTTTCTTTACGGGTTCGGTATGTCGCTCAACGATCTGCTGGACGCCCGGCGCGACCGCGTATTTGCACCATGGCGCCCGCTGCCCACCGGGCGAATCAGCACGCAGACGGCCACCATTCTCTCGCTGGCGTTGCTGCTTCTGGGGTTATTTTTTGCCGGCGTGTTAGGCGCGATTCAGAATCAATCCGTCATTCCGTGGCCGCTGTTGGTTGCCTTTGGCACGGCGACTCTGATCGTGTTCTACAACGGCGTGGGGAAGTTTCTCGGGCCCGTCGGCCTGATCACCCTCGGGCTGATCCGCGGCTGTAACAGCCTGATGGGTAATGTTCATGCCCACAACCTGCTTCCGTCGATGGTTCTCATGGGGCATGTCACCCTTTTCAGCGTCATCGGCTACCGACTTGAATCCAAACGCCCGAGATTGAGAAGACGTGATTATTTTCTGCTTGGTGTGGTTCCGCTGCTTTTGTTGATATCGATGATCGGGATGATGGGTTACTGGCATACGCTGACCCCGCGGTGGCTGCTCCTGGGAATGGGCCCGCTGACCGTCGCGATTCTTTTTTATTCCTACGTTGCTTGGCAGATATTCCAGCACCGCAAGGAACCGCGCCGGCGGGGAGAAAAAATTATTCGCCTCGGTATGTTTACCATCTTTTTTTACGACGCCTCGATTCTGGCGGCCAACGGGCAAATCGCCGGGGCGTCGATGATTCTGGCACTATTGAGCCTTTCCGTGGCATTTTTCTATCTGATGAAAGCCGCCGGGCGTGGTTTGCCGACGGGTAAGCCCCATTATCGCATGAGAAATAAAATTGGCCCGAGTTGAGACGACCATCCTCCGATCGTGCATCGAATCGAAGTATTCGCCGTTATAGTCTTAGATACCGCGACGGTGGATGGCCGCCGCTACACGACAGGAGCCGGAAATTGACTTCGTTTTCCCCCCCCTTTTTTCGCCGTCATTTGAGAATTTATTTCGCTCTGGCCTGCCTGGTTGTCGGGACCGGTGCCGCTTGGAGTCAAACGGCCGTCCCATTGGGATCGGGATGGCCCTATCGGCGGAAATTGACGGTGGCGGCGGTCACGACTCGGGGGCCGGGAAAGCCAATGGCCTGGGCGCGTTTTTACACCAATTCCAGGCGATTACCGGACGGAGCAGATCTGCGTGTCATCAATTCGAGCGGACTGGTGATGCCGATGAAAATCCTGAGGGTATCACCGGATGATGATCAGGTGACGGTTGCCTTTGAAACCCCATCCCCCGGAACCTATTTCGCATGCTGGGGAAATCCGCATCCCGGAACTCCCCCACCGGAATTGAAAATTGAACGCGGTGTTTATCTGCGGTCGTATCGGTTCCGGCCGGGCGGCAATCACTCACCGGTCGGCATGCTTTCAGCCTTTGAACATAGTCAAGTGATCGGTCGGCAGATGGTGCCCAATATATTTTTAGGATACAATCCCTTCGGATACTCCCGCCGGGCCATGCTTCTCTACAGCGGCTGGATTCACATTGTGCGGCCGGGTCGCTATACATTTGCCTTTGATGTTGCGCAGCGGGGCTTTGTAAAACTCGGCAGCGACATCCTGCTTTCCAAAAGCGGCGCCGGCGGTATGTGGGGCCGGGTGCGGTTTCATCGATCGGTGCATCTGCGCCGGGGCTGGCACAGGGTGGTTGTTGGAGAGATATGCCTCTGGCAGCCGACGGGGGTCAGTTTAGATTGGATCACACCGGGACAATTTCACTATCACCCCGTCCCACCGCAGGCTTTTGCCGCTGCGCCGCGGGCCACGGCCGGTATTCTCATCAAACGGGGAAGCTCCTATCAGGCGGATTTCAATATCATGCCGGAGGCGCAGATTTTTGTTCCCAGCGATCATTATTTTCAGCGGTATGCTTTTTCAGTCAATGTGCCGGCGTCATTTGCGCCGGCGCTACGATGGCAATTTTCCGACGGGCAGCGGGCGGTCGGGCTGCGGGTAGATCATGAATTTTTAACGCCCGGCGACTACACCGTGAAGGTGATCATCAATCAGGGAAACCATGAGTTCACAGCCGTCCGCCGCATCGCGGTGAAAGCGGAAATGTATTCGCGATTTCCCTACCCCCCCACCGACCCGGCCATCAATGTGGCGCGATTGATAAGCGGCTATCAACTTTCGCGGCTCAGTGCCGAACAACTGTATCGAGGTGTGCGGTTTTTTGAACATTATTCCGCTTACCGTGGGCTTAACCACTGGGCGATTGCCTGGGCGCTTTCAACCGGTCGAGAGCCCGCACGGCAGGTGATCAAGACCGCTGTTCGACTCGCCAGAGGGATGGAAATTAAGCGGCAGTATCATCAGGCGGCTAACTTATACCTGCTCGTAACCCGAAAGCCGATCTCACGGATGGCGAAAGCCAAATTGATGGGACATTATGCCGTGACCGAAGGTGATTTCGGGCAGGAGGCAGGGAAAGCGCTGGCGGAGATTGAACACTGGCGGAAGCACTTGGGGCATATGCCGCCGGCTGCCGCTCGGATCGCGACGATCGCGGAGTGCTATGCGGCCGTGGCGGCAGGCAATGGGCCGCTGGCCAAAAAACTCGCCCGTCAAACTCAGGGTCCATATTCCGATTTCAAGAAGGCCGAACTCAGACAGGGTGAATTAGCAAGGAATGTGGAAAGTTACATCGACAGCAGCCATTTTGATACTGCCCGTGATTTACTCAATCGGTGGGATTTGGAATTCCCCGATGCGATTATTCAGGGCTTCACCCGCATGGAGCGGATGAAATTGATGGCCGCCATGGGGCATCTCACCGTTGCGGGACGGATGGGGATGGCATTTGTCAAAGCGTGTCCGGATTCCTTCTATGCGGCGGAAATATTGCACCGCAGCAGCAAGTACTTTAAGTCCGCCGGCCATCGCACGCTCGCGATGCTGGCGCAGGCGATGCTGAAAAAGAATTATCCCGAATCTCCATATGCCCAGGGGCACTAACCCATTCTGGCGTAGGGCGAGGCAGGCCGAATTACGGGCGCGGAGCCGAAAAACAGGAAAATCTGGAAATGAGTTAAAGCCTTACGAAAGTATCGTCCGAATGAACTTTAATGCGACTGACGGCGTGACGCAGGTGCCGAAAATTTTCGATTTTTTTTTCAAACCTGCTTGCATCGCGAGGCGTATAGTTGTTATTCTGTTGCTCACGGTAAACCATGGACGGGTTTAACCGTACGGCATCAAGCTGGCTGGATACATGTTACAGGGGTACAAGACCATGGATTGGCAGAAATCGGACGACATCTCCAGTATCTTTCCCAAAGTCACTCGGCGAGAACTTCTGGCAGCGTTGGGAGTTGGCGTTGCAGCCGCGAGCTTAGGTGGTTGTGCCAGCGATGAGATGCAACAGCCGCAGGCGGATCGAATCAGCCTGCCGGACGGTGAGTTGCCTCCGGTTCAGGCAAACACGGCGACGCCGATGGATACGGGGTATTCACCGCCGACGAGTTTTGTCCTCAAACAGCCATATCAAAGGCCCGTGCAGCCAGCAACGGCCCGCGGCCCACTGGGGATCATTCCCCGGTCGGCTTGGACTTCCGCCGGCCCGGCATTGCCGACGATCATGCCGATGGACGGGGTTCATCTGATCACATTCCATCACTCCGGCGATCCACAGCCGTTTCTGGAGGATTCCGTCGAGGGAACGGCGCGTTATCTGGAGGCTATCCGGCAGTGGCAGGTCAGACAGGGCTTTCAGGATATCGCCTATCACTTTGCCAATGATCGCATGGGCCGCATCTGGCAGTTACGTGAACTAAAATATCGCGGCGAACATGTGCGTGACGGATTCGCCTGGCCGCGCTGGCTCGATACCTATGTTCAGAAAGCCAACTCCCCCACGAAACCGATTAAAGGGCGATTCATCTGGAATGCTCACAACATCGGGATCGTCACCCTCGGCAACTTTATGATTCAGGAACCGACTGAATATCAGAAGCGCCGAATAGTAGAATTCGGCCGTTTGGTCAGAACCTTATATCAAATTCCGATCTATCATTGCTACACGCATCAGGAACTGGTAGCTACGCTCTGTCCCGGAGCGAAATATCAGCCGTACATGGAATATATCCGCCGCAGCGGCGCGATGTGATTCAATCCGGGCTTCTCGACCCGATACCCGGCCGGTGCGGTCACCATCATCGACCTCGTGGACGAAGGCACTGCCGCAAACAGCCCGTTTGATGTCCGATCGGACCATGTCCGGACGAATCGCCCTGCTCCATACTCCGGGCGTGGCAATTTTTCCGGTCAGCCTTAAAAGGTCTGCCCAATATGGCCCCATTGTGGTCATGGCACGGCTGTTTCCTGAACAAAAGCGGGTGAGGACACCCGCGCCCCCAGCGGTGCCCGGAAAAATTGCCACGCCCCATCTTCCTGCATGCCAACGGCGTTATTTACCGAAGGCGATCCATCGCATAAACTTGCGGGTTTGGTAAGGAGTTATGGTGTCCAGCGAAAAATTTGATCTCGTCATCATAGGGTCCGGCCCGGCCGGATATGTCGCAGCGGTGCGAGCCGCCCAATTGGGCAAAAAAGTTGCCTGCGTTGAGAAAAGCGAGCTTGGCGGCATTTGCCTGAACTGGGGTTGCATTCCCACCAAAACCCTCATCTCCGACGCCCATCTGATGCATCAGCTTCAGCATGTCGCGCCCGCGTATGGAATTAAATCCGATACCAGCGGACTCGACTGGTCCAAGGTGGTTGCCCGCAGCCGCCAGGTGACGGTAACCATGAGCAAGGGGATTGAATTCCTTTTCAAGAAAAATAAAGTCACCCGGTTTACCGGCACCGCGTTTGTCGCGAAACCCAATCTGGTCGAGGTGAAAGACTCCGCCGGTAAAGTTACCGCAAGCATCGAGACCGCGAATATCCTGATCTGCACCGGTGCCCGCAGCCGCGAATTGCCTGGAATCAAGTGCGACGGCAAGCAGATCATCACCAGCCGGGAAGCGATGGTGCTGCCCAAAATTCCCAAGCGAATGATCATCATCGGCGCCGGCGCCATTGGAGTGGAGTTCAGTTACATCTACCACGCCTTCGGAACGACCATCACGCTGGTGGAGATGCAGCCGACGATCCTACCGATCGAGGACGCGGAGAGCAGTTCACGCGTCGAGGCGATTTTCAAGAAGCGTGGCATCGATGTGCGCACCGGCACAAAAACAGAAAGCGTTCAGGCAGGGCCGGACGGCGTGAAGGTGGTGGTGTCTGCGGGTGGCAAACAGGAAACCCTGGTCGGCGATCTGGTGCTTGTAGCGGTCGGCGTCACGGGGAATACCGAGAATCTCTTTGCGCCGGGCGCGATGCCGGAAATTGAACGCGGGGCGATCAAGGTAGATAAATCCTTCCGGACGAAAATTCCATCCATCTACGCCGCGGGGGATGTCATCGGCCCGCCGTGGTTGGCGCATGTGGCCAGTATGGAGGCCACCATCGCGGTGGAACGGATGTTCGGTGTTAATAATCGTGAGATGGATTACAGCATTGTGCCGGGATGCACCTACTGCGTACCGCAGGTGGCCAGCGTGGGCATGACGGAAAAACAATGCCGGGACAAAGGGATCGAGATCAAGGTGGGCAAATTCAATTTTGCCGCCAACGGCAAGGCGCAGGCGCTGGGTGAAACGGAGGGGTTCGGCAAGTTGATTTTTGACGCCAAATATGGCGAACTCCTTGGAGCTCATATTGTCGGCGCTGAGGCGACGGAAATATTATCCGAAATGGTGCTGGCCAAACGCCTTGAAGCAACACAACATGAAATCGCCACCACCATCCACGCCCATCCGACGCTCTCCGAGGTGCTCATGGATGCCGCGCAGAGTGTTGACGGCGGCGGTCACGGTTAAGATGTCGGCCGGGGTGCAATGGTATGAATGGGATGGGCCATGACGGATATTAACGATAATCCATTTTTGAACCGACCGGCTGATTCCAGCGGTGCCCAGGGGGGTGATTCGTCCCCTCCTTTGCAGCCGCTTCAGCCGCTCACGCCGACCCCGCCGGGCAGGCCCAAGCCGCGCGTCATGTCGGCGAGTGCAAAATCGGTGCGTGACACGCTGCAGACCGTTCTCTTTGCACTGCTTCTGGCGTTCAGCTTCCGGACATTCTGCGTCGAGGCGTTTGTGATCCCCACCGGGTCGATGGCACCGACGCTTAACGGCGCCCATTTTCGGGTGATCTGTCCGGAGTGCGGTTACCGGTTTAATGCGGACGCCAATGTGGAAATTCAGGATATCGGCGGCCATCTGGTGCAGGTAGCCAATGCGCAACTTGAAAACACCAACGCCATTCCAGCCCCCCGCTATTTTGTCTGCCCCAACTGCCACGCCCTGATTCCCGCCACCAGCCTGCCGGACAAACCGGTGGTGGCACGGACATTCTTCAATTCCAGCGGCAACGAATCACGCACCATTTATTTTCCGCATGCGTCCAACGGCGACCGGATACTGATTTTGAAATTTCTTTACTGGTTCCATCCCCCCAAACGGTGGGATGTGGTGGTATTTCGCGAGCCGCGATTCGGCAAGCAGAATTTCATCAAGCGTCTGGTGGGCTTACCCGGTGATACCGTCCGGATCATCTCCGGGGATGTTTACATCAACGGTAAGATCGCCCACAAGCCCCCCGCCGTTCAGCGAGCGATGCTGCAACTGGTGTACGACAATGATTACTATCCCATCGATGCCGGCAAACCCCGTGTCGACGGCCGCACTTGGACAACACCATGGAAATCGCATGTGAAGGCGTCCACCGACGGCAAGTGGTTTACGGCAGGGCCGGTCATTCGGTTTCAAAGCGGTAACCCAGCGGCGAGCGGACGCATCACCTTCCAGAATCGCGGGCGTTATCTGTATAACGATTCCAGCTACAACAATCGGGGTATTACCAAACGCGGTCATCATCTGGTGGGTGATCTTTATCTGCGTACGCTCTGGACGCCGCATACGTCATCGGCGGCTATTTCGGTCGTGCTGGGCAAACCGGACAGCCGCTTCAAAGTGTCGCTGGATATGGGAGGCCGGGTTTCGTTGTGGCAATGGCATGCGGCAAGCCATGCCTACAGCATCGTCCCGGATCACCTGTGGGATTTTCATCATCATGTCGGCCTGCTGCTGCAAAATCAGCCCTACCGGATTGCCGTGGCGGACTGCCAGCATCAGGTGCGGTTCTGGCTTAATGGCCGCATGGTTTTTCAATACACACCGGTCTGGACGGTCGCGATGGCCCTGGCGCAGTATGCCAAAGAAGCGGGCGGCCGACGATTTGTGCCGAGGATATCGGTTCATGTGATGGGGGCATGCACACTGCGGCATCTGATCCTGATGCGGGATATTTATTACACGCAGATGCGACGGGAACTGCCGTCCACGAACCCTTATGATCCCCTTGGTTCCGTGCCCGGCACGGGGACGATGAACAATCCGATCACGCTCAAGGCGGGGCAGTATTATGTGCTGGGTGATAATTCCAATGACAGCGACGATTCGCGGGCATGGGGGCATATTGAACCGATTCTGCGTGCCGAGGGGATACCGTATGGGGTGGTGCCGGCGCGTTACATGATGGGCCAGGCGTTCATGGTTTATTGGCCGGCCGGATTCCGCCCGCTGCAGTCGATTAATATTCCGATTGTTCCGAACGTCGGCCGCATGCGGCTGATACGGTGATGATAGGCGGGCGAAAGTGTGCCGCCATACAGTCTTAACCGTCCGCGGCAGTCCACACGGGCTGATCGGCCTGCGAATCTCGGCCGTGCTGTGGCGCGGGCCATGGTGCTTACTACTCAACGAAAGCGGGTGGCACGATGCAGATGCGGCATAGGATGGGCAAGGCGTGGTCACGCTGGCGGTCGGAGCGATCTGCCTCCATTGCCAATGCCGTCTGGTTCGCCGCCCTGCTCGGGATTATGGCCGGACTGGATTATCTTTCCGGCGACACATTTCTGCATGGATTCATCTGGCTGGTGCCGCCGTTTGCCGCCACGCTGAGCATTCTGCTTCTGTTGTCGCAGGGTCCGCAAAGTATTACGCCGCCCTTTCCGACGGTGGAACGGTAACCATGCCGCTGGGCAAAACGTTTTTCTCCTCCAGTTTTGGCATGGTCACCGACCGCTTCGGCGTGGGATGGATGGTGGCGGTAGGTAACCAAGCCGCTGCCACCTGATCCTGACATCCGGCATGGTTCGGATCAAAGTCCCGGCGTGTTCCCCGACCGACTCGGAGGCAGGGTGAAATCGGCTCTCCGGCTCGGGATTGCGACGGCGGCCAAAAATGCCGGCGATTTGCCGAAAGGCGATAAGTTCGGCTAAAATGCTCGGTTCGTGAATTCGGCGGCGTAGCTCAGTTGGTAGAGCGCGGGATTCATAAGCCCAAGGTCTCCGGTTCGAGTCCGGACGCCGCTATTATGATGAATTTGCCGCGAATTGATGCGGTGCGGTTTACGGAAGCAGAGGAAAAGACATGAAAGAAAATACTCATCCGAATTACAATTTCGTCAAGGCGAGCTGCGCCTGCGGGAATTCATTCGAGACCGGTTCGACATTGGGCCGGATTGAAGTGGATATCTGCGGCGTTTGCCATCCTTTCTACACCGGGAAACAGAAGTTTGTGGATACGGCGGGTCGTGTTGAACGATTCCAGAAGAAATTCGCAAATTTCAATGCCAAATTGGCCGCTAAGTCCAAGTAGCGTTACCCATCTGAACTTTGTGCTGCGTCGTGACCGCTCCCCACCGGGCTTCACGACGCTTCTTTTTTCATGCCGTTATAGGACATCGTTTGGACGCGACACATCAACTGATATTGAAGCGGCTTGCGAATAAGGCGGAGCGCCGAGCCGAGATTACGCGGCAACTGGAAGACGCGGGAATGGGTGCCGACCCGGCGAAGATGTCGGAACTCGGGCGGGAGCTTGGCCGCTTGAATCGCGAGTTGGTGGCGTACGATCTGCATCAGAAGTTGGACCAATCGCGCGCGGAGGCGGAGCAACTTGCTACTGATCCGACGCAGGATGCCGAGTTTCGCGAATTGGCCCGCAGCGAGGTGGCGACGCTTACAGCCCAGATGCAGGCCCAGTTGGAGGCGATGATTGATGCCGCGCTGGCGGATGAGCAGATCGGTGCCGATTCGGCCATTCTGGAAATACGGGCTGGAACGGGCGGCGAAGAGGCGGCACTTTTTGCCCGCGATCTGGCCGAGATGTATCGGCGTTATGCGGAACAGCGGGGGTGGGCGTTTGAAATACTGGATTTTTCCGCCAGCGAACATGGTGGATTTCGCGAACTGATTGTGAATGTCCGCGGGCGCGATGCCTATAAATCGCTGAGTTTTGAGGGGGGCGGGCACCGGGTTCAGCGGGTGCCGGAAACGGAAACACAGGGGCGTGTGCATACCAGTGCGGCCACGGTGGCGGTGCTGCCGGAGGCGGATCAATCGGACATTGTGATCAATCCGGCGGAGGTGCGGGAGGATGTGTCCCGTGCGGGCGGCCCGGGCGGACAGAATGTGAACAAGGTGGAATCGGCGGTGCAGCTTACCCATCTGCCGACGGGAATCACGGTGCGTATGCGTGAGGAGCGGAGCCAGCATAAAAACCGTGATAAGGCGTGGCGGCTGCTGCGATCGCGGGTATTTGAATTTTACGACTCGCAGCGTCGGGCACAACGATCCAGTGCCCGCAGGCAGATGATCGGAAGCGGCGAGCGCAACGAGCGCGTGCGTACCTACAGTTTTCCACAGAATCGGCTGACCGACCACCGGCTGAACCGTAATTTTCCATTGGAGAAAATCATCGGCGGCGATATGGATGACCTGATCACCGCCCTGCTGGCCCTGGACCGGCGGCAGCGACTTGAGGCATTGGCCGATTCGGCATGATGGGGCCGGCCTCTGGCAGAGCAGGTGAGAACAGATGGCTGAAAGTAGAGCCTGCAGGTATCGTGCTACGCACAAGGTGAGTTGCTTTCTTAAACCGCCGAGATCGCCGGGGAGCGCGAATTACGGGGGAATAACCATGCCTCATACCAGGCCGCGAAGAACAGGAAGTCGATGCAACAAGGGGTACGGATTTAACAGCGGAATCTCAGCGTGAAACAAAAGCAGATTAAATCGTGCGCCAGCATGAAACCATATCCCCTCTGTGAACCTCCAGGTCCTGTGCGTGTGATGACCTACAACATTCTGGACGGCGGCGTCGGCCGCATCGATCCTCTCTGCCATGTGATCGAATCTGCCCGGCCGGATGTCGTGCTGCTCTGTGAGGCGATTGGACACGGGCAGGCGATGACGATGGCCCGAAAGCTGAAAATGGAAATTTTCCCCGCACAATCTCTACGTAATCCGCGGGGAGCCGTAGCGCTGCTGAGCAAACTGGAAATCATCGAGGCGACAAATCTTTCCGCGGTGGATGAACGTCATCGCCATGGAGCTTTGGAGGCGGGTATTCGGTATGGGAACAAGGTTGTTCGAATTTTCGGCACGCATCTGGGTGACGAGCCACTTTCGGAGCAATCTCGTACCGACGAAGTGGGCGCGATTATGGAATGCGCCCGCCGGTATCCGGACGACCCGACGATTATTCTGGGTGACTTTGGAATACCAGAAGCCCCGGTTTCGCCAACCGGGGGCAGCGGATGGATGGCGGCGTTGACCGCTGATGGATGGGTGGACGCACAGAGCATCGAGGCTGGAGCGGCCGCAGATACCACCTGGCCAACCTATCAGCCAAGCGTGCGGCGGGATTTTATTTTTATTAAATCTTACCCCGGTTTGAGAATCACTTGTTATCAGGTTATCCGCAATCCGCTGGCGCGATTCGCGGGAGATCATTTTCCCGTCGTCACTGAGCTTGCATGCGAATGAGTTCAAGTGGACAACGAGACCCTTTCCCATGGTAGCGATAAATCACAAGCGTCCGGGAGGCGGACGCCCCCCGGACGCAAAGATCAGGGTTGAATTCAACCGTGGCGATGGCGCGAGACCATGACCGCCTCTTTGCACTCTTTCAACGCTTCGAACGTGTAGCGCAGGGCAGCTTCTCGGTGGCCGCCGTATTCTTTTTCACCCCGCCGCAGAATTTTAGCGGCTTTCCTAAGATGCTTGGCCGCCATAAAGATCACGCGGAGATCATTGCGATGATCCCTACCATGTGCCATGTTGATGGGGGCCACCGGCACGGTGATGGCCTGGGCGGTTGACGACGTGCTATGGGCGATTGAGCCCACGACATAGCCCGCCCCGACGGCAGCGGTAAGTACCGCCACAACCAGAGATTTACGCAGATTAAACATTCCTTCACTCCTTAAAAAAAACATTTGCCGCCCCACCGACCGCACGGTCGAGCTGACGCAGCAAAAAAATATCAGTTTTTGAACAACCATCTGCTTACCATAACCAGCATTCACACCCTTCCGCACCGCACAACCGGTCAATTCCACTGCATAAGCCCTACGCACGATAATTGGAAGAGTTGCAGGAATCGGACACTCCGCGACTTTTCGCCAAAATTTATTCATATTTCGCAACGAATTCAGATATCGGTCGTTCTTCAAGGGAGTTCTTGAGATCGAGTGTTATGACGTCCACCACATTTGAACCAACCGTCGGCAGCAAACCTGCACTCAGATTCTGGGCCCACGTCCTGTTTTGTGTCCTTTTGATCTCGTACGCGCTGCTGCTGAGCGCTTTTTATGTACCTGCCCATCCGGGTGTGGACCAAAATGGGTATATGACGACGGGTCGAGAATTGGTCGAACATGGGCGGCTCTACTTCCGTCCTCACAATCCTTATCAATTCATCGGTGCGATGACGGTTCAACTTCCGGATGGACGAGTCTATGCGAAATACCCACCCGGGGTCGGAGTGCTTGCGGCGATGGCGCGGCTTCTCGGCGGCAGCCATGCCATTTATCTGGTGGACCCCACACTCATCATTATCGGGATGGTGGCGGCCTATTTGCTCTTTCTGCAACTGGTTGATGAATTTCTCGCGCTTATCGGTGTCATATTTTTGATGGTCAACCCCGTGATTCTGCAATTCGCCGATGACGCCAATTCTCATGGGGCGGCATTTGGATTCACAACGATCGGCATGTGCCTGCTGCTCATCTGGTTGCGCAGGGGCGGGTGGCGATGGGGAGTTGCGGCCGGAGTCATGCTGGGATTCTGCCCATGGATGCGCTATACTGAGGCACTGTGGTGCATTCCACTGCTCGTGGCGCTGATCATCGCTCGAACCAAAGACCAACGTCCCTGGAAAACTTTAGCTGCGACGGCCGTGGCCTATGCGATTCCGATTTTGATCCTGATGCTGATCAACTGGGCAAGTTTCGGCTATCCATGGCGAACCGGCTACTGGTACTGCGGCGAACAGGGAGGATTCAGTTGGCGCTATCTGGTGGCGGGAGATCGAACGTCCAATTATCAGGGAAACTGGTTTACTGCACTGGGACAATTTGAAAACCTGGGGATGTTTCTCATTTTCCCGCTGGTGGCACTGGGGCTCGGCAAGATGCTGGTGCAAAAACATCGCTGGGGCATGTTGCTCGCGACATGGATGATCCCGAGTATCGGAGTATATCTGCTCTATTATTGGGCACCGAGCAAACTCAACACGGTTATCTACCTGCGATTTTTTATTGATGTGATGCCTGCGATGGTACTCTGTGCGCTTTGGGCCATGCAGGAAATATTCGGGAGATCGATTCATGCACGGGGGTTGACCGTCGGGCTGCTCGCACTGATGGCCGGGGCCTATTGCCTCAAGATGACGGTTCCCACGATGGAGCGATCTCGTGATATGAAGATTAACCTGACGGCTGCCGCCAACGCGCTGCACCGGTTTGCCGGTTCCCGGCCGGTGATTTTTGCAGATTCAACGGTATGCAATTATCTGGGGAGTATTACGAATTATCGGCTCTACGATGTTCAGATGTTTTCGCCTCTTTTTTTTCGTCGGTGTTTTAATATGGCCGCCAAACGCGGCCCGCATGCATTTCAGTATGCCCGACTGGAAAACTACATAAAGCTTTTCGGACGACGAAGTTCATCCGGTCGCGAGCAGCCGCTGAGTCTTGCGCGTTATCACCAAAGTGAACTGACGATTATTCATCGCGCCTGGGCGAAAGGGCGGCCTGTATTTTATATCGCGCCCGCGAACCGCACCTGGCCGACCATTCCCCGCGTGCCGGACATGCAAATTGTGAAGCGAACGGACTGGCCGGATCTGTTCGTCCGACCCATTTTCGCGCGACAGCGGCACCCACACCGCGCCAGAAATCACAACCTCACAAGCGATCGGGTTGTCATGATGGGACTCTATCAGGTCATCCCGAGCAAGGCTACCTCAGCCGCACTCAGTGATCGTCAGTAAGCACATTGAGCCGATTTGCGGCCACGGACAGATCCCCTTACCCGTCCTGCCTACGCCCCAAAATAACAGACGGTTGAGTCTGACTTATTAAGGGGCGGTCTTTTATAGGAAGACTTTGACGAATGCGGTAAGAGTTTCAAGCCGCCGGGGTGGGCTACCGATATCCATGAAAGTCCGATTGGCGTTTTGAGGGCCGCGATCGGATTGGCACAAATTCAATTGCTCTGAACGATACGGACAAAGGGAAGGGTATTATGCGAAATTCGAATGTGAGACAGGTCATTCATCGAAACACTTTGCGGAGGAATACATCTGCGGGCGGTCGGATACCTCTGATAATGTCGTTTGCAGAGACACACATCCGTCATCCCATCCATGTCATGTTTGATTCTCCCGAAGCGGTGGCTGCCGTTGCCACAACAGAAACCTTCAGCAATCCGGTGGTTGCATTTCCACCGCATGTTCGTGTTTTCAATCTTGGCATGATCCTGCTGGGATGCGCGATGCTGCTCATCGGCGCCATCTTCATGCCGGGCAGCCAGTATACGAGCAGCTGGTGGCATACTTCTGACCAATTTTCGCCTGCGTCCATCATCCCAACATTGCTGACTCATTGGCAAATTGCGGTCGGATTGATCGCACCGGTGATTGTCCCATTCCTCACTACCGAAAGACGGGGCCGCATTGCTCTGAGCCTGAGCCTGAGCCTCGGCGTGTTACTTCTGATTTCACTTCTGGAGCAGCAGACGATTGGAGTAACGCTGGTACTCATGCCTTTGCTCGGCATGGTGATGATGGTGCTGCTCAACGCCGTGCTGCGTGCCCGCACACTGGCTCCGGAGACACCCTGCCTGAAGCATTGGCAACTTTTCGCAGGACTTGGCACCGCTGCACTCTGGGCGCTTCCGGCATATGAATCAATTTACAGCTTCGCCATGCGCAATATTCTCATGACTGTCGGGGGTAAGGGCTTGGTTCTCGCTTTTTCGGCGGCAAGTCTCACGGGGTTGCTCGCCGGCCTCATCAGTGCGATTGACGGTGGTGAAGCCTTTTCAAAAGTTCGCAATTCGACAGCGCGTCTTTGCTCAAGTGCCGCTATCGTTGTAATGGGCGGTTGCGGATTGTTGATGGCGATCAGTATGGGCCATGTTTCCGGAGCATATCAGGGAAACGCTCGCTGGTACGGTGTTGGAATGGTATGGTTGGATATGCTGATTAATGGCTGCCTGCTGATGGCATGGGCCGGCCTTGTCGAGCGATTCGGTTTGGTGGCAGCCAATCGCCAGGATATTCCGCATCACGCGGCGTCATGAAGGTAATATCCGACGGCGATCGACCGACGAATTCATCGGTGATCGCCGTTTTCGATACGCAGAAACTTTTCAGCCTCTCGGGCAATTCCCTGCAGAACGCCCGGCTCAAAAGGTGACGCGAGCCCGGTTGATGAGAGCAAATCGGTAAACGGTGCTGATCCTCCCCGCGAACAAATATCTGTGTAACGTTCCACCGAGGAGGAATAATTCACATTCGACAACCGCCAGAACTGCAGGGCCACGCACTGGGCCAATGTATAGTCAATGTAATAAAAAGGCGAACGGTAGATGTGAGATTGAGCCTGCCATCGGGCACCGGACGCCGGGTACGCCAGATCGCCCCACTTTCTCCAGGGCATGTAGAGGCTCTCCAGTCGCCGCCATGTTTCGTTACGCTCGGCCGCCAACATTTCGGGCCGGGCATAAATTTCATGTTGGAAATGATCAACGCAGACGCCGTAAGGCAGAAATTCAAGTGCCCCAATCAGATGCATCCGGCGATAGCGATCGGCCGCACCCCCCATCAGGTGAGCGATGTGGGGATAAGCGAGAAACTCCAGGCTCATCGAATGGATTTCCGCTGCATCCATGGTCGGCCAGAAGTAGTCCAATATCGGCTGAACGCGGCTTTTGTAATTCTGAAACGCATGCCCCATTTCATGCGTGAAGACATCAATATCATGATGGGTACCATTGAAATTGGCGAAAATGAACGGCATACCGGCGTTGGGAAATGAGGTACAAAATCCTCCACCCGCTTTTGCCGCGCGGTTATCCAGATCCATGAAGCCGCCATCCAACATCGCCCGGTAAAGCCCGGCAAGTTCCGGATGGATTAAATCAAACATTTTTCGCGCCGCGGAGGTGAGAAAATGCTGGTCCCCCGCCGGCACGGGGTTGCCCGCCGGATCAATCATCGGCTCGTCCCAGGCATAAAGAGCGTCGAGGTGATTGCCGCGCTGGCGCTGCTGCATGATGCGGCTTACCAGCGGGGTAACGTGGGTGAGCACCTCGCGGCGATATGCCGCCACCTGCGCTTCGCCGTAGTCAAGACGGCGAATTCGACGATACCCCAAGGGGGTAAATACCGCATCGCCTAAAGTCTGTGCCATCTTTGTCCGTAATTTCACGAGTTGATCATACAGATCGTCCAGTTGTTCGCGGTTAGCCTGAAAGAAGGCCCACAGAGCCCGGGCAGCATCATGCCGCGTCTCCCGCTTCAAACTTTGCAGATAAGGCTGCACGCCGGCGAGATTCAATTCGAGCCCGCCGAATGGAATTTTTGCACCGGCAAGCAATTCGGTATAGCGGGCTTCGAGGCGCGACTCGGCTTCCAGATCGGATGCGATGGCCGGGTCAAACGACGCAATATCCACCCGCCAGAGAGCCTGCACATGGGTTGGGAGCACCGCCCTCATCTGTTCCTGCGGCATTGTAAGAAGCCGGCGTTTGATATGGGTTTCATGCTCCGTCACCAGCGGGCCGATCTGATCGGCATAATCACGGTCGGCCTTGTACTGAGCATCGGCGGTGTTCTGCGAAAATCTCAGGTTGGCGAGCGAAAACCAGGTATCGGTTTCGCGGCGGATGTGTTCCCATCGGACTAAAGCCTGTGGAACAGCGCCGCGATCAAGCTCAGCGGCTAATTCCGTGTATTGAGCGGAAAGCCCCTCCCGCGTGGGACGCGCTGCGGTAATGTCGGTAAATTGCATACTGCCTCCGGATATCAGCCAACCAAACCGGAACAACATACCGGCAAACAACGTGGCCGTCTGCGCTGCAGAAATGTTTTTTCGCTGCAGAGTATGCGGCGTCATGATCATCGTCGGCGGCCGGGAGGCCTCACCCGGGGCGTCGCATGCTACCGACGAGGCAGGCATTATCGCGATCAAGGCTTAAAGTCTTTCAACCGCGTTTCCAGCGCCGTCAGAACGGCCGGCGGGACGGGCATGACCGACAAGCGTGGCAGTCGGAGAAGTTCCCAACCGTCGAAGGCTTTGTCGTCTTTCATATCGGCCAGTGAAACGGTGTTGGGCCAAGTGCAATCATATCGAATTTCCACGACAACATCCTTCGAATCGCCTTTACGCGGAGCCGCATCTGACACTGCAACGGCGGAGCCAACAATCGCCTTGACATTGCCGGTGTGATAAATGAGCAGCCGGTCGCCGGCGCGGATGTTGCGCAGGTGTTTCAGGGCGAGGGCATTGGCGACACCGTCCCATATGGTTTTTCCGTCGGCTTTCAGATCGTCGATGCTGTAATCGGATGGTTCAGTTTTTAATAACCATGCGGCCATGCTCGCTATTCCTTTTATCCCGGTCCATCGACGCCATTGGTCCCGGGTGGTGGGGTTTTCCCGGGCGGATGATCAAGGTTCGGACCAGGGGATTTTGGCGGGTGTTGCTCCGGCGACGAGTTTGATGATGAACCGCGAGGCGGCGGTCCGGACGGTTTGGACGGTGTTGAAGGCGCCGCCCCGCGCTGAGGACGATTTGCAGCAGCGCCGGGATTACGGCCACTGGCCGGTCCATTGGACGGGATCGGTCGCCCATCTCGGCCGACAGTCGGCGATTGAACACCGTCGCCGGGAAACTGCATCTCACGCCCATTGGCCAACCGGGGGCGCGGGCGATTAAATTCCAGAATCTGCTCCATCGGCACGGCAGCCTGCTTGCCGTCGTCATACTGCACCAGGACAAGCTGGGTGAGAATCTGGCCGTCCATTACCCAGCCATCGCCGGCCTGGGTTCGCACGCGGCTGTTGCGGCGGGGGAGTTTCGCCTTGAGTTCTTCATAGGTTTGATCTTCGTACCGCAGACAGCACATGAGCCGCCCACAGCGTCCGCTGATTTTGGCGGTGTCGAGGGTCGCCTTCTGCGTTTTGGCAGCTTTCATGGAGATCGGGGTGAGAACCTTGAGAAATTGTTTGCAGCAGCAATGCTGGCCGCACTTTTCATAATCGGCAATCAATCGGGCCTCATCCCGAGAACCGACCTGCCGCAGATCGATACGCGCACGTAAGTTGTCCGCCAATTCCTTCACCAGCGCGCGGAAATCGACACGCATTTCCGAGTGAAAATAAAATACTATCCGTTCCCGGCCCAGGAGATACTCAACCTCGACTATTTTCATAGTCAGCCGATGGCGACTCACCAGATCGCGGGCGAGCTTGAGGTGATGCGTTTTCTGTTCGTCAAGTTTCTGCTGTTCGGCAAGGTCGCCTGGCGTGGCCACGCGCAGAATCCGTCCTGAATTACTGAAGGGATAATCGTCGCCGCCGGAGTTGGCGATATAGTCGAGCAATTTGTCGCGGGTGATGGACTTGCCGCATCCGCCATTACCACAGACCGTGGTGAGCATTTCAACGATCTCGGTGCCGCGCGGTGTACGCGCAACGAGCTTGGTTCCACAACCGACTTTATGGTCGAGCGTGTTTTCAAATTCTCCGATCGACAGCAGATAACCGTAACGGACTACCATGGTTTTAGGTTTTTCCGGCTCCGGCTGGGGCGGATCGAGTGGCATCAGTTCCAAAGATATCGTCATGCTGCGGCTTCTCTGCTCTGTGCGGCGGACCGGTGCGCATTCCGCTGCTTTCCGGCATTTTACGGTCTGTACGGAATAAGCACCAATGACCGCGATGATGGGTCGAGCCGGTTGCGATGTTGGCATTTCCGCATGGCGACGTGTCGGGCCGAGTTTGTGTAAATCGCTTTACACCAGAATCTGTTTTTGGGTTCTGCTGAATCCGCGAATTCCGCGTGATGCAGGCCCCATAATGAAATCCGGCCGGAATTTTTACACCACACCCCACTTGACGCGGGCATCGGTTGCGGTGTATAATGGCTGACCATGTGGCGGACGTTGGTAGACCGCCCGGTTTTGCATGCAACGGAGTGCTCCCATGCGTATCCTCACCACCGGTAAACTTTTCGATTGGGAATCTCTTGATGATTCCGCGGACCTGAAAACCCTTCGGTTGTTCCTGGAGTGGCTGCCTGATTCCAAAATTCTGGCTGCACTGCGGCTCCGCCGTTACAAGGGACGCAATGATTATCCGGTTCAAACCCTCTGGCGGGTCCATTGGATACGCTATGCCCTGCGGCATATCACCATGGAGCATTGCCTGGCGGAACTCCGGCGTAATCCCGCTCTGCGTGAGGTCGCCCTTATTCCATCGGTGCAGGGTGTGCCCAAGCCGTGGAACATGAGTCGCTTTGAAGAGGTGCTGGGAGAACCGGAATCGCTGGCTCTGATCCGGGGAATGTTTGAAGAATTGATCGGGAAGCTGGGATCCGTGGTACCGGATCTGGGCCGTCATCTGGCGGGAGATTCCTCCTGCTTAAGTGCACGTGCCGACAGTCGGGAGGCAAGCCTCAAGGATGAGCGTCTGCCCCAGCCCAGCGGTGGCCGAAAGGAATACCGGGATGATCGGGATGTTGTTACCCAGGTGTATGAATGGTTTGGCTACAAATTTCATCTGTTGGTGGATGTGAAGCATGAGGTCATCATCTCCTGGGATATCACCTCAGCGACTCAGGCCGATGTGGGGCAGATACCGGAGCTGGTACGCCAGGCCAAGGCTCATCTTCCAGAGGGACGCATCGAGACACTTGCCTATGACAAAGCCGCTGATAGTGCAGACCTTCACCTGCACCTGGCGCAGGAAGGTATCAAGCCGGTAATTGAAAACCGGAATCTCTGGAAGAACCAGACCGAAGAGATGCTGCCGGGACATGATGGCAACAGCAATATCGTCTACGACGAAGCCGGTACGGTATTCTGCTACGACAAGGTCTCAGACCCGCCGATCAAACACAAGATGAGTTACACCGGCCATGAACAATCCCGCGGTACCCTGAAGTATCGCTGTCCGGCGGTACACGAGGGATGGAACTGCCCCAGTGCGTCAAGGTGCAATAAAGATAAACCCTACGGCAAAACGGTGCGGCTCAAGCAGGCCACCGACCTGCGACGGTTCCCGCCGATTCCGCGGGCCACAAAAGAATTTGAGCGCCGTTATAACGGATGTTCCAGCAGCATATTTGACGTAAGTCGTTGTATTACAATTTGTTAAATGTGTTTTTTCGCATTTATGT
>JBMFVY010000006.1:0-59386 GCA_049965755.1 Phycisphaerae bacterium | reverse complement strand
GATGCAGGTTTATTCGCCATGACACCACCATACCGCAGTTCGTACTATATGTCAAGCTAAATATGGGACAGTACACTAGTTTCTGGGTTAATCTGGTGAGAAGCTGCTCACTCTCTCATTCCAGACGTTCAAGGGATGGGGACACATTTTAAGTTTGCGTAAATTCTATCTTGCCCGCTCCCTAAACGACCCAGTATTTTTAGAATAGCCCATAATTTGGCGTCTGTCAAATAAAAAAACACATTTTTCAATAAAACTTATAAGAAGCGATTCCAGATGGGGTTACATCTCAAATGCCGGATTCATAAGCAGGTAACGGGCAAAGAAACCATCACAAAATCGCTTCGCAATAGTAAATTTCGTCTCCACAAGCCGGACCGGATACATCCTCGCCAAAAATCACTGCCCGCTTGGCGACGCCATTTGAGCCAGCTTCTTGTAATAATCATTAACCAGCGATCGATACTGCGGCAGCGATGCCTTGTGCATCGCATTAAGAATCATATTGCGGGTTCGCGGCGGCAGATTGCCCCACTGACGTTTGCTGGAATGAAACGGCGAAATCGTATTCGGGTGCTCCCCTTCGCCCGGCGGCAGATACGAATGGTGATTGGCGTGGCTGGGTGAATTCGTCGGCTCGCCCGGTTGCTGCCCCGTCTGCTGCATCGCCATCGATGAATTCTGCTGCTGATGTTTCTTTTTACTGCTCGATGAGCTGGATTGCGACTTTTCCGCCTGCGCGATCAGTTCATTCAGCGACTGGATAATTTTCTTCTGAATCGTCTGGGTGACGGGCCCCGCATGCGCGGCCGTAAGCCGCTCTTCACTTTGAGCCATGCGCGAAATCATTTCGCCAATCGCCCGGGCTGTCATCGCTTTCTGCATCGGGCCGGTGCTCTGTGACGGATTCAACGTCCCGCCCGGCCACGCCTCCATCTGCTGAATCCACGGCGGCAGAGGAACACTGTGCGTGTACCCGGCGGCAGCTTGCGACGAGAGCCCGGTGGCGGTAATTAAAACCGCGCCACAAAGTGCGTGTGCAAAGCGCCTGATGGGTATTGTTTTTCGTTTCATATCAGCCACCTGCCTTCCGCATCGATTTTATCATCTTAACCGCCTGATGGTGAATCCGATTTTGCTGGTGACCCAGCATCCGAATTTCCTCCTGCAGGGCTCGGCGCGCTGCGCCGGCGGATGTCTTCCCCAAGGTTGTGTCGAGTTGCTGCGTCTGGAGATTAATCTGCATCTGCAGAATCCGCAGCAATTTAAGCTGCGCCGCCGGTGGAATCAGCGGTTGCTTCCTCCCACCGCCACCGCCTCCGCCTCCTCCGCCGCCGGACATATGCTTGAGGTGGTTGGTCAGGGCCTGAATCACCGCATCAAGTTGAGAGATCGCCAGTTGCTGATCAGCCATCAACACGCTGTCGATTTGAGCCTGGTCAAGCCGTCGCCTTGCCGCATGCATCGACTTGCTGATCCCGCGGTTCATCCATGCCAGCACAGGAGCCGCCTTGCCGATCTTCGTTGTGATGGCGGCCAACTGGAGCATAAGTTGCGTCTCTCCTTTGGCCTGACCGGCAATTTGCAAAATCTGCATCCGTTCCGGGGGCCGGCCGGGATGTATCTCCGTTGCCAACTGCTCCGACTGCTTGTACATCAGATGCTGCTGATGACGGATTTTAATGTACAGTGCCTTGAGCCCTGAAAGCGTCTGCATCTGCTCCTTGGCACGATCCTGATTGAGCAGCTTCTGCAGAATCGCCACCGCTTTTTTCAGCCAGTCAATCGCCTGCACCTGATGCGGAACCGCCAACGGCTGATTGGCATTTTCCAACTGCCCCGTCGCACGCCCCATCTGGTGCGATGCCGCCATCAGATACGCATGGGCATAACCCGATGGATCGGTACGGCGGCTTTTGCCTGCAAGTTCCGCCGCCGTGAGTTCCAACGTAGATTGATGATTGGCCACGGGAGCGAGCATCACACGCGAGGCATTGAGCGGTTCCGACGCAGTTGTCGCGGCAAGCAACTTTTGGCTTCGCAGCAACGCCTGTACCTCCTGCAGCAGTGTCTTCAGACGATTAATCTGCCGCGAAAGCGAACGCTTCGCCTGCTGATTGAGCACATGCAGCATTTTCTTAAGCCCGGTTGCCGCCTGTTTTTGATTGCTCGATGCCGATTGAAGATGATTTTGTGCGGCCTTGGAGGCGGCCTGCCCCATGGCGCCAACCACCGAATAGCGGGCCGCGAGCTGCGCCGCCACTTTCAGTGCGGCCGCCATGTGCGGATTGGATTTGGCCAATTGTTTTGCAGCTCGGCTCAGGTTATTGGTTAGGTGCGCGGCTTTCGATGCCAATTCCTTCTGCTCCGCCCCAAGCTCCTGCACCTGCTGCTGAAGAGCCTTGGATAATTGTGAAAACGGCTTGCCGAGTGTTTTCTTCGCCAACTTCCGCAACTGCTTTTCCAGATGTTTCTGCTGTGCCAGCAGCCGGGCGGTTGAATGCCGCAGAGAATTAAATATCCCCGCCGCCCCGAGTTGGGCCACCAGCGCCTTCATCCGCTCAATGGCCTGACTCTCACGTTGCGTTGCTGCCCCCAGCGGCTTGTCCGCCTGCTGCACCCGGCCTGCCGTTACGCTTCGATTCGCATGCGAGAGATGGCTCTGTGCACGCGGCATCACATGCCCGCCGACACGGCTCATCACATTCCGGGCGCTGGTGATCGTCCGGCCGATGGATCTCGCGTGAAGTCCGTTGCGCCGGGCCGTCGAAGATAATATTTTCAGTTCCCGCGTGATCGCTTCCGCACTGAGCGCCTCACGATTCTGCGCCCGCGGCAACTGCGAAAGCAGCAGCTTCTGTGCGGCGGTCAGTGCATGGGCGTGTGAAATGGCCTGCTGCAGCAGTTGAGCCTGATCGCGAGTAACTCTCTGGCGCCGTATGAGCGTTTCAATGGAACGCCGCACGCCCTGAAGCGCCCGCTGCAGTTGCCGCTCGATCTGTCCCGGTGTCAGAATGCTGATGACCAGTCGCGGTGAATCCACCGCCGGGTGGCGGTAGGGGCTCTTTAGACTGACATAATTATCGCGCACCTGCGCCATCAGATCGATCTGATCCCCCGGTTTGAGATGCATTGATTCCGGCGTCCACGGGACAACGGCTTTGCCGATCTCCCCGTGCGTCAGGGCGCTGTAACGCAACGATTTCCACCGTGCTCTCTGAGAAAATGTCGGCTTGGTTCCATGTCCCGCTCCCCGGTGAACACCCACAATGGCCAGCGTGGTAAGCCCCAGATCATCCGCGGCGCGAATGTGCAGATGGATGAGCGCCTGCGGCGTCAAATCCAGAGCATAGCGTGGATGCGTAATGGCCACCTGCGGCAGGGCATCGGGCACCACTACCACGCGGAAGCGACCGCCGCGATGGCTTTCCAGATGATGCGAATCAGCCACCTCCAGCCGCCCGGCAAACGACTTCTGCGGCTGGTAGATGATCTCCGCACGCTTTGATGCCGGGCCGCCGGGCGATCCGGGAACCACCACACGCATCGGTGGCGGGCCGCCGACCACATCCGCCGCGAAAATCCCCTGATTGCTCGTCGCCGCAATGTCAAGGGTGGAACCGCGGATGATTTCAGCACGGTGGGTGAGCAGGTTAATCTGATAGTGGGGGGCGCCCTTGGCATACACCGGGGGTATGATCGTCCCCGTCATCGAAAGTATCTGCGGGCGCGGCAGCACCAGAACGGACACCCACGGATTGCGATCATCATCTCCCGCACGCACGCGGATCAGCAGTTTTCCGGGTTGAGGCAAAATCACCTTTTGGTAGACACTGCCCGTCGCTTTCCCCTGCCACGTCATCAATTGAGCCTGCTGTCCACCATGCGGTCTGCGAATCTCCAGCCAGACTCTCAGGTTAGAATTAAATCCTCTTTCCACATGCGCGGTAACGGCAAACGGATCGCCGCTGGGCAGAATCTTTGGCGGGCCGCCTTTGCCCCAGGTAAGGCTCACCAGTACATGCAGCGGCCAGGGGTTGGTCGCCAGCGGGTTGGTCCAACGCCGCAGGCTGATGCTCGCCAGCCGCGGGGAGGTAAACGCCAAACCCGCGCAAACTGCGACCGCCGCGACAAACCATCCGGCATATCGGCGTATGAATTTCCACGACAGGGCATCGCCGAGGCGAATGTGTGCGGCCGCCGTCCGGGCCGTTTCGACCGATTGCGCCGCAAGGGCGTTCCGCTCGTGGAGGCCGGAATCCAGAAAGTCCAAAGCGGCCGATATTTCGTCGTTATCAAGATGGCCGGTCTTTTCAAGATGGTGTGCGAGCACCGCCCGCGGCACCCGGCGCAGCGCCGGCCGGATCACCTTCCAGACCAGCGCAGCAACCGTGCCCGCGAGAAATAACACGATCAGCACCAGACGCAGCATCCCGGGGAAATGGAGAAAATAATCTGCCGCGCCCAGTATCAGCGCCGCCGAAACGGCGCCCGCAAGCGTCTGCATCAGTCCCAACAGCATCAGACGGCGCCGGATCGCCGCCGCCAGCGTTTTAATCTTGCCTGGAAGGGACGTGCCCGGTGGTGTTTGCAGCAATGTCATGGATGTTTCACCAACCTGTCTCCGTGGCGGCCATGGATGGCCCGGCCCCGTCGGGCACCGCCGCCTCACCCGCAGTCCGCCTTAAATCAGCCCCGCCCGCTTCCGCAGCAGCCACTCGGCTGTCAGCAGGATGATTAATAGTGCCAGTGCCCACGGCTTATTCCAAATCTGGTGCGAGTGAACGAGCAGACTTTCCACACTCCGGTCCGGTATCACGTCGCCCGCCTTTTCAAACGTTGCCGGTCGCACCATTTTACCATCAGCCGCCGTTGCCAGATGGGCCATGGCCGGGATATCCGCCCGCGGATTGATAAACTCCGTCTCCGGCGCCTCGGCCGAGATTTTCAGCGTCGGTGATGTCACCGCCAGTTGTCCCGGCTTGAGGGCAAACCGATATTCCCCGGTCGCCCAGATATGGACCAGTGATCGGAACACCCCCGGATTATTGGGGTCTGATAGCATCGGCACCTGCATCGCTCCGCCCGGGCCGTGGACGCTCAATTGCAGTTGATGCGGCAGCGATGAAAGCAGACCCATGCGATTGACATGAAGGGTGATCGGCACCGACTGTCCCACCAGTGCCCGCCGCCCGGACGATCTGAGCACCACGGCACGATGCCGTCCGAATAGCCGCGAGCGTGCCAAAGTTCGCACGGTCTCCAACCAATAACTCTTATAGATCGGTGCACCATGATAAGCACGCCACCGCCATGTATCCTGTATTGCCGAAAACATCGTCCGCCCGGCGCCATAACGTCCCAGCACAATGGCCGGTATGTCGCGGGCCGTGATCTGCCGTCCCGCAACCATTGCCAGCACCGTCGCACTGGGGGCAAGGCCCGCCACCGGCTGATACCAATACAGCGGCGGCAGATCGGCCACCTCGTGCAGATTGGCCGCTTCACTGCTGAAAAAATGAAACAGCATGCTGCGGCGCCCGGCCGCCGTAAGGCGAAGACCGAACGGAATCCCCTCCACCGGGGCCATCGCCGGGTTCGCCGGGTTGCCGATGATAATGGGGAGCAGCTTGGCAATCGGTGTACCGCGATAGGCGCGCGGAGAATACTCCGGACCGGAAATCATTAAAAAACCGCCCCCATGATTACCCACAAAATGAGTGATGAGTTTCATCTGCCGCTGCGAAAAATAATCCGGATCCACATCACCGAGGATTAACACGTCATATTGATCCAGTTCAGATTGCGTTTCGGGAAATCGGCGGATCGGTATATTCCCCGCCTGCGCAAAATGATTATCCGCCGAGAGCAGAAGACAGCTCAGCAGCGTGGTCTTTTCCCGCGCCAGATCATTCTTCAGATATCGATATTCCCATCGCGGGTACCCGTCCACATACAGAATTTTTATCTTCGCCTTCACCGCTCGCGTTCGCAGTTCGATACGCCCGCCGCTGTAGCCGGGAATGGGCGGTATGAATTCTCCCTTCGCCCTGCGAATCACCATCTGGATGTGGTAGCGCCCCGGTGCTTTGGGCCGCCAGGTTAACCGCAGTGGGATTTCCGATTTGCCGGCGGGGATAACCACTTTCTTCGTCGCCAGCAGCACCTTCCCGTCCGTCCCCACTTCATAAAGACGCACATGGCGTACCAGCGGCGCGGGGTTTTCCGATGTCACGAGCCGCGCTGAAACATTCACCGGATCTCCCACAAACGCCTGATGCGCTGTGGCACCATCCGCCAGTTCAATGCTGAAGGGAAGGTGATCTCGACCGACAGGCACGGTAATGAGCCGGATCGCCCGGCGCTTGAGCCGGGCAACAATCTGGCGGGTGGGGGAGGCCGTCGTATCGCGACCGTCCGAAAGCACCACCATCGCACTGACCGGTTCGCCGGAAAGCTGTCCTAATATCTGCGAAATAATCCCCGGAATATCCGTTTCACCCGCCGTCGGCTTGATTTTCGCAAGCCGGGCCAGCACGGCATTCATCTGCTTTTCATTATCCGCCGTCCCGACCAGCTCGGCTCGGCTGCCGCCGGCATAGACCACAACCTTCTGCCGTTTGAGTATTTTCCCCAACCATCCATGTTCCGCTCTCTGCAGCATGGCGAGTGCGATCTGATAGCGGCTTGGGTTTTGCGAATGTGTCGTCAGGAGAATGTTGTGCAGCAGATTGGCTTCCGGCGCCGGGTACTGGTCTCTCAGGGTCATCGAGAGGGATGAATCCACCCAGATCACCACGCGCCCGCGATGCCGTACCAACTGCCGATTGACCAGCGCCGGTGCCATGAGCAGAAAAACCACCGTCAAAAGGATCGCCGCCCGCAGTGCCGCCAGTGACCATTTGTATCGCGGGGCCGCCCCTTGAGCCCGGTAGCTCCAGATGCCGAAGACCGCAGCCGCCGCCGCCAGCAGGCTCATCCAGACCGGATGATTGGTCAGCAGCACAAGATGAACCGAACCGGCCATGAATACCGCATCCGTCATGCCTGCACCCCCGTGGTCTGGGTGGAGAGGCGATAACGCGAAAACGCCCGCGCCGCCAATGCTTCAGATGCCAATATGAACAACCCCAGCATCAGCATCAGCCAGCCGATGTTGCCCGCCGGGCCCGTCGCCGATCCATGTGACGAACGCAGTTCCTCCGGTTCGGTCACGATCCGACTCGCGGGTATGGAAAAACATTCCGCCGCCGCCCGGGCCGCAATGTGTGCGATATTCGATCCCGCCGCTGCGTCCACATTCACCGCCGCCACCGGCACGCCCGCCGTCGTCCGATAGACGCCGGCCGCATCAATAGGGGCGCCGGCAAGTTGCAGATGTCGGCTCTTTCCCGCTCCGGCAAGCATTTCCGTCAGCTCTATCGTGGTTCCACCCGGACCCCGCAATTCCATTTTTGTCTGGTGATGAACGGCCAACACCAGGCGCCTTCCCACCAGCAGATTGTGCCGGGCCCCGCGGGCCACCAGCACCTGATCAAACACCCGGTAGATGAGCGGCAGAAACGCCGGCTGAGCCGGCAGATCGGTCCACTGCGTATCGCACGATGTCCCCCACATCGCCACCCGGCCCCTGCCGAAATCCTCGGCCGCCAGCAGCGGCTCGCCGCCGCGCATTTTTAATAATACCTGCGCGTGAGCGGTAGGGATTAACTGCAAATATTGATGAATTGCTACATGAAAAATCCCCGTATGGATACCCTGCCGCTGAGCCGCGATAAACGGTGCCACGATCGATCGGGCCGAACGCGTTACATCCAGAGTCTGCGGCGCGGTCGCCGGGGTGCGAATCTGCGTCCCATAGGCCGCCGGCAGAAGTCCGCCACCTGCATGCGTCCACGCTGACGGATCCGCCTCCCCTCCGGGATAGATCATCAGTGTGCCGCCGCGTTTCACATACCTTTCGAGCCGCTGTATATCCGCAGCCCCCGGTGGGGCGATGTCGCTGAGCACCACCGCCGCGTAATGCTGTAAATCAGCCCCCGGTAATTCGTCAATTTCAATGCGTCGCGGAGCAAATCGATTTCCCTTATCCGCCGGGGCTAATGCCGCCTCCAGCCACGCCGTCGATGCCAGCACGCCCTGCGCCGGATCGCCCGGCCTTCCATCCACCAGCAGTACCTTCAGCGCCGTGCGGGCCCGAAAGACGCGCTGCCGGATATCGTCAATCGGCAGGCCGTCGGCGGCGATGCGCACCGTGAGATCATGCAGCCCCGGCAGTTCGATCGGGTTCGGCAGCAGCACGTGTGCCGTCATCGCGCCCCACGGGCGGATGGTGCCGATCGTCTGCTGGCCGGCGCTCACGCCGTCAATTAAAAACCGCACGCTGACATTCGGCTCCGCTTGCGCGCCGCTGTTGAGCACCTTCAACCGAAGGTGGATGTCATGACCGATCAAAACGGCAGGTCGGGTGAATCGCAATTCGGTAACTGCCATGTTCGCCGCATCCGGACGCCCCACATCAAACACTCGAAGGCGTGCACCCGCCGCACCGATCGCCTTGACCGCCCGTCGAAGGGCATGCAGGGCGCCGGTAGGCTTGGCCAGAGGATTATTTCCGCTGCGGCATCCGAAATCAGAAGCCGTCTCGTCGCTGACCAGCCAGACCCGCACTTGGGCCACCCGCTTCCGCCACGCCCGCGCCAGAGCGGCAGCTTTCATCAGCGCCGCAGCGATCGCCGGACTTCCCTGCGTCACTTTCTGCCTCGCGATCAGGCTCGTTACGCTCGGTGAAGCGGGCACGGGCTTTTCCAGCAGCGGCCCGCTGCTCGATGATGCACCGATCACCGCCGTCCATTCGCCCCCCGGAAGATGTCGACTCCAGTTCGTCAGCAGCCGGCGGCTCTCCGCAAACGGGCTCTGCCCCGATGCCGGCACATACCCCATCGGATAGGCGTTATTCCACACCACAATCGTCAGCCGGCTGCCGCTGCCCATCAATGCTGCCAACCCCCGGCTTATCGGAATGAACTGCGCAATTCCCGCCGCAATCAGCAGAATCGCAAGACATCGCAGCAGCAACAGCAGCAGTCGCTGCAGTTTCAGACGCCGCACATTACGCCGATACGCCGCTATTAAAAACTGCATCGCGGCCCACGGCTTCTGGCGAAATCGCCGCCGGTTCAGCAGGTGGATGATGATCGGGATGCTCACGCACGCCGCACCGGCGGCAAAAAGCCCCGGCGAGACAAACGGCAGCATGGCAATCATCGGCAGCAGCAACTTCAACTCCAACCGCCCGGTACCTGCCCGGGCTCCGGCCCGTCCGGATCACGACATCCGCGCCGCCCGTGACGCGAGAAAATTCGGCAACGACACATCCAGCGGCACACTGGTATCAATCTGCGTGCAGTCCACACGCAACTGGTGGCACGCGGCGCGAATGCGATTATTGTGCTCCGTTATCTCCTTCAGATACGCCTCGCGGAGCGCCTGCGGCTCCACCACCAGTTCGTTCGCCTCCTCCATTCCCTTGAACATCGTGGTCTGATTAAACGGAAAATCCAGCTCGTCATGGTCCAGCACCTGCAGGCAGATCAGATCATGCCGCCGGTACCGCAGATGCCGAACTCCCTTGATCAGCCGCTCCGGATCGTCAAACAAATCGCTGACCAGAATCACGAGACTGCGATGTTTGAGTTCCTCCGCAATCTGATCCAGTACCGCACCGGTGTCGGTTTTCGGATCGCCCACCGTCGCCGACAATTCATCGATCATGATCCGCCATTGGCGTGGGTTGTTCGACGGCCGGATGATCCGCCGGATGCGCGAATCGTACACCGCCAGTCCGGCACTGTCGCGCTGCTGCAGGGCCACATAGGCAATGCTGGCCGCAATACTGATGGCGTGGTCATACTTGCGCCAGGGCGGATTGTTCCGCCCGCTGTACGCCATCGAAGCCGACGCATCCACCACCAGCATCACCTGAAGATTTGTCTCCTCTTCATACTGCTTGATGTAGTGGCGGTCGGTGCGACCGAAAACTTTCCAGTCGATGAATTTAATATCGTCGCCACTGGTGTATGGCCGGTGCTGGGCGAATTCAATTGAAAATCCCTTATACGGCGATCGGTGCATCCCGCTGATAAACCCCTCCACAATGAGCCGCGCACGAATGTCCAGCGCCCCGATCTTGGCCAGCACCTTCGGATCAAGGTGTCGGCGATAATCGATTTTTTCTCCGGAAGTGGAATCGGCAGCCATGTTGCTCCAATGGTTCGTTATTATCGTGCGCCCGTTATCGTGCCGTTACCCGGGACACCATGGCGGAATCCGCGTCCTCTCCCACCGGTGTGTTTTCTATCAGCATCCGCACGATATCATCCGAACGGATTCCCTCCGCCTCGGCATTGAAATTCGTCAGAACTCGGTGCCGCAGGGTGGGGGCCGCCACCTCCCGGATATCCGCCGTGCTCACATGATGCCGCCCGTGCAGCAGCGCCCGCGCCTTGCCCGCCAATACCAGATACTGCGATGCACGCGGGCCCGCTCCCCACGATACATAATCTTTCACAAATTTCGGCACATCCCCCTTGCTCACCCGTGTCTGGCGGGTCAGTTTAAGCGAATAGCGCACCACATGATCCGGCACCGGCACCTTCCGCACCAGTTCCATCAACTGCATGACTTCCTCACCCGTAATCACCGGATCAATCTGCACCTTCCGCGATGCGGTGGTCAGCCGAACAATATCAAATTCTTCCTGTTCCGTCGGATAGTCCACCAGCACCTGAAACATAAATCGGTCAAGCTGTGCCTCCGGCAGCGGATACGTTCCCTCCTGCTCGATCGGGTTCTGCGTGGCCATGACAAAAAACGGCTCGGGCAATCGTCGCTGCACGCCCCCGGCCGTCACCTGGTGTTCCTGCATCGCCTCCAGCAGGGCGGCCTGAGTTTTCGGCGGCGTCCGGTTGATCTCATCGGCCAACACCGCATTGGCGAAGATCGGCCCCTTCACATACCGCAGCGCCCGCTGGCCCGTGGTTTTGTCCTCCTCAATCACCTCGGTTCCCGTGATGTCCGACGGCATGAGGTCCGGCGTAAATTGCACCCGGTTGAAGCTCAACGTCAGCGTCTTGGCCAGCGTGGATACCAAGAGCGTCTTGGCCAGCCCCGGTACACCCACCAGCAGGCAATGCCCCCGGCAGATCAGCGTGATGAGCAGCTCTTCAATCACCTTTTCCTGGCCCACCACCGCCTTGGCAAGTTCTTTCTGCAATCGACCCACCGTCGACTGCAATTTTTGAATACTTTCCATTTCAGCCTGGGATAGCGCAAGTGGATCGCTTGTTGAATCCGTCATCTTGTGTGCACTCCGGATAAGACAAACCTTGAAGAAGCATAACAAAAATGCAGCCGCTCTGCACCGCATAACCCGCCAACATTCATTTTTTCACCTCAAAGGCTGCGACTCCCCGCCGAGCTGGCAGACCGAACGTTATGTTTCAAAGCATCGGACGCGCCGGACAAGCCGGGCAAATCCCACATGCCCCTTCTTTACGTACCCGCAGATCGAATTCCCTTGCGTTGGACACGAATAAACCGGTTTTAGCCGCAGGTTTCACAGGGGATCGCCGCGCACCATGCAATCGAAGGAGGCCATATCGCCAGCCGCCCAACATCCCGGAAACCTGAGCGTTTGCCCCTATTCTGCTATCATGCAACTAGTTTTCAGGAGGTGAAATGGCCCGGGTACATGCGGCAGTTTCTGATCTGATCTTTTCATCACGCATCGCCGCCGAGGCTCGTGCGGCCGGAGCTGAGGTGTGTTGGGTGCGGTCGCCGTCCGCATGTGCCGACTGGGACGCTCAAAGTCCGCACCTGCTCCTCGTCGATCTGAATATGACATCCGTCGATCCGATTGCCACGATCCGTCGGGCGCGGTCGCTCCCAACGCCGCCGAAAATTGTGGCGTTCCTCTCCCATGTTCAGCGCGAATTGGCACAGCAGGCGGCTGATAACGGAGCCGATGCCGTCCTTCCCCGGTCGGCCTTTGTGGTACAACTTCCGGAGTTGCTTCGAGGTGTTAAATGAAAAAACATTATGTCATTCATGGCTCACGGGCGGCCGGTATGGTGTGGATCATCGCGGCCCTTGCTCTGGGCATTGCCATCGGGCGCGGTAAATGGGGGCAATCCCCTCCCCGGAAGCAGGATGCGGGCGCCTATTCCTTCATGCAGCGCATCACCTTTGCGCGGGCGTTAATCCGGCAGAATTTCTACCGGCATGTCTCCAATCACACGCTCACCGACGGCGCCATCCGCGGTATGCTGGCAAAACTTGATCCGTACAGTGTCTATTTCAATCATCGCCAGTGGGTTGACTTTAACGAGCAGGTGCAGGGGCAGTTTGCAGGTATCGGGTTCGTCACGACGGATATGCCCAAAACGGGCGTGATCGTCGTCCGCCCGCTGGCTCATTCCCCGGCCCTGAAGGCGGGTATTCGCACCGGCGATAAGATTCTTGCCGTCAACGGACAGAAGATTGCAGGGTGGAAGTTTTCGCGGGTGCTCCATGCCATGAACGGGACGCAGGGGACCTTTTTAAGCCTTACGGTTCAAACCCCGCTCACTCACCGCCTGCTGCACATCAGCGCACGACGGACACTGCTTACCGAAGACAGCGTTCAGGGATTCAAACGCTATCCCGACGGCCGGTGGGATTATCTGATCGATCCCGCTCGCCGCATTGCCTATGTCCATATCACGGCATTTGAAAAGGACACCCCCCGGCAACTGGATCATGCACTGCTGCCGCTGATCCGGTCCAGGGGAGGGCTTGGTGGTCTGATTCTTGATCTGCGTTTTAACCCCGGCGGGTTGGTGGCCAGCGGTGTCGGTGTCGCCCGACGATTTATTAAATCAGGGGTTATCGTCACCACCCGTGGGCGCCTGCCTCAGACCGATGGCCGCGAGGTGTCGCACGGGCGGCACACCTATCCTCCTTGTCCCATGGTCGTGCTCATCAACGGGCAGACGGCCAGCGCTGCCGAACTGCTCACCGGGGCCTTGCAGTGTTACCATCGCGCGGTGATTTTCGGCACGCAGTCGTTCGGCAAAGGGTGCATGCAGAATATGTTTCCGCTGCCCGGCGGTCGATCGGCCATCAAGCTCACCACCGCCCTTTACTACCTGCCCAATGGAAAAAATATCGCCCGCCATCGGGATTCCAAAACCTGGGGCATTGAGCCGTCTCCCGGAGGTTTGGTGCCCGTATCGAAAAAAATGGAATTGGCGATTTATCGGCACATGAAAGAGGCGGAACTCATACCGCCGCCGGGGGCCAAAGCCCGTGCAGCAGCCCTGCGCAGGCTCGGCATTTCCAATCCCGGCAAACGGTTTGTGGATATTCAATTGGCGAACGCATTGGCGTATCTGAAGATGCACCTTTTGCCTGCGAGAAACAAACTTGCGGAGCGATCCGTGCAGGGTGTTTCTGTGCAGAAGCACCGATGACGAATGCTGGATCACTCGGGGGCTGGTTGAGCCCGGTCTGCATACCCCTCTAGGCGGTTGAATATGAAGAATATTCTTGCGATTGAAACCACCTGCGATGAAACGGCCGCCGCAGTGACGGCCGACGGCTGGCTGGTCAAATCCAACATCATCAGTTCTCAAATTCAATTGCACCGCCGGTATGGCGGTGTGGTTCCGGAAATTGCGTCCCGTGCCCACATTGAATGGCTAAATCGCCTTGTGGATGATGCCCTTGATCAGGCCCGCTGTACCACCGCTGATCTCGATGCCATTGCGGTTGCCCATTGCCCCGGTCTGGTCGGGTGCCTGATTGTCGGTGTGGCGGCCGCCAAGGCCGTCTCCTTTGGCCTCGGCAAGCCGCTCATCGGAATCAACCATGTCCACGCCCATCTGTATGGCGGTGTTCTGGCCGATACACCCGAGTCCCGCCCGCAGGAGCCGAAATTTCCCGCACTCGGACTGGTCGTCTCCGGCGGTCATACCAGTCTCTTCCATCTCGAAAGCTTTGTGAATTTCCGCCGGCTCGGTGCCACCATCGATGATGCCCTCGGCGAAGCATATGACAAAACCGCAGCACTGCTCGGGCTCGGTTACCCCGGCGGGGCGGCGCTGGAGAAACTGGCCCGCTCCGGCAATCCGTCGGCCATTGATTTTCCCGTGAGCCTGCTCGGTTCCGAATCGCTCGATTTTTCGTACAGCGGTCTGAAAACGGCGGTGCGCTACCATCTTTTCGGATCGGGACGCGAGCAGCGTTCCATCGATCGTCTGCCGCAGCAGCATCTGGCCGATGTGGCGGCATCTTTTCAGCGTGCCGCCCTCCTGCCGATCGGGGTCAAGCTGAGGAGGGCTCTGCAACGGCACAATTATCGGGCGCTGCTCGTGGGCGGGGGGGTGGCGGCGAACCATGTGCTGAGGAAAACCGTATCGGATGCAGCGGATGAATTTCAGGTTCCTGTATGGATACCGTCCATGCCCTTCTGCACCGACAATGCCGCCATGCTCGGAGGCTTGGCTTTTCATCGTTTACAGGCGGGAATGACCGATGCGTTGAATCTTTCAGCAATAGCAACCGTCTGACGGCGTTTGGCATAATGTTTGCGTCAGGGAGACGTGTGTTACCTCGGCACGGTGCTTCAGCCGATGCCTCATCGGCCGCCGGGTCTGAGATGTCCGGGTCCTTACGATATGGAGGTCTTTATGGCACATCGACGCACTTCCGGTTCCAAGGTTCGGTCCCACAAAATCGGTTTTAACAAAGGGAGCTTTCAGCATCGCAAACAGGCGCGGCTTGAAGCCCGACGCCTCCTTGCGCAATTTCATACGGTACCACTCGATTCAGCAAGCATGGAGATGTAATTTCCGGCTTCTTCACCGCTCTCGGCGGTTTCTGCGGTGGGCGGCTGGTGGGTGCTTCGTTGCACTGCAGGTGGCACTTACCGATGTCGCGGCCTGTTCCGTTCTCGCGGCAGGCCGATTGCGGCCAGAAGCCGCCCCGTCGTCCCGCGGTCGCGGCGGTGGGAATAAAAGAGCTCCGCCCGTTCGCTGGTGCACAGCTCAGATGCGTCAATTTGAGTGATGCCGGCGTGCACCAGTTCGATCCGGGTCGCAAGATTTAAGTTGATATGCGGCTTGGAATATTCCTTCACCGCAGCGCGAAGACCGGCCTGCTCAAATGCTGCTGCAACCTCCGGCCCCACCTCGTAGGTTCGCCCGCTGATGCAGGGCCCGATGGCGGCGGCAAGTTCGGACGCGGGAACCCCAACCGCTTCCATGCGGCGGATACAGGCGCCAATAACTCCCGAAACCAGTCCCCGCCAACCAGCATGCACGGCGGCGGCGATCCGACCGTCAAGCGATCCGATTAAAATTGGCACGCAGTCCGCCGTTCGCATCCCGGCCAATAATCCGGCATCCTGCACCACCAAAGCATCGGCGCATGGCTCAAAGTCGTTGCCGTTACTTTCGCCTTCCCCCGTAGCCGTTCCGCCGGCAATGGCCACATCAGCACCGTGCACTTGGCGAACGGTGATGAGTCGGAAATCTTCGGCTCCAATCGCCCCGAGAAATCGCTTCTGATTCTCTCCGATATTTTCGGCCCGGTCCTGCGGGCCTACAGCAGCATTTCCAAGATTGAGGCTCTCAAATGGAGGGGGTGATATACCGCCGAGGCGCGTCGAAAAACCGTGCACAAATCCTGAGGACGTTAATGTTGGGGATGTGAAATAGACAACACCGTCGGGGCTTGCAGTTTGAATTAATTCCATCAGGAGTCTGTCCAGCCAGGAGCGGTATTACTTAGCCACCGCATCAGCCGTACCCGCTCCCTGCGTTAACTCGGGGAACGCCCGCGTCTCTCACCGCGCCTGTAATCGTTTCAGGCTCAGCCTTGAAAATAAATCGCCTGTTTAATCGCTTCTGCAACCCGCTCCACGCCCGGCACCACGTGTAGGAGAAGCGGCTTACTGTAGGGCATGGGAACATCAAGGGCCGCTACGCGTACCACGCTGTTATCCAGATCGTCGAAGCAGTGTTGCTGAACCTGCGCCGCAATTTCAGCCCCCACGCCGCATGTCGGATATCCCTCTTCCACCGTAACACAGTATCCCGTTTTTTTTACCGATGTCAGAATGGAATCCATGTCCATCGGCCGCAGCGTGCGCAGGTCAATGACTTCAACATTGATCCCGTGCGATTTTTCAAGTTCCTCCGCCGCCGCCATTGCCGTGAGCACCGTATGACCCCATCCCACCACCGTACAATCGGTTCCGGGGCGTTTGATGTCTGCGCGGCCAAATTCAATCAGATATTCCTCTTCCGGTACTTCGCCGCGGTTTCCGTACATCGATTCATTTTCAAGGAAGATCACCGGATCATTATCCCGAATGGCGGTCTTGAGCAGTCCCTTGGCGTCATAAGGCGTTGAGGGAATGACCACCTTGAGGCCCGGCACATGCGTGTAAATCGCATCAACCGTCCATGAGTGCGTAGCCCCGAGCTGCTGTCCGGGCCCCGAGATGCCGCGGAAAACGATCGGCACACTGAGTTGCCCGCCCGACATATGCCGCACCTTCGGTGCGTTATTCACCACCTGATCAAATGCGACCAGAGAAAATGAAAAAGTCATAAATTCAATAATCGGCCGCATCCCGACCATCGCCGCGCCCACCCCCAGGCCGGCAAATCCGCATTCCGAAATGGGTGAATCCACCACTCGCATCGGGCCGAACTTCGCCAGCATCCCCTGCGACACCTTATAGGCGCCGTCATATTCCGCTACTTCCTCTCCCATCAGAAATACATCCGGGTCGCGTTCCATCTCTTCACACATCGCCTGATTGAGCGCTTCCCGCATTTGAATCACTGGCATACTTTATCCTTCCCGCATGGGGGCTTTGAGTTTCAGTTTTCGCCGCCCGATGTGAGGACGCCCTGCAACGGTCGGCTCTGTTTAACTCTTCTAACTTTTAATATTCATCAACGGTACGGCTCGAACGGTTGTGCGTAGATGTCCGTCCATACATCTTCCAGATCCGGTGTCGGATCGGCATCGGCCTTCTCATGGGCCGCCTCCACCTCCCGGTGGATTTCATCCGCAATCGCACTGATCTTGGCATCATCCAACAGTCGCTTTTCCTGCAGAATCTTTTCCAGCCTACCAATTGGATCATGCTTCTGAAATTCCGCCACCTCTTCCCGTGTTCGATATTTCTGCGGATCCGACATGCTGTGGCCGCGGTAGCGGTAGGTCTTCACTTCCAGAAATATCGATCCATTTCCCGCCCGGCAGTAATCCGCCGCCGACCGCACCATCCGGTACATCGCAAGACAGTCCATCCCGTCAACATCTTTCCCGGGAATACCGTAGGCATCTGCGGTCCGCAGTTTCAATTCCGTCACCGCCGACGCCCGGTGCACATGGGTTCCCATTCCGTATCCGTTATTTTCCACCAGAAAAATGCACGGCAGTTTGAAAAGGCCGGCCAGATTCAGCGCCTCGTGAAACGATCCCTGATTAATCGCCCCATCCCCGAAGTAGCAGAGCACAACTCGATCCTGCTTGCGATATTTGATAGCCCACCCCAATCCCACCGCCAGCGGAATGTGGGCGCCGACAATCGCATGGCCACCGAAGAAGTTCTTCTCCGCATCAAAAAAATGCATCGACCCACCCTTGCCATGCGAGCAGCCGGAACGCTTTCCGTAAAGCTCACCGAAAAGGGGATGGATTTCCATGCCGCGAGCTATCGCATGCCCGTGGTCCCGGTACGCGGTGATGACGTAATCATCCGGACGCACCGCCCCGATCGAGCCGACCGCAACAGCTTCCTGCCCCACATACAGGTGGCAGAATCCGCCGATCTTCTGTTGTTGATAAGATTGTGCACACCGGAGTTCAAACTGCCGGATCAGCACCATCTGTCGATACCATTGCATGAGTTCCGCGTCGGTGGGTTCCGCCTTAACGGCAGGCACTGTTACTGTCGTCACGCCCTGTTCCCTTAAATTCGGCCGCAGCACGAAAAATCCCGTCGGAACCTCACCCCGTTGTGGCGGCTCCCGAACTCACCCGCGCCGGGCGACTGCAACGGATGGTTATCCGTTCCTTCCCCATTCTAATCGGCTCGTCGCCCGTCGCCAACACCATGTTTCGGCCGATCCATTGCCCCATCCCGACGTTGCCGCCGCCGCAATCCGTCCCCCCCCCCTGAAATTTTGCGGGGTGTCCCTGTGCCTGCGGGCCTTTCCGGCGTGTCGGGCGCCGCGACATTATCGGGTGATGCTTGTATCGTGCGCTACAATCGGTTAAGGAATAGATTGGATTTTTTGAGTCCGCGCACTTTAATCGGGGGCCGATATGCAACCCACTCCAGAATTTGATGCCGCCAACCACGAGATCAACAAGATGGCCAAACCGGAAGAGGCCGCCAAATGGCGCCGGTGGGGCCCCTACGTCTCCGCCCGCGCCTGGGGTACCGTCCGCGAGGATTATTCCCCCGACGGCTCGGCATGGACTTATTTTTCGCATGATATGGCCCGAAGCCGGGCCTATCGCTGGAGTGAGGACGGCATTGCCGGTATCTGCGATGACCGACAGTTCCTCTGTTTTGCCCCGACCTTTTGGAACGGCCGCGATCCGATTCTCAAAGAGCGATTCTTCGGCCTCACCAACGAAGAGGGGAATCATGGCGAGGATGTGAAGGAATACTGGTTTGCCACCGACAATGTGCCGTCGCACTCCTACATGAAGATGATCTATCGCTATCCGCATGCCGAATTTCCGTACCGGGCCCTGGTGGAAATCAACCGCCACCGCGGTCCCAATCTGCCGGAATATGAACTTGTCGATACCGGCATCTTTGCCGATGACGCCTTTTTTGATATTACCATCGAATACGCCAAGCTCGATGCGGGTAAGATTTTTGCCCGCTTCACCATTAAAAATTGCGGCAAGTCTCCGGCCCCGTTCCACCTGCTTCCGACCCTCTGGTTCCGCAACACCTGGTCATGGAATAAAAATTCCTCCTCCGAGCCGGTCATTTCGCTTGAGGGAAATAAAGACAGCGGCGATGTCGCGCTCAAAGCGACCCACGAGCAACTCGGAACCTGCTACTTCTACGCCGCCGGAGTCGCGGAAACGCTCTTTACCTTCAATGAAACCAACCGCCAGAAGCTCTACGGGGTTCCCAACACCCACCCCGCTGTTAAAGATGCTTTTCATGACTATTTTGTAAATGGCAAGCAGACCGCCGTGCATCAGAAGCCGCTGGGCACCAAGGCTGCGGTTTACTTCAACTGGCTCATCGCTCCACAATCCACCAAGTTCGTGGAAGTGCTTATTTCCGATGAGAAGATGGATAATCCGTTCAAGGACTGCCGCACCACATTCGACGCCCGCAAGAAGGAAGCTGACCATTTCTATGCCCGCATGCTGCCGGAAAAAACAGATGGCACATGGCGGCAGATTTCCCGCCAAGCCCTTTCCGGAATTCTGTGGAACAAACAATTCTACAATTACCCCGTTGAGGAATGGCTAAAGGGGGATGACGATTGTCCGCCGCCGCCCCAGCGTCTCAAGGGGCGCAATCACCAATGGACCCGGTTCAATGCCCACGACATCATCGTCATGCCCGATTCATGGGAATATCCATGGTTTGCCGCCTGGGATTGGGCGTTTCATCTTCTTACGCTCTGCTATCTCGATCTGGACCTCGCTAAATCGCACATGGAATTGATCGTCTCCGAGCGGTACCAGAACCTCTCGGGCCAGTTGCCCGCCTATGAATGGGCCTTCGGCGATGTTAATCCGCCCGTTCAGGCGCTCGCCACCTGGCGCATCTATAACAATGAAAAGCGACGCAAGAAGAAAGGGGATCATGAATTTCTCGAACGCATGTTCCATAAGCTGCTGATTAACTTTGTCTGGTGGGTTAATCGCAAAGACAGCGTGGGCAAAAACATCTTTCAGGGCGGATTTCTGGGGTTGGATAATATTTCCATATTCAACCGCAGTCAGCCCCTGCCCAACGGCCTCTCATTGGAACAGGCTGATGGTACCGGCTGGATGGGCCTTTTCTGCCTCAACATGATGACCATCGCCATTGAACTTTCGCAGGTAGACCCCACCTACAGCCATCTGGCCCTGAAATTCTTCGACCACTTCCTGGCCATCTCTGAAGCGATCAATGCGCCCGTTGAAGGGGGCGGCGGCCTCTGGGATTCGCAGGACGGGTTTTATTACGACAAAATCACAAGCGATGAGGGCCGCACGATTATTCCCCTTCGGCTCAGGTCCAACGTCGGCATCATCCCCCTTTATGCCGTGCAGATTCTGGAAAAGAGCTGGTTCGTCAACCTGCCCGCCTTCAAGGATCGCTGGCACTCCGCCGATATGCGCCAGCGCGTCGGCAATGAGTGTGTCGGCGTCAGCACCTCCGCCGACGGCGAGCGGCTCCTGCTGAGCATCGCCAATCAGCATCGTCTGCAGCGCGTGCTCGCACGGGTCGTGGATGAAAATGAATTTCTCTCCCCCTACGGTGTGCGGTCGCTGTCAAAATATTATCTCAACAACCCCTATCGCCTTCGGCTCGATGGCCACGAACTGACCGTCCAGTATGAACCGGCCGAATCCACATCCGGGCTTTTCGGCGGCAATTCCAACTGGCGGGGTCCGGTATGGTTTCCCACCAACTACCTGCTGATCACGGCCCTGCGAACCTACAACCGCTTTTATGGCGATTCGGTGAAGGTCAATAATCCGTCAGGTTCAGGAGATACGATTAACCTGCTGCAGCTTTCCGAGGAACTCTGCCGCCGGATGATCAGCATCTTCACCGTTGGAAAAGATGGCCGGCGCCCCGCGTTCGGCGGCCAGGCGATGTTTCAGCAAAACCCGCTCTGGAAAGACCTTATCCAGTTCAATGAGTATTATCACGGTGATAACGGCGCGGGAATCGGGGCATCCCATCAGACCGGTTGGACGGCCCTTGTGGTGCAGATGATTGATTACGCCACACGCAATTACACCAGCAGCGGGGCATGATCGGCCCTTCCGGCCCCGGGCGTCCCTCCGGGGTCAACCTTTCGACCCCCTCCAGCGCCACTGCGCCACCTCCGGCAGATCCATCCCGCTCCGCAGCAGATGCTCGCGATGCACCAGCAGCTTGTCCCGCAGCGCCTGTTTGAAATAGGCCGCCCGAGAACCGAGCTGCGGCAACCGATCAATCACATCTCCCGCAAGATGAAAGCGATCCATATCGTTGAGAACCGCCATGTCGAACGGTGTGGTAATCGTCCCTTCCTCCTTATACCCGCGCACATGCAGATTGCGATGATTCGTCCGCCGATAGGTGAGTCGATGGATCAACCACGGATATCCGTGATACGCGAAGATGATCGGCTTATCGGTGGTAAAGAGCACATCAAAATCTTTATCCGTCAGCCCATGCGGATGTTCATCGGAAGGCTCCAGCCGCATCAGATCAACCACATTGATGAACCGGATTTTCAATTCCGGCAGGAATTCTCTCACCAGCGAAATCGCTGCGAGCGTTTCCAGTGTCGGCACATCGCCGGCCGCCGCCATCACCACATCCGGCTCGCCACCGGCATCATTGCTTGCCCACGGCCAGATGCCGATCCCCGCCGTACAGTGCCGTACCGCTTCATCCATCGAAAGCCACTGCGGAGCATCATGCTTCCCCGCCACCACCACATTGACGTAATGCCGCGATCGCAGGCAATGATCCATCACCGACAGAAGGCAATTGGCATCCGGCGGAAGATAGACCCGCACCACCGATGCCTTTTTATTAACCACATGATCAATGAACCCGGGATCCTGATGGGTAAAGCCGTTATGATCCTGGCGCCACACATGCGATGCAAGCAGGTAATTCAGCGAGGCCAGCGGCCGCCGCCACGCCAATCCCCGTGTCACCTTCAACCACTTGGCATGTTGGTTAAACATGGAATCAACAATATGAATAAACGCCTCATAGCTGTTGATCAGGCCGTGACGACCGGTGAGCAGGTACCCCTCCAGCCATCCCTGACAGAGATGTTCGCTGAGTACTTCCATCACCCGCCCGTCGGATGAGAGAAACTCATCGCCGGGGCGTATGTCGGCATCCCATTGGCGGACCGTTTCCTCAAACACATGGCTGAGCCGATTCGACATTGTTTCATCGGGGCCGAAAATGCGGAAATTTCGCATGTCGGCGTTAAGCTTGATCACATCCCGCAGATACACGCCGAGAACCAGTGTGTCTTGCGCGTCAACCGACCCCGGCGCAGGCACATCAACGGCATATCGACGGAAATCGGGCAGCCGCAGGTCTTTCAGCAGGGCACCGCTGTTGGCGTGCGGATTGGCGCTCATGCGCCGCTCTCCCGCCGGCGCCAGCGCAGCGATTTCCGGTTGCAGCCGACCCTCAGCATCAAAGAGCTCCGCAGGACGGTAGCTGCGCAGCCACGCCTCCAATGCCTTGAGATGTCGCGGATTTTCCGCCGGACTCGAGAGCGGAACCTGGTGCGCTCGGAACGTGCCTTCTACTGCCTTACCGTCGGCTTCCTTCGGCCCCGTCCACCCCTTGGGCGTAATGAAAATCAGCATCGGCCAGCGGGGTCTTGCCACCTCCCCCCGGCCGTGGCGGGCGCGGTGTTGATACTCCTGAATCTTCCGCACCGCCTCATCCAAAGCCTGCGCCATCTTTCGGTGCATGCTCATCGGTTCGTGCCCCTCCACCACCATCGGCTCCCATCCGTACCCCCGCATCAGCGACATCAATTCCTCGCGACTGATACGGGCCAGTACCGTCGGATTGCTGATCTTGTACCCGTTGAGATGCAGAATCGGCAGCACCGCACCGTCGCCGGCGGGGTTGATGAATTTATTAATGTGCCACGACGTTGCCAGCGGTCCCGTCTCAGCTTCCCCGTCGCCGACCACACATGCTGCTATCAGATCCGGGTTGTCCAACACCGCACCGCAGGCGTGCGCCAGCGAATATCCCAACTCGCCTCCCTCATGAATCGACCCGGGCGTTTCAGGGGCGACATGGCTCGGTATTCCGCCGGGAAAGCTGAACTGCCGAAACAGCTTCGTCAGACCCGCCTCATCCTGCGTAATGTGCGTGTAAATCTCGCTGTAGGTCCCCTCAAGATACGTATGCGCGACCACCGCCGGCCCCCCGTGTCCCGGGCCGGAGATGTAGATCATGTTCAGATCATGCAATTTAATAATCCGATTCAGATGCGTATAGATGAAGTTCTGCCCTGGCGTCGTTCCCCAATGCCCCAGCAGCCGCGGCTTGATGTGGCTCAGATTAAGCTTCTCTTTAAGCAGCGGATTGGCCAGCAGATAAATCTGCCCCACTGAAAGATAATTCGCCGCCCGCCAATAGGCGTCCATCAACCGTATTTCCCCGTCGCTGAGGTTCCCTGTTGCATGCGTGGGCGCCGCCCGATGGTCATACCCTTTTGCGCTTCCTTTTTCGACGCTTTTCTCTTTGGTGCGTATCAGTTTCTTCGACATGTGTCACTCCTGCTTGTAACAATTCCACGATAATGTGTCCCATCTCCAGCTCTTCATCCGTCTTCAGACACCACACGGCGGGACGCTTACCGGGGCGGCTGATTTTCTCCGCTCCATTGCGATTGGCGGTCGCATGAAGTTGGATGCCGAGGTGTCTCAGTTGGCCGGTAATATGGCGCCGAATCGCGCTCGAATGTTCCCCGATCCCGCCGCTGAAAACCACTGCGTCAATCCCATCAAGCTCCGCCGCGTAAGAACCAATCTGTCCCGCGATGCGGCGGCAGAATATCTCCACCGCCAACCGGGCCCGTTCATTGCGCCGCGACAGCAATACTTTCATATCGCCACTACCCGCGATACCCGCCAGCCCGCAGTTGCCGTCCATCCACGCTTCCATGCCAGCGTGAGAAATATTTTCGCGTTTCATCAGATACAGCATTACGCCTGGATCAATATCCCCGGTGCGATGCCCCATCGTCACCCCCGCAAGGGGGGTAAACCCCATTGTGGTTGCAACGGATTTCCCTCCGCGCACGGCCGCCAGACTGCATCCCGACCCCAAGTGCGCCATAATGACGCGTCCGCGGGATGCGGCCGCGTCCAGCTTCCGAAGTTGCCGCAAAAGCGATGCATACGAGAGTCCATGAAACCCATATCGCCGCACACCCCGCGCAAAATAACGCCACGGAATCGGCAGTACCTTCGCCGCCGTCGGCATCGTGTTGTGGAACACGGAATCAAAACAGGCAACCGGCGCAGCATCAGGCAGCAGCGTATTGCAGGCGTCAAGCAGTGCCAATTCCATCGGCAGATGTTGCGGATCAAATTCGATTAGATCATTCAACTGCCGTCGCACCCGCGGGGTGATGATCTGATGCCGATCCAGCGCCGGACCCGCGAGCACAATTCGGTGTCCGACCGCTTGGATGGCGCCGGGTTCAATATGGTGCCGCATCAGGGCGGAATGAATCATTGTGGTTAATTGGCGGGTGGTTGTTCGGGGGATGTGGACGATCCCATGTTGGGTGGAGTTTCGCCGGCGCCCGATATTGGAATCTGAAAAAGCAATAGATTCACGGAAGATCATCCGCGGCGGGTTGCTGAAAGTTGATACCGCCAGTTTCAGGCTTGATGAACCGCCGTTGATCAGCAGGATCAATCCCGGTGGATGACGGCTATGTGAATCAACCCGCTGCGGCACAGCAGCACCCCAATCGCAGCTTGGTCATGCGTCAATCACCCTTGCCCTGTAAGTTGCGGAGAGTAACAGATGAAACCCACATCAGCAACCGGCTCGCCCCTCTTGAATGCGGCTTGACGATCGGACGGAGCAGCGCTATCTTTAAATTGGCTTACGGCCAGCTCCGGTATTAAATATGCGGGTTGCGTCCGTTTGATACCTCCTCAATTGCCGCTAAATGGATCCTGACGATAGTGTCCGTGTCCGATGGAGAACAAACCGGCGAGGACGTTTCAAGGTGCTGATTTCGCGTATGCTGAACGCGGGATCGGCCGCGCAGAGTGATCATCAACCGAAACGCGCGATGATCTGTCCGCGAGCTGTAATCTGCAGATCGGCAGGGCTGGATAGTTATGGAGCACCGTCAGGTTACGAGGAGAATCACCCTTGAGTTTGAACTCTTTTACCCGAGTTTTAACCGCTTTACTTCTTGGTACCATGGTCCGAGTAAACGCTGTATCGGCACGAACGGTTAAGAGTCTCGACATGCACTGGAAGATATGCCGTCTGACGACTGCAGCGGGACAGGCGGTTAAACCTGTGCTGAGTTCCGCGGCTGTGGCGGCACTGAAATGCCCCGGGCATGGAGCAAAATGGGAAAATACGCAGTTACCCGATGACTATATTGTTGCGGGGAATATAACTCATAGGGCCAATGCGGGCGCCGGATCGTTACCGGTTTATCCGGCGTGGTATAAGCGAACATTGAATATCCCTGCATCCGATCGGGGCAAGACGATTTGGTTGAATTTCGGGGGCGTATACCGCGACGCGATTGTGTTCATCAACGGGCATTTCGTGGGGCAGCATCCCAGCGGTTATACGGCGTTTCGATTTGACATCAGCCGCTTAGTGCGCTTCGGAACGCCAAACATTTTGACGGTTTATGTTGACCCCCGATGGAATGAGGGGTGGTGGTATCAGGGGGGAGGCATTTATCGGCATGTACGGCTTATTGTGACCAACCGACTGCATGTGGCGCCCTGGGGAACTTTCGTCGTCAGCCGAGTCATGGGCGCGATCCGACATGGTTCAGCCGGGGGTACGGCCGATGCGATGATCACGATTAAAACGACGGTTCAAAACGCACACCGTTCGGGGCAGTCATTCATTCTGAAATCAGGTATTCGGGGAGCGGCAGGAAAGCTCGCGGCAACCGTTTCGACAAGGGAACATCTGGGGGCGGGAGCAACGGGGACATTCGTTCAGCAGTTGACATTAACGCACGCGAAGATATGGTCTCTGGGCCATCGGACTCTGTATCATTTAATAACCTTACTTTCAGTTCATCAATCTGCCGTGGATGAGAAGCGGACGACTTTCGGTATAAGGACGCTGCGATTTGATCCGGATCATGGTTTTTTTTTGGATGGCCGCCACGTGGAAATTCAGGGGATGTGCAATCATCAGGATTTTCCGGGTGTGGGGATTGGAGTTCCAGATAATCTGTGGACATGGCGGATAAAGAAATTGAAAGCGATGGGATGCAACGCGTATCGCACGGCCCATAACCCCCTGCCGACGGCGTTTTATCGCGCGTGCAACCATCTGGGCATGCTGGTGATGGATGAGAATCGGCATCTCGGGGACGCGTGGACGCCCAAGTCGCCCCCGGGAACACCTTATTCCAACCTGTCCGATCTGCGGGCTATGATTCTGCAGCAGCGGAATGATCCGTGCGTTATTTTCTGGTCGATGTGCAACGAGGAAAATGCGCTCCAGGGGACTGCCGAGGGGGCGAGGATTTTTGCGGCGATGCAGAATCTGGTTCACCGTCTTGACCCGACGCGGCCGGTGAGCTGTGCCATGAACAATGGGTATACGCGAAAGGGATTCCTCAGCGTTGAGGACTTGCTCGGTATTAACTATAGCTGCAACCTTTATACGCGATTGCACCGGCAATATCCGGATAAAATGATCTTCGGCAGTGAAGACTTCAATTGTTTCAGCGCCCGCGGGGTAATGAAAACCAGCCGTAAGACAGGACTTTGCTCGGAATACGGCGCCGAATTGGGCCATCCCCGCAGTTGGTTTTCAGCCCATGAGCCGTGGGTTTCATGGCAGCCGGTGGTGACCCATCCATTTGTGGCCGGGGATTTTGTATGGACGGGTTTTGATTACCGGGGCGAGCCGAATCCATTCGGTTGGCCGGCGGTGACGAGTCAAACCGGTGCGATGGATTTGTGCGGTTTCCCCAAGCCGTGCTACTACTATTGGCGTGCGTGGTGGAGGAAAAAGCCATCGATCTATATTTTTCCGGCATGGACATTTAACGCCAACAGGATTGGTAAACCGATTCAAATTCGCTGCTATTCCAACTGCGCCCAGGTCACCCTTTATTTGAACGGCAAATCGCTGGGGGCCAAATCCATGCCGCGATATCGATATCTCTCCTGGACGGTTCCGTATGAGCCGGGAACATTAACGGCCAAGGGATTCGATGCGGGACGGGAGGTTGCTCATATGAGCCTGCATACGGCCGGGCCGCCAATGGCATTGCGACTGATTGACGAATTCCCGCATCTCAAGGCGGACGGGGAGAGCATAGCCCCGATTGCCGTTGAAGTAGTGGACTCCCACGGCCAGGTTGTGCCCGGCGCGTCAAACCGGGTGCATTTCCATGTAACCGGGGCGGGTGAGATTGCAGGGGTCGGTAACGGCGATCCCGTAAGTCATGAAATGAATATTGCCGACTGGCGTCGTGCTTTTGATGGCCTGTGCATGGTACTGGTTCGCGCTGGCCATACGCCGGGCTTCATCAAGGTGACGGCCCATGCCCAGGGTCTTTCAAGTGCGACCCTCAGCATTAAGACTGACGGGGCCACCCCTGACTGAGCCATTCCCCGCGCGATGTGCGATGGAACCCCGGCGAAATCATCCGGCATCAGCGTAATGATTGCGGCGGATAAGTCTGGCGAGGAGTTGCTGGGGCGTAAGCACGCGACGCCGGTAGGCGAGGCGGATTCCAACATCCGAAAAACCGCCCTTTGCACGGCGCGTCGCCCAATTGATGGTGATCGGTGTATCGGGTGATATCTTTCCCAGAGGCGTCAGGGCGGAACCGCCGATGACATAAAAGTGTTTCATCGCCCGGGCCGTGAGAAGGGATTGGACGGACGCTGCCGTGAGCGTTCTGCGATTTTTATACCATTGTTTCAGGGCTCGGGAGTAGGCACCGGTGTCATTAAATACATACTCCGCAACATTGCCGACGAGATTGGCGAATGGCGGGGATGCAGTGCTGTTGGTAATGGGCTGGAAAAATAGGCGGTTGCTTCTACCGTTGCCATAGTCGTTTCGATACGCCCGCAGAGCGGGGGCGGAACTGCCGAAAATATCCCAAAACCGCGGTGTGGGAAGGCGGGCGTCGATGGTGGAATCCTCGCGTCTGAGATAGGCAACATAGGACGCCAGCGCACGGCCGGGTAACAGAGCGCCGGCGCTGGGAGCCCGGCTTTGCCGATAGGCCGCCTGCCAATCCTGCGGAGTTGGCAGGCGGCAGCCGAGCAATGCCGCCAGATAGACCGCTGCCCGTGGTGGCAGGTACTGCACCGGATCGTCCCGCGTCGGGTTGCCACCGGCGGAGGCCCGCAATTTTCCTGCGGTGGCGGCAATCGAGGCGGGGAATCGAGGAGCGGCGTAGATCTGATTGGTATTGGTGAACCAGGTTGGCGCCACCGAAATATCATCGGTGCGGCGGGAGTAGACCCAGGTATGGGGACCAAGATAATTCGCGTTGTACTTGATTAAATTGAAAAAGTCGGAGGCGGGGCGCCGTAAAATATTATCGCTGGAATGCACAGTGTGCAGGAATATTCCGACCCGCAATTCCTGATCGCACACAAAGCAGGCGTGTCCCGTTGCAGGATGGACGAGGGTAAATCGCAGATGTTGCCTGCCGCCCGGTGCAGTGAACAGGCGTTGAGTCGGGCTGATTTTCTGTTCATGCCAGCCGGCCAGTGCCGGGCCGGACGGTTCCGACGATTTGGCCGGATTGGCCTTGAGTACTGCCTGGAGTTCCGCGGTGAGGCGCGGATACGGAGGCAGCGTTTTCCATACGCGGTAAGCGGGGTGCTTGAGCGCCGCATCCAGAAGACCGACAAAATGACCGGCGATCTGTTTGGCCCGGGCGGGACTTTTAATACCGGAAGCCTGCTGATTGAGGGTGAAGACGAGCAGGTTGAACCGGGCGGTGGATGAGAGTTGGTGAAAGGCGGTCAGATCGGTGAGCGTGCGAATAGGGTTTAACGTCACGCCGTAACTCGGACTGGCGAGAACAACCGGCACGACGCGGCCAACCGCGTCGGCCTGATTCAACCGCCGCTCCCATCTCAGGCGCAGATGTTCCCGCAATCGCGCGGCGATGCGCGGATGCGATTTCTTAAAGGCAGGACCTCGGGAGAATGCGTCGAGCCGTTGGGCCAGATTCTGCTCGAGGGTCAGAAGATCAGCGTGGGACTTCAAACGCCAGTGACCTGCTCGGTGCCAGAGCGACCGAACCAGAAACGGCTGCCATCGCCACGGATAGGCTGGAATTCTGGAGGCGAGGCTGGGTAGATCGGCGACGGAAGCTTTTTGGATATCGATCGCCATTTTGATGCTACGGCGCAGCGGCGCGGTGACGGAAACGACTGTCGGGTTCGACCACCAGAGGTTTTTCGTGAGCAGCGCGTATTGAAGCGCGATTGATGACGGTTTAGAAGATGATTCATCATAGAGCGGCGCGGCGACTAAACGTTCATCCAATCTACGGATGGTATCGAGAAGCGTGTCATACGCCGTCTGCTGCTTTTGCCAGAGATCAAGAACCCGTTTCGGCGGGATGAAGGTTTCATGCGGACCAAAAGTTCCCAATCGACACGCCACCTCGATCGCTGCCATCCGGGCCGGAATAAGCGTCGCGGCCAGAAGCCGAGCGTCATTGGCTCGACTTGGAGGAGATTTATGGGGAACGGGGCGGAGCTTAAACACGTCGTCGGCCAGATGCCTGATTGAGGTCTTGAGGGCTGCGACACGGGTATTAATTTCCGGCACCTGCCAGCGGCGGGATCGGAGAGAAGCGAGCAGAGTGTGATAGGTTTTGGCATCGGGTTTCCAGGGCGCGGCAGCGGACGCCCCCGGCCCGAGGATGATGAACTCGATGCGCCTGCGGTAAAGCTGGTTCAACGCCCTGAGGGAAAACGGATCCAGGGCAAGGGGATTCACCGGATAATGACGCCCTGAGCCGTCGTACCCGATGAACTGGGCCGTCCACTTTTTCAGGTTAATCTCTGAATCAATAAATGCCACGATCTCCGCATGCAGGCTGGTGAGGTGAGCGGCGGTGGATTGGACCACAGAATCCAGCCTGTTCTTGTTCTTTTCGATCCAGAAATCCGGATTGCTGATCGCGGCGAGTGGTGCGGTAATCTGATGAAGTTCGTCGGAGTAGTTGACCGTCGGGGGCCGGGGCAGGCGCTGCGCCCGGCTGATATTGAGCTGAATCGATGCGATGCGGGCCTTGATGGCCGCACGCTCGGCGAGGTATGAATTGCGGTTCGGACGGATGGAGCAATAATCAAACCAGTTGGGAAAATATTGCTCGGGCGAGACGGCCGTGTTGGACGCACGCCGGGCGTTAATGAGTTTCCATTGCAGTCGGGATGCGTACTTGCGAATGGACCGCTCCGCGAGCCGGGCTTGACGCGCCAGTACCATGACGGAACGCCCCAGTGCATGAATGGAACGGCAGCGTTTGAGGTAGTTGGTGGCATAGGCTGGAAAGCCGGAGACCAAGCGATGCGGAGTTTTTGCCAGCACGGAGAATGATTGCTCCAGAGTGTGGTAATCAGCTTCAACGCGGCGGGCAGCAAGCAGGTTCCGCAATTGTAATTGCGCCTCGTGTGCGGAATGGGCGGTAAAACGGCGGATGTCGCCGCTTTTGGCCCACGGAGCGGAATGGAGTTTAAGAAAAGGCATCAGGGCGGTGTCGGGTGTGAGATTCGCCAGCAACTGCGTCTTAAGCTGCCGGGCCGGGAGATTCCAGCCGTTATTTTGCCACTGAGTCTGGGCCGCCGCCAACTGCGTGTAAATTTTTGCCAGCGCATGCTCGGAACGCATCAGCAGAATAACAGCCCGGCCGAAACGGCGTGAAGCACCGGCACTGGACGCCAGATCGTGCTGGATTTTTTCCATGCTCAGCAGGGCTGTGAATTCATGGAGAATGCTGTCCGGATTGAGCACCGGACGTTTGGCAAGTTCCTTGCGAATGGATGCAAATTCCGGGCTGCTTTCAAGCAGCGGGCGATCTTTTGCAAAAGGCCCGAACCAGGTCGAATAGTTTTTCACGTACACCGGCCAGGCACCGTTGAACCGTGCGAGGCGGGCCATTTCCTGCCGATGGCGCAAGTATACAAATCCCACTGCAGCGGCAATGAGCAGAACGGCGATTACGGCGGCAGCCGCCGGGGCCCGGCTTTTACGCGGCCGGAGGGCATCGACCCGCGCCAGAAATTGATCCAGCGAATCCCGATTGTGATCCAGTTGCAGAAGATCGCGAGTAAAGGCCATCCATTGACGATAATTCGATCCGCATTTTTTGTAATCGGCGCTTTCGAGCTCCAGTGGCGTCGTCGGCGACCAGAAACGCCCGGTCAGGATTTCACAGATGATCCGCCCGAGAGCCTGAAGATCTGCGGGAATTGTTACCTCCGCCGAAGCACGGGGAATCGGCTCGCAGAGCGCTATCCGACACTCAGAGAGATTTCGGGATGCAAGCAAAATCCTGTCCGCCGACAGGTTGCCATGAGCGCGGCCCGTATGTGCCAGTGCATCGCGCAGCGCTTCGAGCACCTCGCGTACCAGACGCACCAGATTTTCTGGATCGAGGGTTGATTGGAGGAGAATCAGGTGTCCGAGGTTGAGTTCAACATCGGCGGCGGCACACGCGGCGTCATCCATTGAAGAGGCCTCAATGGCAAAGACTTTCTGCCACCGATCAGATTGCCGCCCCAGCGTCTGCTGAAGTTGCATGGATTGAATAAAATCAGCCGTGGCGGAAACCCGGCGGAGCGGATTCCAGAAATCAGGGCAGCGGAAGCGGCGGATCATCGACGATTCGCCGCCGAAGGACGCGCGATAGTACTCAATCAGGCCGGAACTGCGCAACGGAGCGCCGGTTTGAATCAACTCGAGAATCGACACAGCCACGCTCCGTCGTCAGCGCTTCATGGGAGCGCTTAGTGATGTTTCGGCTTGGGGGGTGTAAGACATACCAAACCGCTGTTTTTCACCGCCACCTTGATGGGATTTGCCGATCCCGGCCATCGGCAACGGTTGAAGGGGAGGATAAGTCGGCGGGAATCCTCGGCTCCGGGCAGATCCTGGCGCAGGCCCGGCAGCGAGGCAAGAATAAACAGGTGCGTATCCCCCTGCGCCTTCCACTGTTTCCAGATCGGGTTATGCTTTGAAAAGGTCGCCGATGCAGGCCCGCCGGGTACGAAATGCACGACGGCCTTGGTGGCGCCGGCGCGCAGGGGATTGCCGGCCGTGAAATATTTGGTCATCGCATAATTGTACCAGCGCTGGTAATCCGATCCGTTTACACCGACCAGATCAACGGTAATGGAACTGGTGGATGTATTGTTCTGCTGCAGACTTTTTCCCAGCGTCAGGTTGATATTGCGATGCATCATTCCGCCGCTGCAGCAGCCGCCCAGCATCAGGGCCAGGAACCCGAAGGCGGCAGCGGATAATTTTCGGGCGGTAGCCACCGCCGGAGTTTGCGTTGTTATTTTCATCCGGTCTTTCAGCTTCATAGCGACATCCTCAAAAAGAACCATCCACAAATTCAATATACACCAAATTAAATACCTGTGGCCACCCGCCGGATAACGGCATGGATTTCGCGATTTATCCGCCAATCAATCACCATCAGACTCCGGGTTTGCACCAGCAGGGCGGAGAGCGAATCGAACAGGGCGTCGAAACCGGCAGCCTGATTTTTTCCCCGAATGCCACCGTAACGTCGAATGAACGCATCCGGCAGTATTCCGGGGAGCATTTTCAGCAGCAGTTCTAACAGTTTACGCCATATCTCGGCGGGAATCATTTCCGGTGCACATTGTCGGAGTTGCGGGTTCAGAAACGCATTTTCAACACTGAATGATTTTTTGAATCGCTCATCGTCCGTGATCAGCTTGAGGAGCCGATCAGCGCGGTTTCCAGTCTCCTGAGCCAACAGGCGAGCCAGGGCATGAAGATCGTCAATCAAGGCGGGTAATGGATTGGGAGAACCTCCCAGCAGGACGCGGGTAAAACAGACCGCCAACGCATACATATCGTAGGCGGCATCGCAGTTTTGCCGAATGTCCAGCCAAACGTTATTAAACACGGCCCCTTCAGCGGCTTTGAGTGCGGCGACAGCTTCCGGCTGCGGCGGTTGCAGTGCTCCGCTGAATTGCCACTCCCCCGGCGCGGTTCCGGGCGACGCGCTCCCGCCGAGGGTCATCTCGCGGCCCGATAAGGTCATCCGGATGGAAACCGCCGCATCGGTCGGCATTGCGGTTTCGCGTACCACCAGCGTCCCTTCAACCCCGCCCCGGCTCTGTGCATCGGCATCCACGCGTCGCAGGCGAAAATCAGCATGCCCGGCGGTTGAGTTGATACCCGCCCGCTGCGGTTGATAAATCGACTCGGGAAGATGAACGGCCGGCGTGAAAATCTCCGCAGCATCGGCTGCAATCTCAATCGGAACGGCGATTCCGGCATCCACCAAACCGATTTGCGCAGTCCAGAGAAATGGCAGCGCGACCGCAGGAGGTGAAACCCGCGCGGCGAATCCGGAAAGCGAAAGATTCAGTATCGGCCGATGCGCTGCGGCCAGCAGCGAGCGCACCGCGGCGGCCATATCGGAGAGCATCTTTATCTTCAGATGCAGCCCTTCGATCGTCCGGCCCCAGTGCCCGTGGCGGCCGAGGAACAAGCTTGAGGATGTCGGCTCAATACCGCGGTCCGTGGTCAACTGTACCAGTGCACCGGCGTCGATCAGATCTTTTCCCGCCTTGAGGCCGCTCCACGGCGCCCCGCCGAAAATATCGGCAAGCGAAGCAGGATCAATGGGAGCGGCAATACGACAGCGGACAAATCGGCAGCCGGGATTGATCGGCAGATAATCGCGCTCTGCCATCAGATTCATCAATGACCGACCCGTCGAGCCGGCTGATTCTTCGGTCGCGATAAATTCAGTGGGCGCACCGGGCCGATCCAGAGCGATGTAACGGGCGGAACTACCGGCATAATCTGGAAGACCGGCGGAGGCGAGTTTGGCCCCATCGGTGCAGAGGCGCAGCGGTGCAGCCCCATCCATGGAAAAATATTCTAATGTGCCATGGCGCCGATGCAGCGCCAGCGGCGGCGGATGGCGCAGTTCCCAACCCGTAGCCACATCATCCGCCCCGGCGGCCTTGATCCCACGGACCGATGTTTTCCAGAGATCATCGAGCGCCTGATTGGTAAGGCGATCGGCGATCGGGCGGGCAAGTTCCGCGGGGCGGGACTGAAATTCCAGCACAAGCCAATTCATAATCCGGTCGTCAGCATCGATCAGACACCCCAGAAAGGAACGGACGAACGGCCCCACCGCCAGCGGCACGAGCCGCTCCGGTTTTTCATCCCGCGAGATGATCAGACAGATTCGCAGCGGCGAAGCAGCCTGATCAGGAAATGGGGCGGCGAAAAACCCGTCCGGCATTTTTTCCGTCAGATAATTGATCATATTCTCCTGCTGCGCTGACCGCCCTGCGGCATTCACGTATAACTCTTCTCTGCACCCGCCGCCATCCCGGTGCATGATATCCGCACCCTATCAACTCGCACTGACGCTGGTCTGGCCCGGATTGGTAATGGTAATCACCCCGCCCCACATGCAGTTGCAGGTGCAGGATGAGGTGAGTGCGGGAAAGTTGTTAATTTGGGTTGAGGTCGCACCCGGCGCCCAGGGGGCTACCGTATTGGGCACACAGGCTGAGGGCGTGGGCACTCCAAGTGCAGCGGCCGTGGCGGCAGCGACGGCCGGATTGGCCTCGCTGGTGCACATGCCAAAGGATGGGATGTTCACCATGGGAGCGTGATCCATGATTGTTGCCGCAGGCGTTGATGCCATCACCGTTGGGGCGGACGTGGCATTCAGCGACGCGGGCGCTGCACCAAAACTGCACGTCATCATCGCGCCGGTAACGACTAATTGAGGCATGACGGATTCTCCTTTACTCCTATCGCTGTTGCGCAAAAATCCAACCGACTACGCATAAGCGTCGGCACCGAATCCCGTTGAATCGTCCTCATCGCTGTCCGAGTCTCCGCCCGACGCCCCTCCCGACCCGCCACCGGAACCATTTCCCGCACCGGCGTGGCGGCTGTTCCCGCCGCTTTGAGCTTCGTCATCCGTCGAGCCGCTTTCGCCTGCGGAATAGACCACGGCGGGCGATTGCCCCCCTGCCGAGCCCGCGGATCCGCCCGCAGAATCCGTAGCGCCCGCACCCATATCGAGCGATTTGATATTTTCCGCTGACTGCGAATAACTGCTTACCTTTCCCAACGTAGCCTCGGCGGCTTCCGTTGCCGAGGTGGGGGATGATGGATCGGCCGGTGTAATAGCGGTTCCGGATTGCGGCGATGCCATGGGGTCAACCTCCAATCGAACGATTATGAGCCAAGCGAAACGCTCGGTGCCGACAGTTTTGCCGAGCCGGCAGAAACATCAAGTGAGCTGGCTCCGACTGCCAATTTGCCGTCGGAACTGCTGAGAGAAAATGCGGCGGCCCCGACGGATATTTTGGCGGAAGACTGGCCGTCAACCTCAAACTCACCGCAGGCAATGGTAATACCGCTGGAATCGATGGCGATGGTGCTGTCTCCGACTTTCAGCGTGATGTTGGTTGCCGCCTCGAGCACAATCGTATCGGCTTTAATATAAAGTTGTTGTGCCACCTCATGGTAGCAGGCGGCACTGAATTTCAATGAGGTATTCCCAGCAACCTGCCGGCTGGAGGTGCCATCGATTTTCACCATTTCATCGCCGCTGACGGTCAGGTTGCGGTCGGAGCCAATGGATTCCAGATGCTTGCCATCCGTCTGCACATGCAGGGCATCCTTGTGATGCACGTGGCCAGCCCCGCCGATCACCATGTGATTTTCCTTTTCGACGGTCAGGTAGTGATTATTCTTCACCCGGTGATGCATGTCATGCTGGGCGTGGAGGAAGATGTTTTCGCTGCCTGCGGTATCGTCAAACTTCAATTCGTTGGCACCGTTGCCGCCGGTTGTAGAACTCGTTTTGATCCCGGATTCTGCCGCTTTATCGGGCAGGGCATAGGGTGTCGTGTTGACCGCGTTATAGACGCAACCGGTGACCAGCGGGCGGTCGGGATCGCCATCGACAAACTCCACCACCACCTCCTGCCCGATGCGGGGCAGAAACAGAGCCCCCCATCCCTTGCCCGCCCAGAGTTGAGCAACTCGGATCCAGCAGGACGCGTTCTGATCGGCCTGACCGTAGCGATCCCAATGAAACTGGACTTTGATGCGCCCGTTGCTGTCGGTGTAAATCTCCTGACCGGAGGGACCGGAGACAAAGGCCGTCTGCGGCCCGGCGATAACCGGCTTGGGCGTTCGGCGACCGGGGCGGTAAGGCTGTTTGAAGTCAATGGCCGTCAGGTGGGCGGAGTAGGTCAATTCCGCTCCTGCCGCCGATGCCCCGCCGGTTGCTGCGGGCTCGCTCTGCGAGGCTTCAAATTGAACCCCGGTGATGAGATATTTTTTATTCAATGCCGTATTCGGATGACCGGTGAGCGTAAAGACGCTGCCGGCATTTACATTCCAGTTCCCCGTCGTGCCGCTGCAGATTTCATATTCGCTCTGCCGCTCCTGCATGCGAATGGCGGCAACGGTGGAAGCAAAAGATGAATCGATGAAGCCGCCGGGAAAATCGAATATCTCCAGATTGGCCTGGGCCGCACCGGTTGAATTGTTCACCTTGCCCGTCTGATTCTGCGTCGGCTGCATGTAGTTGAAATCGGAACAGGTGAAGAGGCCGGGCTGTATTTCGTGCTGGGTATCCCATTGATCAATACCGGCGGGCTTGCCGCGGGCATACCGGCCGAAGGGAATCTCGGCATCTCCGGCGACGGCGGGACAGGCGCTGTTGCTGTCGGCCATCTGCATCACATGGCTTCCGTTGGAATGGGTGTAGAAATAGAAGATACCGTTGAATTCCATCAGGCGGGACACGAAATTGAAATAAGTCTCGCGGTACTGAACGCAGTAATCCAGGGACGGATAGGTTGACTGAAGCGACTGATTGAACGCCGAAAAACCCAGCGAATTAAATGTTGTTTTAATAAGATCCGGCGCGGTTGCCGATTGAAATATCCGGCAGTTGCTGCCGCGGGTCAGCAGCCAGTTCCAGGGCATGATCACCAGCCGGAACAGATTGGATCGGTCGGCATCGGTTATGCGGGTGCAGTTGACCACAATGCCGTTGCGCAGAGCCGGAGGAAGGCCACGGCCCGGTGCAGCCGGAAGACCGATCCGCAGCGTAACCGATTTGCCCAGCAGTGCGGCGGCGACGTTCTGGTTGGATACCTGCAGCAGGGCATCCACCCGGTAGACGAACATATCGGAGAGTGCTTCGGTGCCATGAATGGAAACCACCGCCCACGCATTGGCACCCAATGCGGTATCCAGGGCCAACGGCCATCTGTTCTGATCATAGCTCATGCGCGTCAACTCCTTCCCCGTTCAGGGTATTATAACAGCGTCAGGAACCCGTCCGCACGCCGTCGCCGCGAACCGTAAATTCGTAATCGAAATGCTCATCCTTCACTTTCACATGGATGTTTTGGATCGTCTCCTGCCGCATCAGGCGGTTGAGAATCTCACGGCCGATGTCCGGCAGCATCTGATTGGTGATCATGGCGTCGATCATGCGGGCGCCGCGCTCGAGTTCCGTGCAGCGACGGGCGATGAGTTCCGGCACGGCATCGTGATAGATCATCTCAACCTTATGCACCTCCTGCACCCGGTGCCTGACGCGGGAAAGCTGCAGATGAATGATCCGGCGCAGGACCGCCGGTGTGATCGGATAATAAGGCACCACGAGAAGACGGTTGAGCAGGGCATCGGGGAATACTTTGATGAGCGGACCGCGAAGCGCCTTTTCAAGCGATTCATGATCCGGCATGAGTTCCGGATCCTTACACATGTTCACCACGGTGTCCTGAGCGGCATTGGTGGTCAGAATAATAATGGTATTTTTGAAATCGATCAGCCGCCCTTCACCGTCCTCCATCCATCCCTTATCGAAAACCTGGAAGAATATTTCATGAACATCGCGATGGGCTTTTTCCACCTCATCGAGCAGAACAACGGAGTAGGGGCGGCGACGCACCGCCTCGGTGAGCACTCCCCCCTCACCGTACCCCACGTAGCCGGGCGGCGATCCCTTGAGCGTGCTGACCGTATGGGCTTCCTGAAATTCGCTCATATTGATGGTGATGAGATTGTGTTCACCGCCATAGAGCGTTTCCGCCAGCGCCAGTGCGGTTTCAGTTTTGCCGACACCCGAAGGCCCCGCGAGCATGAAGACGCCGATGGGGCGATTGGGATTATCCAGCCGGGCACGCGATGCCTGGATGCGCCGCGCAATCTGTTCCAATGCCGGCCGCTGCCCGATCACACGTTTTTCGAGGATGTCCACGAGATTGAGTACCTGCTGAATTTCATCCTTCACCATCCGTCCGACTGGTATGCCGGTCCAGTCGGCCACGACAGATGCAACCGCCTGCTGATCCACGGTGGGAAATATCAGCGGTGATTCTCCCTGACGGGCGGCAAGTTCGCCGCTTAATTGGGTGAGCTCGGTGAGACGCGCGGCACGATCAGCATCGGAGAGGGCGATGCTGCCGTCGCCACCGGCAGTGGAGGTCGCTACGCTGCCGCCACGTCCGGTGGGCGGAGGCACTGATTTTTCTCCGCCGGAATCGGCAGCCGCCGTTGGCTGATCCACCTTTTCACCGGCAGCCCGCAATTGATGCCGCAGTTCCAATATCCGATTGACGAGTTCCTTTTCCTTTTTCCAGCGATCTTCCAGCTCGGAGCGCAACCTATTCTGCTGATCAAGTTTCTGCATCACTTCAGCCAGCCGGGCGGAGTGATCCACGCCGATATTGATTTCCCGATTGAGAACAGTCCGTTCAACCTCCAGCGCCTCCACCTTGCGGCGTGTATCCTCAAGCTGAGCCGGTATGGCATTCTGGCTTACGGCCACACGCGCCGCTGCCGTATCGATCAGGCTTACCGCTTTATCGGGTAGCTGCCGCGCGGGAATATAACGGTGCGAGAGTCGCACAGCGGCCTCGATGGCCTCATCGAGTATCTGGACGCGATGATGCTTTTCAAGGGGTGAAACCAGACCGCGGAGCATGAGAATCGCCTTGCTTTCGGACGGTTCCTCCACTTTCACCACCTGGAATCGGCGGGTGAGCGCCGGGTCTTTTTCAATATGTTTTTTATATTCATCCCAGGTGGTGGCGGCAATGGTGCGGAGTGTGCCGCGGGCCAATGCCGGTTTGAGCAGATTGGCGGCATCACCGGTTCCGGCGGCCCCGCCCGCACCGATGAGCGTATGGGCTTCATCGATAAAAAGGATGATCGGTTTGGGTGAAGCCTGCACCTCTTCAATCACCTGACGCAGGCGCTGTTCAAATTCCCCCTTCATGCTTGCCCCGGCCTGAAGCAAGCCGATATCCAAGGTGCGCACCGAGACATCGCGCAGGGCCGGCGGGACATCGCCGGCGGCAACGCGCTGCGCGAACCCCTCGACCACGGCGGTTTTTCCCACGCCCGCCTCCCCGGTGAGAATCGGGTTATTTTGTCGGCGGCGCATCAGGATGTCGATAACCTGGCGAATCTCCTCATCCCGACCGACGATCGGGTCCAGCGCCCCGGATGCCGCGCGGGCAGTAAGATCCACCGCGTACTTCGCCAAAGCCTCCTGGCGTCCCATGGCCGCCGGTGCCGGCGATCCGTCAGGCTCCGCAGTCGTCGCTTTGCCGTCGCCGACCGGGCCGCCCTTGAATTCATCTTCCGCCGAGCCGCCGACGATGGAGGCGAATTCATCAGAGAGCCGTTCGACCTTGATCCGGCGAAATTCGGGCGAAATGGACGGCAGCGAGTTTTTCAGATCGGGAGTATTCATCAGGGCCAGAATCACATGGCCGGAGCGTATAACACCGGACTCAAACGCCAGCGAGGCAAAAACCCACGCCTCGCGCACGGCGTTGTCGATATGCGACGAAATATCGGTAATGGATGTTGCGCCGCGTGGCAGTTTATCCAGAAACGCAGTGATATCCGCAGAAAGCCGCGAAGGATTGAGCTCAAACGCCCGAATGATACGGTGGAGATCGGTATCCTCGACCTGCAGCAACTGGTTGATCCAATGCGCCAATTCAACATACGGATTGCCGCGCATCTTGCAGAACGTTGCCGCACTTTCCATCGCCCGATAGGCAATGGGATTCAATTTGCCAAAGAGATTCGCCCGGGAGATATCCGCCATAGGTACATCCTTTTTATAATTAAATCATCAATGCCTTTGTCATACGCCGACATGGGTGTAAATGTACTGATCCGGGTCGGACTTCGGTGATCGGGTCCACAGCCAGGTGGTTCTGCCCAGCAGACCGCAATGTCCGAGCCGCGTCGGCGGCGTTTCACTTGCCAGCAGCACATACTGCACCTGCCAATCCAGATGCAGCCCCCCATATAGCCTAATCCAATCCTGCAAACGCATAAATCCGCTGTTTCCGGGAAGCATATGCTCATAGGCGGCCAGCGACATGGGGCCCAGACGAATGCGAAAGGTGCTCTGGCATTCGCGAAAGCGGCTCCCCAGCATGACGTTTTTGCCCAGCAGGCCGGTGTACCGGCTTGCGCCCAAGCGGGTGCGAAAACTGATATCAACCTGTATCCATCGCACGACAAACTCCTGCACCTGAGCAGGGATGGAAAAATAATGGGTGATCAGCTTTTCAAGCCCCGATGGAGGGCGGTTAGCATCCGACAGCAACCCGGAAAAATAGAGTTTGCCATGGTCATCCGTGTGATCGCGGTTGTTCGTTTCCGGCAGGCCCAGGCCGATGAGGCTGCCGATGTAAAGAGCAAAACGATCCCGGTTGACCATTTCCGCATCGGAACTGCGGGCGGCGGCATCGGAACTGATGTGTTGCTGATTGACCGCCCACGCCCGATAGAAGAGCATCATCAGACGGTGGTGCAGCAGATTGAGAAATGCTTCGTGGGTCCGGTCTCGAAAGTGCCGACTGCGCTCAAGGATATGCTCGGTGAGCTGCATCGGCATGGGCCCGTTGGGCCCCAGCAGGCCGAAGCCATTGGTCGATATCTGCAGCTTTCCGTCGGGACGCCGGGATATTTCTTCAATTGGCGAGCGTGGAAAGGCGAGTGATACATGTTGTGTAAATCTGTACCCCTCCTGCGCCGGCAGGCGCGCCTCACCGACCGGAGGCGAATCCCGCAGGTGGCAGTTAAGCAGGCGGATCGCATGGTAGAGATCAAATCGATCTCCACGCTCCAGCAATCGCTGAATCAGATGATCTGCGGGCGGCGGCCCGGCTGTGTCGGCCATCGAATCAACAGTCCTCGTTGGGTGCTCCGGATCACCGTCTCGGTAAACGAATTAATCGGAGCATGCAGGGCCAGAAATTTTTCCAATATCATCCCCAGCAGGAAGGCACTGCCTCCCTGAAAGGCGGTTTCATCCATTTCAACGGTGATTTCAATACCGCGAACGAAGGTGCTCAGTCCTCCGGTAATCAGGCGCCGATGCAGCGGGGCCGATTTCACCGATCGCACCCCCGCGATCTGCGCCCGGTGCTGCGGATCATGATCCGACGCATAAAGCCGCAGGATCGATCTCAGCGCTTCGGCCCCCTGCTCCGGTCCGGTATCGGTCAATGAAAGATAATTGAGCGACAGATGGCTGATGAGCCGCCACGCCGTTTCTTTCTGGGCGACGGACATGCGGGGCGCGGTCAGGGGCCCGTCAACCACACGGATGGCGCACGTCGGCAGGTTGCCCACCATCTGCATATCGGTCGCACCCCGCCCCAGGGCCATGAAAAGCGGCAGATCCCGGTTGGTGCACAGGGCGTCAATGCCCAGTTGCAGCAAGTCGGTGGAGTAGGGGGCGTTTTTTTCATCCACCAGTGAGATGTAAACCTCCGATCCCGCATACTGCGAGCGACCGCCGACCCGCCGCTCCTTTTCCGAAGGCACGCGCGGCTCGCGCCGCAACTGGTAGTAGGCATTGCGACCGGCATCAAAATCGGTGGCCCGGTAAAACGGTTGAAATTCCTGCTGATCCTCCCGCGTTGCACCATAGCCGGTTACGCCGGTAATATCGAATATTTCATAATCCAGCGGGCGGGTGATATCCGCCGTGACATGAAATTCATGAAAACGGTCCTCCAGATGAATGCGACTGCAGGTCTTTTCAAAGAGATTTATGACCGGCGTACAGAAGAGGCGCAGATTGGAGGTGGTGAGTGTGTTTTCCAGGCGGGGATCGCGCTGCGAAAACAGAAAGATGATGTCAACGGTGTTGGAGGTTGACCGGGCCATGGCCGGGCCGAGTTGGGAGAGCGTAAAGAAGCAGAATCGCTGCGGCAGGGAGAAATATTCCCGCAGCAGGCGGTATCCGCTGAACGTGCGTGCACCGACGGGCAGCAGGGCATCGGCCTCGGAAAACCCCTGCGGGCGAAGATGCGACGGATCAATGGTGATCAGCCAGGGCGGAGGAACACCGTCGGGTTTCACCACGGCACCGATGCAATTGCCGAAAATCTGCTCATGGAGCGGGTATTGCAGGCTGGAGTCGCCGCTGATGTAAAAGCTCAACTGATCCGCCGCCATTTTGTCCAGCGTAAGGCCTGGGAGAATACTGCTGATGCGGACCCTCAGGGCCGCCCGCATTTTTCGGTTCTCCGGCAGGCCCCAAGCGGCCATCTCCCGGCTGGTGTAGGCCACATCGGTGACCTGCAGGGGGAATATCTTCAGTGCGTGGGCGGTACGAAAGCGACAGGCGGTCACCTCATCGCGGCCGAGAATACTGTCGAGGTAACTGCCCGCAGGGACGGGAAAGCCGCCGACAAAATTGGCCGCTTCACGCGGATCGGGAACAAATTCCACCATCCCCATGGCCGGCAGGGGTGCCAGATATTGGGGATAAATGGTCTCGAGCAGACTCTGCGTAAATCGGGGAAATTGGGCATCGAGTTTCATATCGATGCGGGCGGTGAGGAATGCAACGCCCTCCAGCAGGCGTTCGACGTAGGGATCGGGGCAGGGAATCTGATCCAAGCTCAGGCGGCCGGCAATTTTTGGAAACTGGTGGGCAAAATCCTTCCCCATCTCCCTAAGGAAGAGGAGTTCCTGCTCGTAGTATTCGAGGATTCGCTTATCCATTGCTACGCTGCGTTACCTGACATAAGCCGGTTTCCAAATCCACTTCCGTCCGGACGAACAGCACATCGGGCATCGGCACCGCCCACAGATCAGCACGGATTTCAAAATCCACCCGATTACCCGCGACACCGCGTGCGCCCGAGGTTGCCTTGACTATCACGGTCTCCGGAAGAAGTCGCGGTTCATAAGTGCGAATGGCGTCGGCAATCACGTGTTCAAGATATTCCACGGACACGCTTGATTCCGTGGTACCGCCCATGGCGGGAATGCCGAAATTGAGTACCGACCGGGCGACGAGAGGATGAGCATTGAAACCATCGGAATCTGGATGACGGGTGGAATTCAGCAGCCAGCCGATATCGCGGAGTACCGCCGAACGGAGTTGCGTGATGGTCGTTGTGCGTGCGGTTCGCGATTCCACCTGCGTATCAGGATGGTCATCGGCAAGCCGATCCAGCAGGAACGGCATGAGACGATCCCGAGAGGCAACGTCGTCTCCGGGCATCATCCGCCCTCCGGCTGCGGCGACTCAAGCCTGATGTTCCGCACTTCCAGAAGCGGATATTCTCCATCGGCGGACGCCAAGAGCCGATGCCCCAAACCGATGGAAATCCCCCCCTGCTCCTGCCAGTCCGTCGATCGGCTCATCATCAGTGACGGATTGCCCTGTTCAGGTGTGCCCGGATATCGCACCGGGATAAATCCCACCGCTTTGCCCTGATTGGTCCAAGTGAAGGTGGCGGGAATCCAAACCAGATCGCGAAGATCGGTCGGCTTCTCAATTTGAATCTCCGCGATATTCTTGAATGGAACCCAGTAATAGTTCCCCTTGACGATAACTTCTAAGACCGGGCCGAGGCGACCGTCCGCATCGGCAATCCACTCGAACGGTTTTCCATCGATGCTTCCACTCGTTTGCGGGGCGGCGTCAAATGCGGCATCATGCAAACGGACGGCTTCATCGGTTTTACCAGCAGCCAGCAGTTTGGTACACTCCACCAACCACCCCAACCACGGATCGGGCTCGCCAAGGAGCATGGGCGTTTTCCGGCCGGCAAAAACACTGGTCCTGACCGCCTCGGCCGCAATCACCTCGCGGTACACGGTTACCATCAACATGGCAGAGGCGTCGAGATCACCGATGACATTGAGCTGGGTAACCGCCCGATCCCATTGCCCTAGAATAGCCAGCGTCTGAAAGAGAAAAATGCGCAGCTTCGGATCAGTGGGAGCTTTGCGCACGGCTGCCTGGAGCGCTTCGAGAGCGGCCCCAACCTGCCCCTGTTTGACCAATACTTCGGCGTCCATTTCCGCAGGGCTCCATCAACCGGTTGCAGGAATAAAATCGCGTCGGGACGACCCGGCGGCCGTACCGACGCAATAGCTGAAATACCGACCGGCGCCTTACGTCAGGGCGCGTTTAGCTACGTCGTATTTGACGGACTTGGTGGCACCGGCTTTTCCGTCGTCCTTGATGGCCGTCGCATCAAATTGCATATGCGTGAAGCTAATGGAGAGCGAAATGCCCATATCCCGAAGCCCAATGCCTCCATCGCTTATCGCGATGTTGCTGAAGGCACAATCAGAGAGTGTCCATTTCTGATAGATGACCGGGTTTTCAGAGGATGTCACCGACTCGATAAGGATCGACTTAACGGTCTTCCCGGTCACGACATACTGGGTGAGAGTCGGTATGCCGCTGGCGCCCGGCATGGAGACGGTGATTTCGCCGACTTGCGTCTCGCCACCACTGCGTCCACCTGCCGAGCCCGGCATACCGCCACCCATGTTCATCGCATTGAAGGCGTACGAGCTTATGTCAAACCACTTCTCGTGTCCTTTTTGCGTGGAATCCCCTTCAATCCCGTCGATCTTCATGTACAAGCTCATGACATTCTCCTTTAACGTGCGTCTTCAAAATTTAGCCGACCGCACCGTGCGGTCGGAACCACTTTCCAAAGATTTACTTATGCCCCTTTGGCGGATTTAAGTTTGGACACAAGCCGAAGCGAAACCGTCAACCCCTCAAGCTGATAATGGGGCCGCAGATAAAACTTCGATGTGTAGTACCCTGGATTACCCGGAATTTCCTCCACCTCAACTTCCGCCGCCGCCAGCGGTCGGCGAGCCTTGGCCTCTTCCGATGCGTTAGCCGGATCGGGCTCAACATACTGCATGATCCAATTGTTCAACCAGCGAACCATATCCCCTTTTTCCTTGAAGCCGCCGATCTTGTCCCGCACCATGCATTTGAGGAAGTGGGCAAAGCGGCAACTGGCGAACAAATAGGGCAGACGGGCGGCCAAATTCGCATTGGCCGTTGCATCCGGATCATCATATTCCGTCGGCTTGTGGAGGGACTGTGCGCCGATGAACACCGCATAATCAGTATTTTTCCAGTGCAACAGCGGCATGAGGCCGTTCTTCGCCAGTTCTGCCTCGCGGCGATCGGTAATGGCGATTTCAGTCGGGCATTTCATATCCACGCCGCCATCATCGGTGGGGAAGGTATGGCAGGGCAATCCTTCGACCGTACCGCCGCTCTCCACACCGCGGATACGGGCGCACCAGCCGTAGAGCTTGAACGCCCGATTGATATTCACGCCCATGGCATAAGCGGAATTGGCCCAGACGTAGTTATCGTGTTTGGCCCCCTCCATATCCTCCTCATAGGCGAATTCCTCCACGGGATTGGTCTTGGAGCCATACGGCAGGCGGGAGAGAAATCGCGGCATGGTAAGCCCGATATAACGGGAATCTTCCGATTCCCGCAGCGAGCGCCACGCGGCATATTCCGCCGTTTGGAATATTTTCGTCAGATCGCGCGGATCGGAAAGCTGCCGCCAGGAGTCAAAATTCATCAGCGTCGGGGAGGCCGCAGAAATAAATGGGGCGTGCGCGGCGGCGGCTATCTGCGCCATGCCGGAGAGGATTTCCACATCCGGCGGGCTATGATCAAATTCGTAATCGCCGACCAGACATCCATAGGGAGACCCACCCGGAGTGCCATATTCCTCTTCATAAATTTTCTTGAAGATCGGGCTCTGATCCCACGCGGTCCCTTTGAATTTCTTAATGGTTTTCCCAAGGTCTTTCTTGGAGATGTTCATGACGCGTATCTTCAGGTTCTCGTCGGTTTCGGTGTTGTTCACCAGATAATGCAGGCCGCGCCACGCCCCCTCCAAGCGACGGAAATCCTCGTGATGGAGGATCAGATTGACCTGTTCGGATATTTTCTTGTCCAGCTCGGCGATGATGGATTCAATGCTGCGGCGAGCGTCGTCGGATATCAGGGCCGTGCGTTGCAGAGCCTGCTCCACGAGGGTGCCGACTGCGTCGCGCACCATACGAGAGACTTCATCGGTCTTGGCACCGATGTTTTTGCTCAACAGACTTGAGAATTCATCAACTGTTTTGATTTCTTTTACGGGCGAAGACGCTTGCTGTTCGCGCGCCATATGAAGACCTCCATGGTTATGTCTGATCTTTTGACAGTCGGGCGATGCCCGGCCGTCGCCGTGTTGCTAAGACGCAGTTTTATCTTCCGCTTTGGGCGCCGAACCAAGCGCCGAAAGCAGAGCCGGGTTCTGAAGCACCTGCGCCACAAGTTGCTCAGCCTTATCCTTGCCGTCCATGTAGGTAAGCAGATTCGCGAGCTGAGTACGGGCGTTGAGCAACTTGGCCAGCGGTTCAACTTTTTTTGCCACTGCCGCCGGCGAAAAATCATCCATACTCTCGAACGTCAGTTCGACATTGATGTTCCCTTCACCGGTCAGGGAATTGGGCACCTGAAACGCCACGCGAGGCTTCATCGCCTTCATGCGATCGTCAAAATTATCGACATCGATTTCCTGAAATGCCCGATCTTGAACGGCCGGCAGGGCATCTTTGGGATTCCCTGAGAGATCCGCCATGACCCCCATGACGAACGGCAGATTGATCTTTTTCTCTGCGCCGTAGAGCTCGACATCGTATTCAATCTGCACACGCGGCGCCCGATTTCGAGCTACAAATTTCTGACTGCTTGCTTTTGCCATGTGACGTGCCCCTGTAATTGACTTTTAATATGCGACCCGAAACGGGTAGTTCTCACAACCGAATCTCCCATCCCCCGCATCTGCGGCCGCAGCTTCGCTTATATGAATGGAAACGCCACTGGGCGTATTTGTCAAGTGTCGTAAGCAGGCTACTCCAAACATCCGATGCTCCACCATTTCTATTTTTCGGCTCCCATCTCCCATAATCTTGAACCAAAACCCCCATTCGATTCCATCACAGTCGATTCCACGGCATGCTCGACCACCAAGTTTTCTTTGCCAGCCATTTTTTACCCGCAAATGTGCTGACCGCGTAGCGGCTGGGCATTGGGGGATCAATAACAAATGGAGATTCGCGAATTAAACGACCGGCCTGCTCACGGATGGGCTGAAGTTTCGGCAACATCCGTTCAATATCGTCCATCCAGCCGGGCTGCCCCATTTCTTCCCAAACCATTGCGATGATGTCGGAATCGCTGGAGCCGTCGATCATATAAGCGCCGATCAGCGGGCATTTCCCGAAAATATCCAGCGTATAACCGGCCGGATCAACAAAGAATTTTCGTGATGCCATCGCTTCACGCGCCTCGATGGCAAATTTAGCGATCATCCGCGCCGCGTTGGCGGCCGCCTTCGCCGCCCCGATGGCCGGGCTCAGCGCGACATCGGCCCCTTTGGCCGCCAAGGCCGCCGCGTGGGCTCCGGTACTTGCGGTGCAAATGGCCGCTTTGGTTGCCGTAAAGGCAATGTCGCGATTGAGCAGGTGCTCAACGGCTTCAAGCGCCCGTCGTGCATCACCCAGAGCGATCACGTCACGTCCTGCACTAACCTGATACCTCTGATATCCCTTATGCACCGCCGACGCCCAGAAGTAGAGTGCTTCGCTACCGTCCTTCACAAGTGAAAACAGCGGGAGCATGCTTAATACGTGATCCGCTACCTGCTGGGCGGCCTGCAAACCCGTCTCGCGAGCGATGGTGGCCGCAAATTGCGACACTTCCTGAATCTGGGTGCCGAAAAACTCATTGAGTATGCTCATCATTTCTGCATTGGCCATTTTCTTTGCGGGGGCAATCGCCATCGACCCCACTGCGCTGGCCGTTTTGCCGACATCGCTCTTCGCCGTTTGAACATCGTGAAGCACACTGTATGCGCTATACGCCTGGGATTTGCCATCCATTGCCTGGTTGCCCACCTGCGTGCCAAATTTTTTCAGCGGTTGATTCTTATTTCCGCCCCCCTGACTTTTGATCTCATTGCGTAACTCGGTGACCGCTTGCCCCATCTTCTCCGCCGTGAGCGCCAACCGCAGCTTGATCTTATGGCCGGCAAACATCGAACGCATTCGCGCCGGTCGCTCGTTGGCAATGGCTCTGAGAATCTCCACATCTTTGCTCTCCAGCGGCAAACGCATGGATTCCAGCGTCCCCATCAGAGCGGTAATCGGCCGAGCCGGGGGTTTATTACGCGGATCGGCTTCCCAATTGGCGCCTTCATTCTGCATCCAGCGAGTCAGAGCGATGCGAATTTGCGTCGCTTTCTCCGGCGTGGGAGTTTTGTTGTACTCCTCAATTCGATCATCAATCGCCTTGAAGAGCTTGCTTCGGGGCTTGGTGATACCCAATTCCGTCTGCGCCTTCCAATCTTTCAGAGTTGGTATTTTTGCCATAGCCGGAACCTCAGATTAAAACTTTGCCCACGGATTTTACCTTATGAATCAGTTCCTGCGATTCCCGCTGATTCGCTAACCTATCCCACTGGATCTCCGGAACGTTAACCCTCCCGATCCAGCCCGCCGATGGATTTGATCGCTGCAAGCGCATCAGGCGAGAGATCGGCAATGACATCCAGAAAACTCATATTGATCAGTTTCCTTGCACGTCTGAGAATCATCGGAGCCGGGCTTGATGGTTCGGCCGCCTCCAGATATCGACAGATGTCGTCGATGGCCCGAATGCAATCATCGCGGCTGTTGATTCCCCGCTCAACCGCCCGCCCCGCCGCCGAGGTTGCCGCAACCGACTCGGCCGATGCGTTTGCGGTTTCGTCCGCGGCGGCCTGAGCTGAGGTTGAAAGCCGCTTTTGAATCTGCGTGGCCCAATTGTGAATGATTTTTCGCGTACCGCGTAGGTCGGCTCCCCGGCCCGGCCCCACATGCGCCGTCAATGTCTTATCAATACTGTCCCACGCGTGCAGGGCTTCAACTGCCCCCTGATACAGAGCCGAGAGTCGCTGCGGAGGGGTATCACTGAAGGCCGCTTCGATCTCGGCGGGAGCCAGCGCCTTTTCTTCAGCCCCAGCCGACAGTTCGCCGGTGCTGATCATGATCTGCCGAAGTGTGATCGGGCCGAGCTGCCGCGGAGCATTCAGAGGGATTTCCAGAAACCGCTGTGGAAATTTTAATGGATCATCATACGCATCTGCGGGCGGCGACATGGACGCAATCGCGTTAACCCGCAGGGTGGGGTCGTTGTCATCTTCCACATCCAGCGGCGGCATGAGATCCGGCCAGTACATCTGCAGATGCTGATCCAGGATAGTCAGTCCGTCCCGCACGCCTTCAATACCCCGCAGCCGTGCCTGCGCAAGAACCAGATAAACCATCACGCGCAGGTCCTTGGTGCGTTTGAACAATGCCACGCAACGCCCATGGATATCCTGCCAGTCCGGTTCCTCCGCCGGCGCTTTGACATTGCCCATTTCCTGCTCCGGCTTGCCGGGAATCAGGCGTTCGAGTTCTGTAAACTCGGGATCATATGACAGATCTTCGCCGCAGGGCTTGTCGGCGGAGATGGGTTTGAGCAACTCATCGACGTTCAGCTCGTACATGTCGTTACCTCGTTTTGTCAGTTGCAATTTACCAGATTTATTCGGTATGTCGAGGCGCATCACCAAGCACCGTTCCGGCCACAGGCCGAAAGAAAAACCCCGGTCGACTTTTATGACGACCGGGGTTAATAGATCAGCTTTTTATCCGACGAAGTCGCGGCCAGTCAATCAAGCTCGACGGCGGCGGAGCAATAATCCGAGCGTGGCCACGCCCATCAGAGCCAGCGCAGCCGGTTCAGGCGTAACATAGGTGCTGTCGAGGCTGGCCTTGATGCCGGCATCGGACGGATCATTACCAAAATCCACGGTGATACTGCTGGTGTCAATCGAATCGGCCGTGGTCAGTCCCGGCAGGCTGATGGTGAAGCTCTGGTTATTGGCCAGCAGGGTCTGGCCAATAATTGAGCTTCCGGAATTATCACTGCCTGTTCCATGGCCGCCAAGTTTGCCGGCCAGCGCACTGGAATAATGACCGTTGCTGTTGGCGTTGCCGATGACGAATTCACCAATCGGACCGTTCTGTCCGACACCACTGTTTGCGCCGGTCGCGGGAATCGCCTCGAGCGTAAGCTCACTGCCGGTTGTGCTCGGGCTGTTTGGGCCAGTTGGGCCAGTTGGGCCAGTGGGGCCGGTGGGGCTGGTGGGGCTGGTGGGGCTGGTCGTCCCGCTGCCGGTCAGCACTTCCCACGCGGCCGTCGAGGTGGTCGTGCCGCTTGTGTGTGCTCCGGAGCCATTACTTGCCACCGTTACGGTGTTGAGCGCCGTATCCTGCAGGCTCGGGGCATTGGAACCGAAGGTGTAACCGTTGATCTGAAAATGAATCGCCCCGACTGTTTGCGATACGTCGTAAACCGGGTCTGATGTGTTATGTACCGTCACCGTTAACTGACCGTTGCTGACCAAAAATCCGATTACAGCGCTGTACGGTCCATTGTCGTCGCTAGGGGCGGTCGAGTACGAATTCGTCGCCTGATAATACACGTAGCCTTGAGGGGTCGCCTGAGCCATACCGGCCGAAAACAATCCCCCTGCCATCGGCACCATTGCCGCCGCCGCCATCCACAATTTCGACCGACGCGAAACCACTGCATTCCCGCAAGACTTGAACATCACTCACTACCTCCGATAAATATGAAACGCCGGGAGCAGCCAAAACCACATCGGCTTTGATAAAACTCCCACCTAAAACAGAGTGTAGAGAAAAGTTACGAAATGCTTTTTCTTTCTCTCTCTACCGAGTTACAAAACACCAAAGATTCTTCAGCGTTCCGTCAACTTCAGGAACCTTACCACGAAGCTTTTGACCAAGCAAGAAAAATTTCCGGGTTTTTATTCAAATCAGAGCCCTATATTAATTTTTCATCGTCCCACCGGCCTATTTCCACGGTCTGGTTTCAGCCGGAGGACGGGGTCTGGACTTCCGCGGCCGGTAAAAGCGATGCGGTAGGTCGCAAAAGCATGATCGCGATGCTGCCTGCGGGCTATCGGACTTCGCTTGTCATCGGCAGATCGAATAGAACGGCAACTCATATGTTCAACAGGTTGACCACTTACGACCCCGAAACGCAGTTTGAGTGCAAAGCCCTCCCGCGTGCGGACATCTGTGGATGTGCTCGGGAGGGGAGTTTCGGAAGATAAAAAAAGCGGCCCAGGCGCTGCACCGATTACGCCTGGGCCTTTAACAATCCGGTCTCTCGACCGGAACGATCGAAAAAACAAGTCGGTGATATTATTAATTAAAAGTTATTTCCGTCAGCGGCGGAGAATCTCGCCGTCGAGGGCCATCCGAAGTTTTTCAAGCGCACGATTCTGAATCTGACGGACGCGTTCTTTGGTAACTCCGATGACCTGCCCCACTTCTTCAAGCGTGAGCGACTCGGTATTCTCCGGACGATTGACGGCGAACCGAGCCTCGATCACCTTCTGTTCGACATCGGTCAGATCGGCTCGGTTGGTCGAGATGATGCGCTGAAGCTCTTCGACGGCATCTTTGGCAACGGCCTGTCGACGTAATTCCATCTCGTTGGATCGCTCCATGGACGGATCGAATTCCGCGGGGAACAGGCTGTTGTACCGATTCGACTTCACGGCAATCCGACTGAACGCCTTGAGGATCGCGCGGCACGCATAGGTGCTGAATTTGAAACCGCGTGCGGCATCAAATTTTTCAACCGCACGGAGCAAAGCCATGTTTCCTTCAGAGATCAGTTCGCTGAAATCGACATCCGACATGCGGGTTCGCTTGGCCATGGCCAGAACCAAGGCCAAGTTGGCATTGGTGATAATTTCGCGGGTTTCGCGGCTTCGCCGGTGCCAAAGGACCACTTCATTGGCAACTTTGCGTCCGGGGGCCGCCTTGAGTCGGGCAACCGCTTGTTTGGTCCGCATGCGGGCATAGTTATAGCGCAGAAAGAGATGCTGCTCTTCCTTGGCGCTGAGCAAGGTAGAAGAAGGGGCGGATGACGCATTGAGATCATCGTCGAGCATCGGATGATACCACGAGGTGCTCGAGACATTTATGTCCATCCCCTGATCAAACAAAACGGATTCAGCATCACGCTTTTTGAAAATCGGATTATCGATGAAGTCAATTGGAAGCGACAACGCCTCTAAAGCAATATTCAATCCACTCTCTTTGAGGTGAGAAAGCGCTCGCCTCAATTTGGCCGGTAACTCCGGTACGGTCAGGATAACGGGGGGGGGTGAGGCAACTGGCATACGATACTCCTTCCAGTCTGTGGTGCGTGCATCCATCACGTTAAGTCGCACCGGAAGACTATACGGAGCAAATATAGGGCCCGATGAGATCAAATTCCAATTTGTCTTCAACGATCATATGTAAAACCATTATATACATGTGGTTACGATTAAAATCAACATTTGAAATTTAGATTTCACCCACTGGACACATCCGAAATTTTCAGGCGACGCGGCCAAAATGTCTACCGATGTCACAGTTCTGGCAGTCGCGCACGACGTACCGACCGGGTCGCCGATGGCAAGGGTATTTTCCTAAACCATCGGCTGCGGTTAAAGTTCTGTGGAAATTGGCGTATCAGGAGAAACAGGCCATGCCAAAATCTGGTGCCGTTGTAATGGCGGCCGGGAAATCAACCCGGATGAAATCCGCGAAAGTGAAGGTTCTGCATGAAATTTGCGGCCGACCGATGCTGGCTTACGTCCTCGATGCGCTGCGAGGGGCGGGCGTGGAAAAAATCGCACTCGTGATCGGACATGATCGCGATCGCGTGCGGGACATGTTTGGGGGGCAGGCGGATATCACGTTTGTCGAACAGCTTGAACAAAAAGGAACCGGGCATGCCGTCATGATGGCGGAACGGGAAATGCGGGATGTCGCCGGGCCGCTCTTTGTGCTGGCGGGGGATGGTCCGCTGATCCGGGCTCAGACGCTGAAAACCTTATTGAGCTTTTTTGCGACGAAACACGCGGCGATGACTCTCGCCACGAGTGAATTAAACGATCCGATGGGTTATGGACGGATATTGAGAAGCGCCGATGGAAAATTGCAGCGGATCGTAGAAGAACGCGACTGTACCGAAAGCCAGCGGCAGATTCGAGAGGTGAATCCGTCGTATTATCTGTTCGATGCGGTCAAATTATGGCCATTTTTGGCAAAAATCACGCCAAACAACGCCAAAGGCGAGTACTACCTGACCGATCTGGTGGAACTGATGCTTTCGGCCGGGGAGGCGGTGGAAGCTGTGGCCGCCGTGCCGCCGGAGGATGTTCTGAGTATCAATTCCCGATCTGAATTGGCCAAGGTAAGTGCGATCATGCAGACCCGCATTTTGGATGGGGTCATGTCATCGGGGGTTACGATAACGTCGCCGACGAACACATGGATTGAATTTGGAGCGAAAATCGGGGAAGATACCGTGCTCGAACCGTTTACCTTTATCGGTGCGGGGGCTGAAGTTGCGGCGGGAAGTCGAGTTCCGGCTGGCACGGTGGTGCCTCGCGGAGAGCGGTTCGGCGGCGTATAGCGTATCAGACGCGATGCGATGAGTGCACCGTTTAACCTCGTGCTGCGGCTCCGGGGGACGGTTTTTTTGTTGTTTTCCCAATGGTGCCGGGACGGGATGAATTCTCACGGTAAAAGTGCGGACGATTCGGCGAAATTGGGACCGCGAATGCAGCGGCAGATGGACGGATGGCAGGTGATGACCGACAACTTGAAACATGAGCTGAAGATCTTCGCCGGAAGAGCCAATCCGTCGCTGGTCAAGGCAATCTGTCGGCATCTGGGCCTGGAGGTGGGCCGGGCGAGAATCGAGAGCTTTCCCGACGGTGAAGTCATTGTAAAACTGGAAGAGGATGTCCGCGGCCGGGATTGTTTTATTGTGCAGCCGACCTGCCCGCCGGTTAACGACAACCTCGTTGAGTTGCTGGTGTGGATTGACTGCCTGATGCGGGCATCGGCGACGCGCATCACCGCTGTGATTCCTTATTTTGGTTATGCCCGGCAGGATCGGAAAAGTGAAGGACGCACTCCGATCACGGCCAAGATGGTGGCCAACATTATTACGGCAGCTGGCGTAGACCGCGTGATTGCGATGGACTTGCACGCCGCACAGGTTCAGGGCTTTTTTGATCTTCCGGTGGATCATCTGCTGGCATCGCCCGTATTTCTGGCATGGTATCGCAGGCAGTTGCCGGAGCTTGGGCGTATCGCGATTGTCTCGCCCGATCCCGGCAATGTCAAAGCCGCGAGTTACTATGCGGAGATGCTCGGCGGCGATCTGGCGTTTATCGACAAACGGCGGCAATCGGGCACGAAGGTGTTTATGTCAACAATCGTCGGCGATATCGTTGATAAGACGGTATTGATGTTTGATGACATGATCACCACCGGCGGAACCATTGCGGAAGCAAGCAAAATATTAATGGATCGCGGGGCGCGCGCCGTTCACATTGCGGCGACGCATGGTATTTTTGCCGGCGCCGCCATTGAACGCGTTGCGAAGAGCCCGATTACCAAGATTGTAATAACGGATACGGTACCGATCGATTCGCGGTTGGATCCGATCCGCGATCGTCTTGAGGTGCTTTCAATTTCCGATCTTCTCGGCGAGGCGATCCGGCGGATTCACCTCAATGAATCGGTATCAAGCCTGTTTGATAAAGGTGGTAACGGCGGCAAGCGCTGAGAGCGCCGAACGCAGATATGGATAAAGGGGCAGGTGCCCTTGAGTTTTTTTCAGGAGAATGTGAGCCATGGTGGCCAAAACTATCAACGAACGTATCGTGCTTGAGACCCAACCCCGGGTGGAAGCAGGTCGAATGAATTCGCAGCGTCTGCGGGCAGATGGGAAGTTGCCGGCAATTATCTACGGACTCAAAGGTGCAAGCACGTCGATCAGTGTTGACGCTGCGGCTACCGAGCGGGCCGTTCACAGCGGAGCACATCTGCTGGATTTGAAAATCGGCGGACAGGTGGAACACGTCCTGATTCAGGATGTGCAGTACGATCACCTGCATAAGGATATTGTGCATGTGGACTTCCTGCGGATTGATCCGCATAAGAAAGTTCATGTGCGGATCGCGGTGGAATTCAAGGGTGTAGCCAAAGGCACCAAAGAAGGGGGCGTACTGGATATCCAGCATGCAGAACTGGAAGTTGAGACGCTTCCCCTGGAGATTCCTGACAGTCTGCGGGTCACCATTGATGATCTGGAGCTCAACGGCGTGATTCATGCGCGGGATGTTGCCCTGCCGGCCGGGATACGCCTGATAACACCGGGTGAGCAGATCGTCTGTCAGGTGAAACTGCCAAAGGTGGTTGAAGCGGCCGCGGAAGCCGCGCCGGGCCCGACAGAACCTGAAGTTATCGGCAAGAAGCCGGATGAAGCTGCAGCCGCTGCGGCGCCGGCAGCCGGTGGAAAAGCCGCCGCTCCAGCCGCAGGTGCGAAACCGGCCGGAGGCAAGAAATAATCCGGTGCCGGATCGGACTTTGACGGTGGTGGTATTCTCACTCCGGTGCACAGCATGAAGCTTATCGTCGGCTTGGGTAACCCCGGTACCGAATATCAGCATACCCGGCACAATGCCGGATTTATGCTTGCCGAAACGGTTGCAGGTAAAGCCGGCGCCGGCCGCTGGAGCAAATGCTTTTCCGGATTGGTGACCGACTTTCGGTGGGATGCCGAAAAAGTGGTGCTCCTCAAGCCGGAGACGTACATGAATCTCAGCGGTCGATCGGTGCGGGCAGCGTTGGATTTCTATGATCTTCCAATCGCCGACCTGCTGGTACTCGTGGATGATATCGCCCTGCCGACTGGAAAAATTCGGCTCCGGGCGGGTGGTTCAAGCGGTGGACATAACGGCTTGGCGAGTATTGCGGAGTCATTGCGGGGCCGACTCGACCAACCCACGGATTTCGCGAGATTGCGTATCGGTGTCGGCCATCCGGGAAGCATTCCGCTGGAACGATACGTGCTTTCGCGTTTCAGTCCGGGGGAGGAGGGGGATTTAGCTGCGGCTTTATCTCGCGGGGCCGAAGCGGTAAACTGTTGGATTCGCTCAGGCATAGCCGCCGCGATGAATGAGTATAACGGCGGATAAATCTGGAGCGTTAAGGACGCCGGCATCGGGCGGAGATGTTCCGCGAGTTCGCCGACGATGAATTGGGAAGAGAGATAAAGTGATGTTGTTTTGACGGGGAAACCCATGGTGGCGCACGTGGCGCCGCTCGCCGTCAGACGTGTTTTGGAGAATCGGTTCATGTCCGTACACACCGGCCAGTATGAAGGTCTGTTTCTTATTAATCCCACCTTTGCCGGCGGCAACTGGGACGCTGCCCGCCAGGAAGTGGAACACATTCTCAACCGTGCCAACGCGGAGATTCTGCACCTGCGTAAGTGGGATGAGCGGCGGTTGGCCTATCCGGTTGAAGGGCATAAGCGCGGGCTTTACGCACTGGCGTTTTTCCGATGCGAGGGGCCGAAGGTCGCCGGCATCGAACGTGATGTGCAGTTGTCGACCAATATTCTGCGTGCCCTGATTATCAAGGCGGATCATCTGGCACTCGCGGATATGGAGCAGATGATTCCACAGCAGCCCGCAGTGGATGAACACTCGGGACGTGGATTCCGCCGATCGCATGATCGTCAGGCGGAGCGCTCAAGCGATGCGTCGTCCGAACCCGAAATCACGGCCTGATATTCCGCCCTGTGGACATGCACGTCCTATGGGTGCGAAGCACGGGAGAACGCTGCAGGCTCAACGTTGTGAAAATGGTGACTTATGGCAAACCTCAATAAAGTTTTTCTGATGGGGAACCTCACGCGGGATCCGCAGCTTTCCTATACGCCGTCGCAGACCCCGGTTTGTGAGCTGGGCCTGGCGGTTAATCGCCGCTGGACGGCCCAGGACGGTCAACAGAAGGAGGAGGTGACGTATGTGGACTGCACCTCCTACGGAAAACAGGCCGAGACGCTTTCCAAATACATGAAGAAGGGGCGGCCCATCTTTATTGAGGGGCGATTGAAGCTCGATCAATGGGAAGCGCAGGACGGTTCCAAGCGATCGAAGATGCGGATTGTGGTGGAGGGATTCCAGTTCCTCGGCGGACCGGATTCCCGCGGTGGCGAAGGCGGCGAAGGGAGTGCACCGCGATATCAACCGCGGACCGCGCCGCAGGCCGGTCGCCCATCTGCACCGCAGAATGATGACGGGCCGCCGCCGGTATCGGATGATGATATTCCGTTTTAACTCCGGCGGGTGGCCTGATAATCGGCCGCCGTCGTTATTTGAATGATTGATCTTTTACATACGCGAGGTGAATAATGAAAGTTTTATTAACAGACACGATTGACAAAGTCGGCATTGTCGGCACGGTGGTTGATGTCAGCGAGGGGTATGCCCGCAACTATCTGCTGCCGAAAAAATTGGCCACCACCCCCACGCCCGGCAATATCCAGCGACTGGAGGCCGCCCGCAAGGAGCATGAGGCCCGGATGAAATTGCTGCGGGAGCAGAAGGAAGCGATTCTGGCCGCCATCACCGGCTTGGAGCTTACCATTGCGAGGGCATCGAACGAAGAGGGGCACCTGTTCGGATCCGTATCGCGGCGGGATATTTCGGATGAATTGATGAAACTCGGCCACGCCGTAACGCCCGATGATGTTCGCCTCGATGAGCCGCTGCGCCGCATTGATACCTTTATAGTCAATGTGCAGTTGGCATCCGACCTCAAGACGCAGATTAAAATCTGGGTTGTGCGCGAAAAGACGGCCCAGGAAGGCGAAGCGGCAAACACGGCGACCGAAGATTCGAGCGACACCCAGTCTGCCGGGTAAGCGCGGCGGTAAAAATCAATACCAGACCGGCGAGACGAAAACCGCGTCCACCCGCAAGATGATCTCGGGCCGATGTCAGGCAACAAGCCGCATCGGCCTCTTTAATGCTTCACTCCTCTGGTAATGACCAATCACTTATACAACGTCCGACTTTCCCAAATCACCGATCCCGCTCAGTCGGTGGCGATCGGTGATGGAAACTAGTGTAGTGAATTCAAATTATTGTAACTTATAATTGGGTGTTGCGTGTTACCTCGTGGAAAGCGAGGATAACACCGATGCGTGTAGCTCCAACCATTACCATAACCGAGGCAGATCGCGAGACACTCGAACGCTGGGCGCGGGGACGCAGTACGCCCGTGCGGCTTATGCAACGGGCGCAGATCGTGCTGGCGGCCGCTTTGGGCCGGGACAACAAGGATATCGCCGAGGCCGTTGGGGTGAGCCGACAATTAGTGGGACGCTGGCGGAATCGTTACGCGAAGCTGGGACTGGCGGGCATTGCTCAAGATGCCCCCGGACGCGGACGAAAGCCCAAGGTAAGGGATGCTGTTGCGGCCAAGATCATCCACGCAACCACGCAGACCAAACCGACCGCCGGCACCCACTGGAGCACGAGAACCTTGGCCAGGGAACTGGGCGTGAGTGCCTCGATGGTCAGCCGGGTCTGGCGAGCCAACCAACTCAAGCCACACCTGAGCCGGACTTTCAAATTGAGTAATGACCCGAACTTTATTGCCAAAGTGACCGACGTGGTGGGCCTGTACCTGAACCCGCCGGAGCACGCCATCGTGCTGTGCTGGTGCGATGGAGAGTGTGTTGAGACAGAGAGATGAAAGTTCTCTCCGAGTCGATGTTCCGGCTCGTAGTCGAAG
>JBMFVY010000005.1:0-62489 GCA_049965755.1 Phycisphaerae bacterium | reverse complement strand
TGTACCAGACCATCAACAACCACTTCGCGGGGAAACCCACACCCTCGCTTCTTCCATCAGGCCCGTGAACGGTTACGCTCGACATTACCCTCCCGTTTGCAGCGTACACGGCGGCGTCCTCCGCCGTCGCCCTCGCCACAGCGCCGGTCGCGCTTGCAGTCGCCGCTATACTCGGAGCCTTCGGGGTCTACGATTGGATAGCGGCCGACGAGGCGGAGGCCGACGCCAACCGGCTCCGCCTTGTGGTGCACCTCCATAACCTGCGCGTTGCGGCCATGCGGGGGGCCGGCATCCCCCTTCCCGTTCGGGTGTGATGTTCCCCTGACGCCGACCAGCGGTTCCCCTTTGGGACCGGGCCGGCGATACCGCGGGGCCCGGCTTGGTCCAAGGGAGCTCCGGCGAACGGCGCCCGGCGAGGTCGGAGTCGACGGGGCGAGACTTTTATCTGCGTAGGGCCGGATTCCCCCGGTATTTAACCTTTGTCATGATTTTGCTACGATGGCGGGATGATGAATCGTGGCGGCACCAACATCCCCCATGTGGCTGCCCCGGCGGCGGTGCTGATTTTATGCCTGCTGCTGGCGGGCTGCACCTCGGCTCCGCCGGCGCGCAATGGCGAAGTGAGACTCGCCCACGGCACGGTAAAAGTGCTCTCCATCAACCAGTACCTCAAAACGGCCGTCGTGCATTACCGCGGGGCTACTCGCAACGCATGGTGGAATCGCTATTCGATCCTGTACTTCGGCGGCCGGGCAACGCGCCGACTGCTGGCAAAACCGGGGCAGAGAGTTAAATTCGACGGCCTGCTGGCCGATGGAGATATTTATTTTGGACGTGCGTGGCGAGGATCGCCGCCACCCCCGGTGGTCTATCCCCCCGGCCGCATCGTCTATCCGAATGGAAAAAATGCGAAGAAAAAGATAAAAGTCGAAAAACCGGCCTCATCGCCAGCCCCCGCAAGTGTCCCCGCCCTCGGGCAATATCTTCAGGAACATCTGGGTTCGTGACGTGTCATCTCGTCTGCCAAGCAGTGGTGATGGTTGGCCAAAGGAATCGCATCGTGCGAATATCATGATGGCATGGGTGTGGCATCTGCGGCCGAGCATATTCGGTTATCATCCGTGATGCGACGGCTATGTTTTTGGTTTTACATGGCCATGGACAGGGAAATACGGTAGCTAATAAGATCATGACCAAGCGAAGAATATCAGTCCTCCTGCTCGGCTCCGGAGCCGCCATTCTCACACTGGGACTTGCGGGTTGTAACTCTGGCGTTCGATCGATGCACGCGAGTGCATTTGTGGTGCCGCGACCTCCATCGCTGAAGAAAACGGTGGTATCCGACACCCCGGCGGGGGGGCATGTGGCGCCGCAGGGATCGGCGGCCGGAACCGCGCCGGTGTCAACCGGCGGTGGGAGTAAGACCCCAACCGGCGGAGGGTATGCGAATTCGCTCGGTTCCGATTTAGCCCCCGTGCAGGCAGCCCGACCGCTGCCGCCGGGCGAGAAATTGAGCGTTGCGGCGTTATTGGGCAGTGTGGATGGGCGCCCGATTTTCGTCCAGACGATCTTCAACATGGTGGACAGCGATTTGAAGCGGGAAGCGGCCGACAGTCGTAATCGGCAATATTTTGAGCAGCAGGCGATGGAGACATTGGTACGGGCGATCCACAACAAGGTGGATACGATGCTGCTGCTCACCCAGGCACGGCGGCGGCTGACCTCCGACCAGAAAAAGCAGGTTGCCGCGTATGTCCGCGTCCGGGAGGCGAAATTACTCGCCCAGTACATGGGGTCCGAGGAGCGTGCCAATCGGGCGCTCAAGCGGCAGGGGACTTCGCTGGACCGGCGTCTGGAGTCGATTCGCAACAAGGCGACGCTGGAACTATTTATTAATCATACCATCTCACCGCGGATTGTCGTCACCCGGCGTGATCTGATCCGCTATTACCGGCGGCACATTTCAAAATTTACCCGCCATACCAGCGTGAGCCTCTACACCATCACCTACCCGATCGCACGGCAACTGCCGCGCAATCCGGATGACCCCACCCACACCGAGCCGATCCGCCATCCGACCCCGGCCCAATTGCATGAGGCGCGGGTCAAGGCGATGGCGTATTGCCTCCATCTGGAGGATGAAATCCGCCACGGAGCCAATTTTGCGTTCCTGGCCGAGGATAATTCTGACGATTATGCCGCGGCCAATGGCGGCCACGTACCGAATGTGCGGCCGTCGGAACTCTCGAATCAGAAACTGGCGCGGCTGATCGAATCTCTGCACGCCCATGAAATGGCCCCGCCGATGTTTCTGAAAGATCCCGCCAAGCCCATCCGCGACAGCATCATTATCGTCAAGGTTGGACGCGTGGTGCATCATCAGGTGCTGCCGTTTGATGCGGTGGAGGCAAAAATCCGTCTCACCCTCTCCAACCGGCAGTATCAGAAGTTAATACGGGCCTATTACCACCGCCTCTACGGCGATCAGTCCGTCAGCGCCATGGAGCAGATGGCTCGAACCGCTCTGGCGGTCGCGGTTGCCAAATATTGGAATCATTCCTGACCAGCGCCGCAACGTGGCGCAGAGATTCTTCTCTGTGTCCCCTTCCCGCTGTCCGCGCCTGCGCACGGCAGAATCAGCCTTCTTCACCGCAATGGAGGCAGAGTTCGCACGCTTCGCCGCAGCGTTTCCGCGTTAACTCCGCGGCTCCGCGCGAGATACAGCATGGAGCTCGCCTGGTCTACCGCTCACTTATCCTCCGTTTCGCCGACGCAGCGAGCTGCGGGAATATCCGCCTCGGCCGCGCGCAATGCCGAAAGTTGCTTCTCGGCCATTACGGAAAGCGGTAATTCGTCGACCTGCGCCGCCCAATACATTTCAGCATAATCGGTCGATTTGGGCGCCGGTACGGGGTTGCCACGCCTTCTGTCGGCGCTTGCCACCCGGCCCCGGTAAATCCAGACGGTAATGTGACGATGGGTAAGGGTGTGAACGATGTCGCTTACCCGGCGCAGCTTGGCAAGATGAATACCGAGCTTTGCATCGGCAAGTCGAGTAGCCTCGCGGACAGGCGGGGCGTTGGGGCCTGGGATCGTGATCGACGGCAATTCCCAGAGTCCGGCCCATAGCCCCGGTGAACGCCTCCGGGCCATTAATAACTCTCCGCGATCGGCGGTGACGGCAATCGCCGCCAGATAAAGGGTGCGGCGATCAACCGTCGGACCCCGTCGGGGAAATTGAGCCGGATCGCCGTTGCGGTGGCCGCGGCAGATGGTGCTGAGCGGGCACCGCAGGCAGCGCGGGTTGCGTGGGGTGCAGATCGTAGCGCCGAGTTCCATCAGGGCCTGGTTGAAATCGCCCGCCCGGCGGGGCGGAATCCAGGTTTCTGCAGTCCGGCGAAGGTCCTGCTGCACCGCGGGTCGGCGAATATCACGGGGATCGGCGAGCAGACGCGTCATCACCCGCAGGACGTTTCCATCCACTGCCGGTACGCGCTGCCCGAACGCGATGCTCGCCACCGCGCCGGCGGTGTAGGGGCCGAAGCCCGGCAGGTTCAGGAGGCGATCAAATTCCGTCGGTATCACGCCGCCATGATTATTTAATATATCGCGTGCCGCCGCATGAAGCTGGTGTGCCCGGCGATAATATCCCAATCCCGCCCAGAGGGTCAGAACATCGGTGATATCGGCCCGGGCCAGCGAGCGGATGTCGGGAAAGCGGGTTAAAAATGTATTGTAATACGGTATCACCGTCGCTACCTGCGTCTGCTGCAGCATCACTTCGGAAAGCCAGATGGCGTACGGATCGCGGCTCTGACGCCAGGGCAATTTGCGCTGCGCGGCGGAAAACCAGCGTAGAAGGCGGCGGCGAAGCGTGTCGATATCGGCCTTGGGAAGTTTCAAAGATAATGCTGAGGCTGGCTTATTCGTCTTAACCGTATGTTTCATATGTGGTTACAACTCTCCATGTCGCTTTGCTCCCCGCTCCAGTCTCATAACACGCCGGTATGGATGATAGTGCCGCCGCGTTTCATATTCTACGAAATTCTCCATACCACAACCGGTAGTGGTAAATTGATTCGGACGTCACAAGTGTTGTCGGTAAAATGGCTTATAACCCGTTAATGGGGTGTGGATAACCTGTCTTTCAATATTTAGTAATCAAAAGGCTTGACACCACAAGATGTGGTGGTATTGTACGCAACAGAGGTCTTATCGGATCCTTAACACGTCAGGAGATCGGCGTGAATTTGGCAGTGGCCAGACGGTTATCGAGGCGACGGAATTGTACGGGGCTTGGATTTGCCAAAAGCCTTGAAAACGATTCATCCCGTGAGTATACTAACAAAAACCAAACTTTTGAAGGTGGCAGCACAATGGGAATTTTAAGCGACAGCCAGATAAGTGAAGAAATTCACATCGAACCATTTGAGCGGGCGATGAAACGCCCCGGAGCGGTCAGCTTTGGGGTATCCAGTTATGGATATGATGTTCGCGTCGGGCCGAATTTCAAAATATTTACCAACGTCAATTCCGAAGTCGTGGACCCGAAAAATTTTTCGCCCCGCAGCTTTGTGGATGTTGACGCAGGGCCGGATGGCTCGGTGCTCATTCCTCCCAACAGTTTCGCCCTTTGCGAAACCGTGGAATACTTCGAAATACCTCGGGATATTCTGGCCATCTGCGTCGGCAAAAGCACCTACGCCCGCTGCGGGATCATCGTCAACGTCACCCCGCTGGAGCCGGAATGGAAGGGGCGGATCACCATTGAGATATCCAACACCACCCCGCTACCAGCAAAAATTTATGCCAATGAAGGAATTGCACAGATCATCTTCCTCCGCGGTGAAAAAGTCTGTACCCAGAGTTATGCCGACAAACGGGGGAAATATCAGGATCAACCCGGTTTAACGCTGCCGCGCGTGGATTGACGCGGCCGGAGAATGAAGTCGGTCGTCGGCGTAAGCGCGGCGGCCATGGATGCAGGTGGGTGTTGTGAGCCCATCAAATAGAGTCGCACGGAAGCAGGAGTACCCATCATGAAGATTCAACGCCGTTTTACCACCGCAGGAAAAGACGTCTATTCGCAGTTTGCCTATCAGTTGCGCACCAGCCGCATTAATAACGTTGACGGCTCGGTGGTATTTGAAATGAAAGATGCCGAGATACCTGCGGAATGGTCGCAGCTTGCCACCGACATTATGGTAAGCAAATACTTCCGTAAGGCCGGTGTTCCGCAGGTGGATGCCTCCGGCAAGCCGATTCTGGATGTTCATGGAAAGCCCGCCACCGGGCCGGAACGTTCGGTCAAGCAGGTTGTCCATCGTCTCGCCGGATGCTGGACCCAATGGGGCCAGGATCACGGCTATTTTGATTCCAAGGAAGACGCACGGGCGTTCTATGATGAACTGGCCTATATGCTGCTGAGCCAGCGGGCGGCTCCCAATTCGCCCCAGTGGTTCAATACCGGCCTGCACTTTGCCTACGGGCTTACGGGGCCTTCGCAGGGGCACTGGTATGTGAACCCCAAGACCCATCAGCTGGAACAGTCCGCGGATGCCTATACCCATCCTCAACCCCACGCCTGCTTTATCCAGAGTGTGGATGATGATCTGGTTAACGACGGCGGCATCATGGACCTGTGGGTGCGCGAGGCGAGGTTATTCAAATATGGCTCCGGCACGGGCACCAACTTTTCCAAGCTCCGCGGCGAAAATGAAGCGCTTTCGGGCGGCGGAAAATCTTCCGGGTTGATGAGCTTCCTGAAAATCGGCGACCGGGCCGCAGGGGCGATTAAGTCCGGCGGCACCACCCGTCGGGCCGCCAAGATGGTATGCCTCGATCTTGATCATCCGGACATCATGGATTTCATTAACTGGAAAGTCCGTGAAGAAATTAAAGTTGCCGCGATGGTTGAAGGGATGAAGCATCTCAAACCGGAGCAGCAGCAACTTGCATCGCAGCTCAAACTCAAGCTGGATTATGATTTCAACGGCGAGGCGTACAACACGGTTTCGGGGCAGAATTCCAATAATTCGGTTCGCGTGCCGGATGAATTTATCAAGGCGCTGGATCAGGACGGCGATTGGAATCTGGTCCGCCGCACCGACGGCAAGGTGCACAAAACCGTCAAAGCCCGCGAACTCTGGAAGCAGGTGGCGTTTGCGGCGTGGCGGTGCGCCGATCCCGGCGTCCAATACGACGACACCATCAATCAATGGCACACCTGCCCGCAGAGCGGTCGTATCAATGCCAGCAATCCATGCAGTGAATATATGTTTCTGGATAATACCGCCTGCAATCTGGCGTCGATCAATCTCATTAAATTCTTCGATGCCGATACCCGCACCTTTGATATCGAGGGTTTCCGCCATGCCTGCCGCCTCTGGACGATTGTGCTGGAAATTTCCGTATTGATGGCCGCCTATCCCAGCCGCGAAATTGCCCGGCTCAGCTACGAATATCGCACGCTGGGCCTCGGCTACGCCAACATCGGCACCATGCTGATGGTGGCGGGTGTGGCGTACGACAGTGATAAAGCCCGGGCGGTCTGCGGGGCGGTTACGGCTTTGATGACGGCGGAAAGCTATGCGACCTCGGCAGAGTTGGCCAAAGAGCAGGGCCCGTTCCCCGGATTTCATCGCAATCGGCCTGAGATGCTGCGGGTGATGCGTAATCATCGGGCCGCAGCTTGGGGTGGTGAATTTGAATCGCTCAATATCAAACCGGTTGTTATTGACGCGGCAGAATTTACCCAGCCGGGGCTGGCGAGTCCGGAATTACTCGCCGCCGCCCGCGAGGCCTGGGACCGCGCGGTGAAGCTTGGAGAAACGCACGGTTACCGAAATGCGCAGACCACTGTCATTGCTCCCACCGGCACCATCGGGCTGCTGATGGATTGCGATACCACTGGAGTGGAGCCAGATTTTGCCCTGGTGAAGTTCAAGAAGCTTGCCGGCGGCGGCTATTTCAAAATCGCCAATCAGTCCATTGAACCGGCGCTTAAAAATCTCGGTTACACCCCGGCGCAAATTCACGATATTTTGCAATACGTGCTGGGCACATTGAAACTCAGCGGTGCCCCGCATATCAATATGGAGAGTCTAAAGGCGAAGGGCTTCACGGATGAAGAACTGGCCAAAGCAGAGGTCTGCCTGCCCACTGTTTTTGAGCTGGCCTTCGCCTTTTCTCCCTATAACTTCGGCGAGGCAGCGATGACGCGCCTCGGCTTTAAGCCCGAGCAGTGGCAAAACCCGAAGTTTAATCTCCTCAAAGCGCTCGGTTTTACCAAAAAGCAGATTCGCGAGGCCAACGATGTGATCTGCGGCTCGCAGACCATTGAAGGCGCACCACACCTGAAGCCCGAACATCTCTCCGTCTTTGACTGTGCCAATAAGTGCGGTCGAAACGGCAAACGCTTCATCCATCATATGGGGCATATCCGCATGATGGCCGCCGCCCAGCCGTTTATCAGCGGTGCCATCAGCAAAACCATCAATCTGCCCAATGAAGTCGGTGTGGCGGAAATTGAGGAAGCGTACCGCGAAAGTTGGCGTCTCGGCCTCAAGGCCGTCGCCCTGTACCGCGATGGTTCCAAGCTCAGCCAGCCGCTCAACAGCACCGCCGATGATGATGCTGCCGATGATGCGCAGGTCGATTTGCTCAAAGCCGAATCCGCGGCCGCGTGCGCAACCTGCGGCGATCCGTCGCCCGCTGTCGCGACGCTCTCTGACGCCCGGCCGGCTGCCGACGGGGCCGTGGTGGAGCGAATTATTGAACGCGTGGTGCATCGCCCGCTGCGGCGGCGTCTGCCCAATACGCGGCGCAGCATCACCCATAAATTCGATATCGCTGGCCACGAAGGATATGTCACCTGCGGTCTTTTTGACGACGGCGCGCCGGGTGAGGTGTTTGTGGTGATGGCCAAGCAGGGGAGCACCGTCGGCGGGCTGATGGATACCGTCGCGACGCTCCTGTCCTTAAACCTTCAGCACGGTGTTCCGCTGGAAGATATCGTTCGCAAGTTTGAACACATGCGTTTCGAGCCTGCCGGGATAACATCCAATTCCGATATCCCCTTTGCCAAGAGCGTGATTGATTACATCGTACGCTGGCTGGCCATGGAGTTTATCCCCGGCTATCGCGAGCAGCACGCTCCGCGGCGCGGAAATGCCCAAACTTCGAGCGATGATCACACCGCCGTCCCCTCGAACCGTTGGCCCACCTCATCGGATCCAGCGGCCCATGGACACCATTCCAACGGCAACGGAAAAACGCAGTCTTCTGCGGCCGTGGCGGTGAGCGAAAACGGCAGCCGGCAGGCCGCCGCAACCATTAAAAATATCTTGGAAACGCGGCTTCATGACCAGGTGGCGGTCGCCTCCGGCGCTCTTTCGGCGCAAATGGCCACGCTCATGGGCGATGCCCCGGTGTGCAAGTGCGGCAGCATCATGGTGCGAAACGGCAGTTGTTACCGCTGCTTGAACTGCGGCGAATCTCATGGGTGCTCCTGATCGCTGCAAACGCCGTTTTCTTCCGCAATCATCACGCGAGCCGGCCGGCAAACCGCCCCCGGCTCGCTTTATTATGTGCGTTGCGGTGAAAAGCCTTGTCGGGCGGTCTACTTTGCTTGGTGGTTTGCGATGGCAGGCTGCCACCGCCGCAAAATCTCGCCCCCGCCCACCACCCAAGCGCTCCATCCGCCTGATGGGCGCAGCGGGATCGCGGCTGGCGGCCGTATTTGCGGTCAGATGGCGGCAGATTTCAACCGGGAGCTGGCGGTGACCAGCTGAAGTTCGCATGCGGGGCCTTGCTCATCGCTTTGGCGGCCTGGAACAGGCATTCCTGGCAGACGACCGCCTGCGGATATTCCGCCGTTGACCAACTCGGCAGCGATCCGGGAATGTTGATGCGCAAGCACAGCGTGCACTGGTATTTATCCGTATGGGGTGCCGCGTCATGAAGGGCCTTTTTCAGGCAATCAAGGCAGATGACCGACCCGTGATGCCCCTCCACCATTGCCGCCTCACCATCCCAGGCGGTGTGGCAGAAGTCGCATAGGATCGATACGCCCTCATCGTGATATTCCTGCATTTTTTTTCATCCACTGTAAAAACGGCCGCAGCTATGCTAGCATGGATGCAAGCTGGAGGAAATGCTTTGACAGCGACGAATACATTTTTGATGACATTGGTAAGCCCGGAAGCGGTTTTACTGGAAACCGAGGCCGACTTTGCAGTTATCCCGGCGGACGACGGGCAGATGGGTATTCTCAAAAACCGTGCCCCGGTTGTCACCCGTCTCACCCCCGGCATATTGAAAATTGAAACTCCCGGCGGCGTCTACCGGTACTTTGTCGGCGGCGGGTACGCCCAATTGAAAAACAACCGGTTGACCGTCATGGCCGAAGAGGCACTCCCCGAAGAAACCATCAATGCCGACCGGGTGGCCGCCGAGGAATCGCGATTAAGCCAGACCCGGGCCGACGATCTGCAGGCTGTGAAGATTGTCCAACTGCGTATCAGTGCGATGCGCAACCTGATGGCCGGCAAATGAGGCTCTCCGACTGTGGCGGGGATTCGGTTTGAATTCGCATCCGGTATTATAATGGCGGTGGCGCAGGATGCGGGACGGATTTGAACCGCCGTTGACGCCCGCAGTATGGGATGTTAGCTTGCGCCGTGGCGACAGGACGTTGTCAACGCGAACCGTTATCGCAAGGAGTGTGACATGCACGTGAGAAATGAAATGAAACAGGCTCTGATTTTATTGGCGGCAGTGGCGGCAATTTCAGTCGGTAGCGGATGGGTGCAGGCCCAATCGGATAATGCCCCGGCTGTCACCATACCGCCGGGCAATGCGGCGCCGACGACTCAACCGGCGGCAAGCCCCACCACAGCTCCCACCACCGGACCGGCAAGCATGCCGACCGGCGGCACCCCTTCATCCGGTACTGCGGGATCAAGCAGTGGCACCGCGGGTTCGTCAAGCGGAACAGCGGGCAGTAGTGCTTCGGGCAGCGGCTCATCGGCACCCACCGGCGGCAAGCACTCTCATTCACACCTTAAGCCGTCGAAGCATCGCCGGGCCCACCGGCGTGGCAGCAGTGGAAACTCCGCCTCATTATCTTCATTTATCGGTGAGGTTTCCGCCACCAACGTGAATGTCCGCAGCGGCCCGGGATTGCGATATTACATCGTCGGGCAATTGAACAAGGGAGCGTTGGTTAACGTCGTAAAAACCACCAACGGCTGGGATGTTATTTCGGCTCCCGCCGGTGCACGGTGCTATGTCGCCAAACAATATGTCAAACTCAACAGCACCGGTGATCGCGGCACCATCACCTCCCGATTTGTTAATCTGCGGGCCGCCAGTGCCCTGACGCCCACGAGCGATTACGCCGTGGTCGGCCTGGCCCGGCGCGGGCAGCGGGTGTCGGTCGTCGGCCAGTCCGGGATGTTTTATATCATTCGCGCACCGATGCATACGCACTTTTATATTTATGCTTCATTTGTGAAACCCGCACCTGCGGGCAGCACCTACATCAGTCCGCAGCTGCAGATGCCCCCGAATTTTGCTGGTGTAACCGTTGCCGGCTTGGCGCCATCCTCGGTCCAGAACGTCGGCGGGTCGGCTTCCGTTCCGGCTGGCAATGGGGCGGCGTCATCAGTCGCCAATGCACCGGCGGTGGCGGCTCCCGTATCCGGGGCTCCGTCATCGGCTGTTGCTCCCGCGAGTAACGGCAGTACACCGGCGGCTGTTACACCGGCCCCGGTCGTTCCAGCAGGTATTAAACCGGCTCCCACGTACAATCCAAAGGCTTATCGCCAGTTTTCAAAACTCGATAAAGCCCTGTTGGTGCAGTTCCAAAAGCCGCTGTTGGATCGTAAACTCGGTAAACTCCAGCAAGGGTTCACAGCCCTTTTACAGGAAAAGCATCTCCCCGGATCCATCCGTTCGGCCACCAAACTGCGCCTCAAGGAAATCAAACGAATGATGGCGATCCAGAAGCTGGCGGCGGCACCGGTTGCATCAACCCCCATCACTGCCACCATCGCTCCATATCAGCAGCAGTGGGAACAGTCGAAAAAAATATTGGAAAAGAGCATCGCTACGGCACCGTTTCTGGCCAGAGGATTGCTGGAAACCAGCCACACCACGCATCAATATGCCCTGCTGAATCCGTACAACGGCCGGGTAGTGGCTTACATCCAGCCGCCGAAGGATATGGACCTTTCCAAACTGATCGGTTCTTATGTCGGGATCAAGGGGCTGGTGGTCAGTAAGACGGGGGCCTTTATTCGCGTCATCAAGCCGAATTCGGCAACGCTGCTGCCCAATCCGAAACCCTGATGCTCCGGCTGCCGCATCGGTTGAAGCCTTCGGATATGACCGGCAATGGGGGGAGCGTCCGCAGAACGCGGCGGCATTTGTGTATGGCAGGCGATATCAATCGTCGGCGTAGACCCGGCAGGAGCTTTACCATTGTCATCGGATATTCACTCCCGATCAAAATTTAATCCGGCAGATATCATCGCGGAAAGAGCCAGGGCCGTTGATGCCTCCGGCATTCGCAGGGTTTTCGACATGGCCGCCACCATGAAAGACCCGGTAAATCTCTCCATCGGTCAACCCGATTTTGATGTTCCGGATGCCATCAAGCGGCGGGCGATTGAAGCCATCGAACAGGGTCGAAATCGGTACACGCCCACACAGGGCATTGCTGATCTTGTTAAGCCTGTTCAGCGGCACGTTGAGCAGGATACCGGGTGGAAAGATCCCGGCGTGATGATCCTTTCGGGCACTTCCGGCGGAATTATGCTCTCGATGTTCGCCTGCCTGAATCCCGGCGATGAGGTGATTTTTCTCGATCCCTATTTTGTCATGTATCGCCATCTTCCCAAACTCGTCGGGGCGGTTCCGGTGAGTGTGGACAGCTATCCGGATTTTCATCTTGACGCGGCAAAGATCGAAGCTGCGATCACCCTGCGCACGCGGATGCTCATCATCTGCTCACCCAATAACCCCACCGGCATGGCCTATACCGAGGCCGAGCTGCGGGCGACCGCGGAGGTGGCGAAGCGGTACGGGCTGCTGGTGCTCAGCGATGAAATTTACGATGCATTCTGTTATCAGCCGCATGTGAGTATTGCGCCGATGCTGCCCGATCAATGTATTCTGCTCAAGGGGTATTCCAAAACGTACGCCATGACCGGGTGGCGGCTCGGCTACGCTGCGGGGCCGCGGGCGATTATCGAGCAGATGATCAAACTCCAGCAATACACGTTTGTATGTGCCCCTTCGCCGGCGCAATATGCGGCGCTGGAACTGCTTCACTCCGGAACGGTGGATATGACGGCCCACATTGATGAATACCGCCGCCGACGGGATCGCCTGATTGAAGGCATCGGCGATCTGTATCCGGTGGGCGATCCGCGGGGGGCCTTTTATCTCTTTGCCCGCGCGCCGGGAAGCTGGTCGGGCAGCGAACTGGTGCGGCGGGCGGTCAATAAAAATTTACTCCTCATTCCCGGTTCGGTATTCAGTTCCCGCGATACTCATTTCCGCATCAGTTACGCCGCGTCGCGGGACCATATTGAAAAGGGCATCGAAATCCTGCGCTCCTTGGCGCAGGAAGCCGGGGTGCAGTGACGGCCATGGGTAGTATCTGGTCGATCATCGGACAGACTCGCGCCCTGACGCAGCTCCAACGGGTACTGGCGTCGGAGCGGCTTGCCTCCACCTGGATATTTCACGGGCCGATGGGTGTCGGCAAGTATCGCACAGCGCTGGCCTTTGCCAAATGCGGTCTGTGTCCCACGCCCTCCCGCCGACCCAATGCGGGCGAGAACGCCCTTCCTGCCCTGCCGGGTGACTTTCAGCTTATCGAGCCGTGCGGCGAATGTCCCTCCTGTCGGGCCTGCGATGCTCAGCTGCATCCGGATCTGCATGTGATCAATCGGCAGCTCGGCAGCGTGTATGACCGGGGCGGAAAGTCAAGACGCACCACACTGGGCATTGATATCATCCGCGGCGAAATGATCGGCGATGATTCCCCGGACCACCGGGTTGAAAGCAAACTTTATAAACATTCGCAGATGGGCCGCGGTAAATGGTTTATTATTGACGAAGCCGATCTCATGCAGCCCGTCGCCCAGAATGCGCTGCTCAAGGCGCTCGAAGAGCCGCCGCCGCGCACCTACATCGTCATGTGCACCGGCAGCGTCGGGGACCTGCTTTCCACCATCCGCAGCCGGTCGCAGCAGGTTGCCTTTGAACCGCTGCCGACCGATGTTATCGTCCGGCGGCTGATGGAAGACGGATTTTCCGCCGGTGATGCGGGATTGCTCGCCCGCATTTCGGAAAACAGTCTCGGGCGCATCATGTCGTGGCTGCCGGCCGCGCCGGCAGCGGGGGGTGGAAAAAAGTCCGCCAAACCTGCGACCGATGGAAATATTCTGCGGGTGGCGCAACGGGTATCCCATGCGATGGATCATCTGCTGATCGGACAGGCCGGTGCCGGCGATCTGGCGCAAGTTGTCAATGACGGAGCGGCCATGATGGCGGAAGTGTTTTTAAGCCACGATCCGACCGCCAGTAAAGATCGCTCGACACGCGACGGCGGCATGGTGACGTTTGCCCTGATTGAAATGTGGCTTTGTGATCGCCTTCGATCTGCGGTGGGCCGACCCGTGGAATTTACGCTCCCCTCAACGGCGGGGGCGATGAATTTGGAGCGGGTCCGGGCGTGTATGGAAATATGCTCGCAGGCGGCGGGGCAGCTTGATGCCAACGTCCATCAACCAACAGCCATCATGAATGCCTGCACCGCGATGGAGGCGGCGATTCGGGGCGTAGCGTAAATGCCGATGGGCAGACCGAAATGTTGATGACATGCCGATCAGAATAGACGAAGCTGTTCGCCCGGGAGGACGGGCCTCGTAACGGGCTTGAGCCAATCGGTGCGCTCAAACGGATGAGATAAAGTCAGACGGCATCCGATGCGCTCATCCGACGAGAAAAGACGCGTGACAATTTCCGGACAGTTGCATTGACGTGAGCGATGCAGCAATACCACATGCGCCGGCAGTCGGCCCGATCCGCTCTGTGCCAGCGTGGTATCGAATATCGCCTGTACCAATGCAAATGCCTCGGCATTGGATAAATGGCCGGCGCCCCCCATGATCCGCTGCTTGAGGCGTTGCGGGCGGAGCGACCCAAGCTGCATATCCGGATCATAATTGCTCTCGACCGCGAGAATGTTGCATCCCACGAAAAAATCAATCAATTGCTTCGGTGCACGCCCCATATCGGTGGCGTAGGCAAGCCGATGAGAGCCGCACTCGATCCGATAGGCGTGGCTTCCCTGTTTATCATGCGCCAGCCGCATCGTCCGACATTCAACGCCGGGCAGGGGTTCAAATGGCTCGCCATTAAAAGGGCGGATCAATGCATCACATGCATCGAGTTTTTTTGCGCGTCGGGCATGCGATCGGATATCGGCAAGTTGATCGGCCGGGCAGAAAACGGGTATCTGATTTTCGATGATGGCGTTGATCCAGGTGGGCGTGAAATGGTCGCAATCCAGATGGGTGAGGCATAGAGCCTTGATGTCGCTTACCGCTACTCCCAATCCGTTCATGCGTCCGGCCGCCGCCCGAGGACCGATTCCAGCATCCAGCAGGAATAAGCCCGCTGGGGTGCGGATCAGCGAGCAATTCCCGGTCGATCCGCTGGCGAGCACCGATAGTTCAAGCGACATCCATGCACCTCCATCCTGACTTACCGGTGCGGATATCGAGCAGCGCATCCATGGGCGAAAGTGTAGTCAATTCTGCCTGCCGAGCCAAGGCTGGGGGTTGCTGCAATTCTTGCGTGTGGGGTTCGGGGGGCCCTTGGTATCATCCGGGGCACCTCCGACCGAGGCCGTGCCGCCGGATGGGGGGGTGGTAAGCGACTCTATTTCCTTCCGAGCTCGCGGACCAGTTCAGGGTGCTTATCGAGCAGATCGAGCAAACGGAGTGCCGGGCCCGACGGCCGGCCGCGCCCCTGTTCCCACGCATGGATCGTCTTGACCGACGCGTTCATCAGGCTGGCAAACACGGCTTGGCTCGCCCCTATTTTTGTTTTTCGGATTGCAGCTATCTGCCGGGGTGTCCGCCGCTTTGGCGGATCAGGGAGTTCGACATCACGCATGGTGACGGCGGAATGCTTACCCTGCGCCCAATCCAAGGCGTCCTGCAACCCCGCCTTGATTCCATCAAAATATTGATCGTCTCTAACTTTTCGCATCGTCACGTCCTTTACCGCTAAAACGCTCCAGCATGAGAGCATCCAACCTTGCTTTCAGAGCCGCCAATTCCTTAAGCTGGCCCGGCGTAAGGTTTTCCTTGACATTTTTGGCAAACGCCGCCACCAAAAGGCATACGCCACCACCCGGGTAATCGGCAAACAGAACCCGCACGCCGCCGCTTTTTCCACGACCTTGCGCCGCACAACGGATTTTACGCAGCCCACCCGTTCCTTTAACCAGGTCACCCCTGCCCTGCAAGATGTCCCGCTGCATCGCACGCACGGAGTCATCCGAAACCCCGTGCGACTTTAACACCTGCGTGACGCTGGCAAATTCCACAAACGTTCGCCGCATAAAAATAGTCTATACGATTTTATAGCATAATTCCAGCCTCAAATCCAGAAAAACCTTTCGTAGCATTTCGCGGGCATTGTCCAGTTAGCGGGAAACTGCAAAAGATCTATCAGCAAAGCGGCCCTGGGAGGGGCGGGCGCCCTCAAGTGCAGATGATCCACTCCCGTGGGCCCGTTGCGGAGGCGCTGTAACCTGCTCTTTACATCTCGTATAGGGCCGACTGGGCTCCGCCGCGAAAAACTGCCCTTCCCGTAAACAAGGATGGCGCGGCCGCCGTCCGCCGCTTGATTCCGCCCGCCTCGCGCGTTATGTTCCGCGAGGTAATTGAAACGTTGGGGCTTGCATGGTCTTGCCGGACACAGATCAAAGCGGAAATTACACGCTGGATGGTTTAGGCAACTGGCGAGCCACCGGCTTTATGCCGGTGGGTTCCCCTGCACAGGTGGATCAGCGCAACAACAACTATGTCAATCAGATCACCCGGCGCAGCGTGGCCGGCGGAGCGGCCGTGGTATTTCAATACGACAGCAACTCCAGCCCGCTGCACTCGCGGCTCTATTTCACGCAGGACGCCGACTGGAACACCACGGCGGTGATCGGCTACGATAGCACCACCCAAACATGGGGCGTGGTGCAGCGGTATGTTTACAGCCCGTATGGCAGCATCACAGTATTAAATTCCGATTGGAGCACGCCTGCGGCCGGCACGCAGCCGCTGGTGAATAATCTGTATCAGGGGATGACGCTGGATGCGGTGACGGGGCTTTGCTATGACCGTGCACGCGATTATTTGCCATCACTTGGCCGATGGATAGAGCAGGACCCGGCCCAATTTATTAACGGGGCCAATACGTATCAATTCGTCGATTCCTCGCCGGTGGGGAATGTGGATGCGAGTGGGCTGGTCACCTACCACAATAGCCTTGGCTCGGGGGTGATTGGATCACAAATCCGCGTGAACGCTGCCGCCAAAGTGTTTACGCCGCTTTACACTTACGGCCCCGTCGTCGGCAAATTTAAATTGAGGGTCAGATTCTCATTCAACCAGAGTGGTGGGCTCCCGAAGGTTGTGGCCGACGATGGCAGCGTTGCAGGCGCGGGCGGCTGGGGCGGCGCTGCAGCCGGCGGTAGCGCGGTAATAGGGCCCAATCCCGTCGAATATGATGGCCACAGGGGCTATTTTGTAAAATGGAACCCTCTGCTGGACAGAAGCACCCCCTTGTCGGCCCATTTTGGAATAGCCTTGCAGGATGGCCTTGCGGGCGCAGCTGCGGGTGCCGCCGTGGGTGCGGTTACGGGCCCCGGCGACGCCCTGACCACTACGATCGGAGGACTTGCGGGGATCGTGGGAGGGTTCATCGGGTCTTTCTTTTCTGAAAGCGTTGCGACGGCCGATGAGTCGCCAGCATACACCATAAGGGTCTCCGGCACTTGGTTCGTCTGGCAGGACTGCAAAACCAAAACTGTGCACATTGTCGAAACCGCCGGAGCAGTGGAGGCCACCTCAAAAACGCTGGTGCCAACCACGCGGCTAATGGTGGAAAAACAATGACCGAGCCACCGAATAACCGCAGTATTGGCCAGCGGGGCCAACAGACGATTGAAGTATTGGCGGGCATTGTGGGTGCTCCAAAGCAGGAACTGCCAACCTTATCGTCGTCGATTGGTTACCGTGAAATCGCCTGGCGCATGCTGCTCTTCACGGCGTGCACGTTGGTTGGCCCGGCTACATTGCTGAATTGGGCTCTGCCGGCGGGTTTCCATTTTCCGGTTGGGGTCTTGAGGATCGTCGGTCTCGCCGCGATGGCGTTTGCGATCTCCGGCATTCACGCGCATGAAAAAGGGTGGCATCGCGGGCTGGACGAGCAATACGTGCGGTTAAACGCACGGTGGAAGCGATGGACGCTGGGGGTCCTGCTTATAGGCATGTACATTGCGGCAGCTGCGTCAACCATCCGCGGCTTTCCGCCGGCCATCGGCTACAGCGGCCTTCTATTCCAGCTGGCCGTGGGGCCGGCCGGCTCCTTAGTGGTACTTGCTCCGATCTTCATGCTCGTGTTTGCCTGTCTCAGTGGGGCCATGCCCTTTAACGGTTATATGGCCGCCGGGCTAATTTTGACGTCTGCGATTTTACTGCCGGCGATGGCGTTCGTGGCCGGGCTGGCATCTCCCGTCCTCCGGAATGAGATGCTGGATCTTGCCCTGCGTGTACAGACGACCGCCGGTTCAGTGTTGGTTTTTCTGGCGGTTGGTTTAGCGGCGGTGCCCGCAGGAACGTTCGGCAACCGCTACCGATTTCCAGGCTCATTCACGACGCCTTGGCTCCGCACTTGCAGGCCGGTCCGCCTTCTGGTTGAGGCTACGGGCCGCCGGGCTGCGGCGATCTACGCGGTGGTCGCCGTTGTGGCTGCCGTTCCCGGCCTGGTGGCAGCAAATGTGATTTCAAGGGGTTCGCCGGCCGTCGGCGGCAATGGCTCTTTTCAAAATTTATTCAAGACCGCCTTTGCTACCAATTTCTCGCCCGGTGCCCTGTCCCCATATTCCCTCGCAGCGATGAACGCCGCTTTGGCCATTACCGCAATCTGCCTCGCGCGTATCCGGGCCGAAAATTGGCGGCTGATCCCGTCCGGCGGCGGCTAAAACGGGGACGCGCCCGTTCTGTCTCAACCCTCTGAGTAACTGTTTACCGCCCCGCGACACGGGCGGGGAAGCTCAGGACGAATCGACCAGAATGTCTGTCAGAAAGTAAACGTCCGACGAAACACATCTGGCGAGGATCTTTGCGTCGGGTAGATTTTGATCCGTCGATTGGATTTTCAGGAGCAGACGGGTGGATCAACCGGGCAGGAAGTTTACCATACCGGAGCGGCGGGCATGTGGATGGAATTTGCGCTGAGTTTGGCGCAGCGCCGTGACATTGTGACAAATGGTGACATGATTTTCCCTATGACGCTATATGAGAATAAATTATTCTGCTCATACGGAAAACAGTGTCACGAAATGTCACATGTCACAAAACCCGCATTATTTTGCACATAACGCCACTTCCGTGACGCAACGATGGCTGCCATTTTGGCAACGGGTGGGTCCCGGCGAGCGGCAGGTCCGGCGGAGCGGGTGAACCGGCGGGTATGCAGGAACCGCGCTGGGCACGGTGGCGATTTTTCGACCGCAAAGGCAACGAGGGCACGCGGCGGAAGTGTGGCTTCGTGCTGACGCATGATGCAATTGGCATTTTTTTACGCGGAGGGCATCAGGTCGCAATGGCACGCGGAGATGTTGGGGGCGGGCGTCTGCCCGCATCTGGAATTTCCTCGCGTGTCCCGCTACGTCGTGTGGGGTGTACGTCTTTCCTTAACCTCTGCGAACCCCTGCGTACCCTGCGGTGAAATCAGTTTTTTTCCCTTGCGGTTGGCGGCTGTCCTCTGCAGTGGCCACCGGCGGATTAAATACACCGGCTTACATCTGCCCTAATCGTGATTCACCTGCTCTGTCGGCGCGGCCGCATCGAGGTAAAATCGCCGATGGCTCGACGAATCGCCCGCTTTCCCATTAGGATATATCGGTGCGGAGGAGAAGGTCTTCGCGTTTCGGTTGGTTCGTCGGGAACAGGATTGATGTTGATAACATTGTTGCGTGCAAAAATCCATGGGGCCATCATTACTCAGGCAAATCGCGATTATGTGGGCAGCATCACCATTGATATCGACCTGCTGAAAAAAAGCGGCCTGCTGCCCAATGAACGCGTGCTGGTTGCGGATATCCACAACGGGGTTCGTTTTGAAACCTATATCATCGCCGGCGAGAAGGGGACGGGGGTTATCGGTATCAATGGAGCGGCGGCGCATCTGGTCAAACCGGGGGAGAAAATTATCATCATGGCTTTCGCCCAGATGACCTTGGAAGAGGCGCAAAACCATCAGGCCAATGTTCTGCTGGTGGACGCCGACAATCGCCCGCTCAAGACCATGACGCTTCGGAGTCAGCTCTGATCGCCGCCGGGTCGGCACCCGGGCCCCGGTGATGGTATCGACACTTTGAAAGCCAATGACGGTTGGCGGCAACTATGACGGAACTGGAGAATCGATGAACTTATCCCGGCTTTCCCTGCGTGTTGTGTTACGTCAAATCATCCTGGTGTTTGTTCCGGCGCTGGTGCTGCTGGCGACAGCAGGATGCGGTTATGAGCCGGGATGGATGATCAGTGCCAAGCCCAGTTATCGGGTTCAGCGGGCGCTGGCGATGGTGTCACCGGCGGTTGTTCGTATCGATGTGGTGATGCGACAATTTCAGGGCGGCGTGGCAACGCATTTTCGCGCCATCGGCAGTGGTGTGATCATCGACCGCGAGGGGAGAATTCTGACCAATTTTCATGTTGCCGGACGGGCACGTCATATTGAAGTTATTCTGGCCGATCGACAGAAGATATCCGCTCGCAGAATTGGAGCGGATCACTGGACCGATCTGACACTCATCCAACTCAATCGAAAAGAATTGAAAGCCAAACACGCCCATTTCAAATGGGCCCGGCTGGGAAATTCATCGCACGTCATGCTCGGCGAACCTGTCATGGCCATCGGAACTCCCTATGGTCTGGCCCGAACCGTCACGCGCGGTATTATTTCCAATACCGATCGTTTCTTCAATGCCTCGAATATCGACGGCTATGAAACCGGTCAATTTAATAATTGGCTTCAGACCGATGCGGCCATCAACCCCGGAAATTCCGGCGGCCCGCTCATTAACCTCAAGGGCGAAGTCATCGGCATTAATACGCGTGGCGCCCGGGAGGCAAACAATCTCGGCTTTGCCATCCCCATCAATGTCGCCCGGGCGGTGATTCCCTCACTGGAAAGTTACGGCCGGGTTTATCGTTCTTACATCGGAATTAATTTCCAACCCCTCCATGATCTGCATCAATTTTATCATATCGGCCCGGACCAGGGGGTACTGGTGCGCTCGGTTGATCCATCATCCCCGGCACGCAAGGCGGGGGTGCAGCCGCAGGATGTCGTCCTTGCGGTCAATGGTCATCCTACCAACTGCCAATTTCCTGAACAGTTGGCGCCGATTCTCAACTACATTGCATCCCAACCGATCGGCTCGGTCCTTACGCTGAGTATTGATCGGCTCAACAGCAACAATCAGGTTCGGCACCTGATTATCCATGTCAAGACGCAGCGGCTGGAAAGCGCCATCTCGCCTCAGCACCTTATTTCCGCGTGGGGAATGGTGGTGCGTAATCTCACCACCACTTATCTGCGGGAATTTCACATGCCGCTGATCAAGGGTGTGCTGGTTACCAGCATCCGGAGCGATTCTCCGGCTGATCGGGCCGGTATTGAAGATGGTGATATCATCGAGCGCGTCGGTTCGCATGTGATTACAGATTCGAAGGATATGAAATCGGCTGCGGTTCTGGTGGATAAAAAGCATGTCCCGGTTGCAGTGGTTGTGCGGCGCGGACGCACACATCGCACTTTGGTGTTTACGCCGCGTAAGTGATCCGCCATTCGGGTGTCTGCCCATGAGGCGGACCGGATCAGGTTTGTTGGTGGAAGAACTACGGCAGGATATACAAGGAGATTTACTGATGGGTTGGATGTCTTTTATGCGGCGCTTCCTCAAGGGCGGTTCCAGCGCTTATGTCCGGGGCAGCCGACGGGGCGGTCGGGTATCCCGATCGGGCTTGGTTGGCATGTCGGCCGCCGTCGCCGCAACTGTTTGCTTCTCCGCAGGTACGAGTCCATCAGCGACCGCAGGCGTCAGCACGGATCAAATTCAGCAGGTGGCCAAAAGCCTGGTCATGGTGAAGTACACCGCCGAAAATGAGTTCAAAAAAAGCACCAAACTCAGCGCTCAGGGGATCGTGCTCAATAAACAGGGCGTTGTAATGGTCACTTCGGATCTATTTCCCGAGGCACTGCCCCTGTCCTACTTTCATCATCTTAAAATCCAGCTTCCTACCGGTCGGATGAAGTCGATCCCGGCAGAATATCTCGGGCGTTCGTCCGACGGGGTTATGTGTTATGTCAAGGCCCTCAAACCGCTTGATCTACCCCCACTGCTGATCAAAAATCCGGTTGAAGTGCATCTGGGACAGCAGGTTTATTCCATTGGTCGGCTTGATAAAACTCTTGGGTACAAGCCCTATATCGGGTTTGACCGCGTAAAAATCCTTGCCCGGCAACTCCGGTGGATTGCGGCGACCTCTGTTTTCGGCCTCACCAATGCCACCAGCCCGGTTTACGCGGCGGATAGCGGCGATTTTGCCGGGATCACCTTTCCCAATTCCGGGCATCTTGTGGAACTCAGCATTTTGGGCCATTCCGGGCCGGTAGATATCTCCGATCCTCTCCAAACCGGCGTGTTTCTCCCGTGGGATTCGGTCAAAGGCTACATTAAGCACGTACCGCTGAAGCGCACACCCTGGCAGGCACCGTGGATCGGTACCATGGATTCCACCGGCCTGAAAAAAGCGGTCCGCAAATTATACCACATCAAACAATACTCCGGCGTGATGATCGGACGCGTTATTCCCGGCATGCCCGCCGCCAAAGCAGGACTTAAAAGTCAGGATATTGTTCTCACCATCGACGGCAAACCAGTGTCCCACTCGCCGCTTCCCAATTTCATGTTGGCGGCGTTCGAGCGTAAAATATATGCCTGTAAACCGGGCGATACGCTTCGTCTCGGCGTCCTTCGCGACGGGAAAAAACACCTTACCATTAATGTAAAAGTCGGTATTCAGCCGCTTCAGGGATCTCGCATGCCGCGATATCTCAACCGCAAATTGGGTGTGGTGGTGCGCGACCTTTCCTTCTTTGACCTCTACAACCGCAAGTTATCGCAGAAACAGAAAGGCGTCGTTGTGTCCCTGATCCGTACGGGGGCACCGGCCGGCTTGGGCAACACACCACTGCAATCGGGGTATATTATCATCCGCATCGATAACAAAAAGGTTGCCAATGTGGCCCAGTTTGCAAAAATGGTCACGGCCGATCTCAAAAAGCACGGCGCCCGCAGCCTCGTCTTTGAAGTTATCAACGGCCAGGGCGATACCGCCGTCTGCCATGTTCGTGTGCACTGACTTCTCACCCGTGAATCTTTGAGATTCCGAGCAAATGTCAGCAGCCGGAATGCCGCGTATTCCGCACCGGCGGCGTTGATGAAGGCCAATACTTTCTCAAGCGGCTCCGCACTGGGCATGAGCCTCGGCGCGAAGCGGTATACGGGTTGATTCCGGACCGCCCGCGCTAAAACCACGTAAAGGTCATGTTTGCGATTGCGTAAGCCCGACTATAATGATGAGCTGTCGGTGATGCTCGTTGGTGCTTGCGGAGGTTTACAACTATGGCCGGAGAGGTGCGAAATATTTCTTGCGCGGGCGGCAAAAGCTTCTCACTACAACAATTCCTTTCCACCGAATCTCCTCCCGCGCCCGTCACGGAGTACGAGAAAAAGGAAAAATGCGGTGTCTTCGGCATTATGGGGCCCAGCGATGCCGTTGAACGTTGCTATTATGGCCTCTACGCCCTGCAGCATCGCGGCCAGGAATCCGCCGGCATTGCCGCCACCGACGGCCACACCATTTCCGCCCACACCGGCTTGGGGCTGGTAGCGGATGTATTTAATAAATCAGTGCTCAAGGAACTTACCGGCTCCGGGGCGATCGGCCATGTGCGCTATTCCACCGCCGGATCAAACCGAAAATGCAATGCCCAGCCCATCCTTGAGGAATATATCGACGGGCAGGTGGCGGTCGCGCACAACGGCAATCTGATCAACGCCGCGCTGCTCCGGTCGGAATATCAAAAGTTCGGCCACATCTTTTATTCCACCAGCGACACGGAAATCGTTATCCACATGCTGGCCAAGCCGACGCACCAGGAAAAGCCGGATCCGTTGGCCCACGTGCTCAATCATCTTCAAGGGGCATTCAGCTTTGTCTTTCTCTTTCGTGACCGGCTGGAAGCCTGCCGCGATCCATGGGGATTTCGGCCGCTGGTGATCGGCAAGACTCGCGACGGTTATTATTGTGTGGCATCGGAAACCTGCGCTCTTTCAAGCATTCAAGCGACCTTTGTCCGTGAAGTTGAACCGGGTGAAATCATCACCATCGATATCACCGGCACCAAATTGACGAGCCGTTATTTCACCACATTGCGGCCCGAGCCGGCACACTGTGCGTTTGAACACGTTTATTTTGCCAGCCCGTCGAGCTTTCTTTTCGGCGATACCGTCGTCAATGTCCGCCAGAAGATGGGGCGGCAACTGGCGATCGAAAGCCCGGTGGATGCCGATATTGTCATCCCGATACCCGACAGCGGGCGATCGGCGGCACTCGGCTACAGCAAGCAGAGCGGGATACCGTTTGAAGAGGGGATCGTGCCGAACCGCTATGTCGGTCGGTCGTTCATTCAACCCTCACAGGCGATGCGCGATCTTGCGGTGCAGATGAAGCTGATTGTGATCCCGGACGTTGTGCGGGGTAAACGGGTGATTGTGGTGGAGGATTCCATTGTGCGGGGTACCACGACACGCGGGAAAATTCTGGCGCTGCGGCGGGCGGGCGCCAGGGAGATTCACATGCGTGTGAGTTGCCCGCCGATCCGCCATCCCTGCTTCTTTGGTATTGATTTTCCAACACCGACCGAGCTGATCGCCAACGGCCGCACCGTGGATCAGATCCGCGAGTTCATCGAAGTCGATTCGCTGGCCTATCTCTCGCTGGAAGGCATGCTCGGGGCGCTGGGTAAGCCGCCGGGGCATTACTGCACCGCCTGCTGGTCGGGCCGCTATCCGATTCCGGTGGACAGCTCGGTGAGCAAATTCGGCCTGGAACGCCACCAGTTGAAAATGTTTGAATAAGCGGCGCTCTACCGATTGACGGAAACCAATATCTCCATTCCCATACCGTGTCCGGCACCCCGATACGCAGAATCGTCACGCTCTATTTCACATAACCGCCACTCTCCGGTCGTGAGATACGTCCCCCCCCGCGGATGAATTGTTCGCTTGCGGCGGAAATCGGGAAGTCATTTCGGGGCCGTTACCGGATTATCACGCGTGGCCATGGATGTCGAAAACGCCCGCATGGTCGAGCTTGATGTAGCATCGTTTGGTGCTGCGCCGAACGGGGGTAACAGTCTGGCTATTAACGGTCACTGATCGGCCCAGCACTCCGACGAGGCTATCAACTCCCGCCGGTAAAGTAAGGCGGATGGAATCGCCGCCATGTTTCGCTTTTACCGATATGACGATATCCCCATGTGGCGTCGGTACACGGCCTGATGCCCAGCGCAGATTACCGAGGTGCGGCACGATGATCGTCCTGGCAAACCCGCCGGTTCTGGGTTGTACGCCCAAAACGTATTCCGTGAGCCAACTCGTAACGCCGGACGACCATCCATGGCACAGGCTTACGAAATATCCCTCGCCATTGTCCGCCTTCAGGAACCGATGGAAATGCTTTTTTGGCCATGAGTTGTCGTATGCTTCCCAAAAGGTGGTGGCTCCTTCGCGGATCATGCCGCCCCAGTATTTCTCGGCAAACTTCAGTCCCTGATTGGTATGTCCGAGATGTCCGACGGCAAAGAGTACAAAGTTATTGTAATAGGGGGTGGCCATCTGCTTCCATGATGGGCATCGCGGCCCCAGAATTAGTTTGTAAATGGCTTCACGCTGCTGCGCATCGGCCACATGAGCATCAATGGCCATGGCGTTAACCTGTCTCAGATTGGTGTAAGTATCAGTCTTATGGTCGACCAGATAACGGCGTGCGGAACGGACGAGTTCCCGATCCCAGCGAGCATATTTTTGAGCATTGGTCTTGTCGCCCAGCGCATTGAGCAGGAACACCGCCCTTCGCACCGCCAAGCAGGTGTACAGATCAGTTGCCAGTTCCGCCTGAGGTGTGCCGCCACTGAGTTTCGGTGCCCAATCCACAAAGCACCATTTATGGTGGTTATTGACAAAAATGTTTTTTCTGTTGAACCCCTGCTTGATGTATTGCAACATCGACAGCAACAACTGGTGCTGGGACCGGAGATAACCGATGGCGCCCGTGTGCCGGTAAAAATCACTTAGTCCGCATATCCAGGCGTTGGAGTAACCCGGTATATTATTGACGTCCGTTACAGGTAAAGCCGTTGCCGGGCGGCCACCCTGGGCCTCCACCCGCAAACCTCGCATGGTCAGTTCCATGAGAAAGCGATTTAGAAAAACGTTGTTAATGACCTGCCCGGAAACCTGCAGATCACCCATCCACATGGCCCGGTCACGCTTGGGAGCATCCCATACTTGTTCCTGCATGCACAGATGTGCTGTATAGGCGCCGGTATACCATATCTTCGTCAACAGCGGATTGGAACATGCAAACGCACCGCGATATTTAACCGGATAATATTTGAAGTCGAGCCGCAGCGTATGAAGATCAATCGGGCCAGCTCCGCTGAAGGTCACGGTGGCGTAACGAAACGCACTGTAGGGTGTGGATTCTATTTTTCCGGCAACCAGATTCAGCCTGTGAATGCCACCCCATGGTTTGTGAAGGGCTTCACCTCTTGATTCTCCTGTGCCGATCGACACGGCGCCGCCGGTCCCCTGTACCTGAATGCGCCCGGTCACTTCCTGACCGAAACTCAGCAGCAATTCAGGATGGGAATTGGAAGCTGACGGCGTTACCACGATATCCACACCATGTGCGGGCGCCAGAAGGGAACGCCCCTGATAATCCGGGCGAACTTCAGCGATATCTGCCGGAGTTAATCGCTCGGCGGCATCGGCCAGTCCCTTGAAAGCGTTTTTTCCATGTAACACCTCAACGCGTGTCGGTTGAAAGTGAAGGTGTGCCAGATAATAGGCTTGGGGCGGCCACGGAGTGATGGTTGTGCTCCAAGCTCGACCACCCAGGGTGGGCGCTATCGAAGCGTGCGCCAGGTGCCGCCACGCATAACGGGATGAGGTGCTGTCGCCACCATACGGCCCCACTAATCCGGCATGCGCCCAAGCTGAATCATTAAAATCCATTTTTGTCCAGCCCCTGCCGGCCGTTACACGGCTCGCGATCCGCCATGAGCTGTTCGATATTTCCAGGGTTTGAGGTCCGGCGAGCACCCACACGACTACACCTGCCGCGCCGCCGTAATTTTCGGAACGAATCGCGATGGTGTTTTTACCTGTATGCAAAAAAGGAGCGACCGATAGTTTGCAGGCTCGCGTCCATGTTCCATGATATTTTTGAAACGTATCGGCCATTTTTTTGCCGTTCAAAAACAATGCCATATGACCGCTGGCTAAAGCGTAGAGCGTAACCTTAGGGGGAATCGTACTCAGATTAAATGATCGACGTAAATAAAGAATCTGATTTCTGTAGGTTCGTGCCGTCCATATCCAGTAAGGGATCACTCTTGCTCGCGACTGGCTTGCGGGAATTGGCAAACCGTAGGTCGGATCGACGGTGGGGGGGCGCTGCGACCACGGCAGGGGCTCCGATGCCATGGCTGTGGACGCGGACTGGGAAGCGCAGCCGGAAAAAACCATGAGCCCCATCGTAACGAGGCAAGCTCCAAGCACGTGATAGCTCATCCTGACTCGCTCATTAACGAAATTGCCAATACCCTTATTTTTTCGATACATTCGATCTGTCCTCTTATCTACAAACTGCATCTTTTTTGGATTGTAGCGATGGCAGCCCTTGGTCACAAGGCTTGGAAAGGGCCGGTGCGAGGCGCATTTTATCGAGTGAGCTGCCGACCGCAGTCATCAAATTTTCGGTTGGTATCAGTTACGCACGCTCGCGATCCCTGCCCTGGACAATGTCGTCTCCGGTCGGAGGTTGGACAGTACCCGATGCCTGTACGATGCACCGGAATACCGCCCCCCATCATCGGGGGTGGCGGCGACGGAGATTTTTCGCCATCGCTATTTTGCGGGCCAAATGTGTCGGCCGTTGCCGAAGGACAGATGCCCACGGTGAAAGTAACGGGAGTTCCACGCCTGTTCAAAACGCGTGACAAACGAGTTGTAGCTCCAGTCGCGTAGGCCGCTTTCTCGATGCCAGCGAACGCGAAGGATATGGGCGGTCGGCGGGATCGTTAGATGATGCCCCGTCACTTCTACGGTCCGATCGTCTACGGTGACACTGATCGGTGAAACATACCATGGAAGGTGGACCACTATTCTGGTCGGCGGTCTTCGAAACGCTGAGTTAATATGCACGGTCATGCTGTCGCCGGTAAAGAAGGCATACAGGTTGACCTCTCCAAATCGTGTGGGGGCGTGTTCGACCGAGAGAATATCACCAGCCTGAGTCCATTTGGGCGAAAGTACCGACAAGAGATACAAGGTTTTCCGATGACTCCTGATGAGCATATTGCGTATAACTGCAATCATGTCGGCGGCACACCAACCATGCGGAGCAAGATCAGTGCCATAATTTCGATTGGCCCATGGGTATGGAAGGAATTCCCAGCCCGCCTGTGTGGCGGAAGTGTGCACGAGGACGGCATAGAGGTCGCGTAAGGCGGAACGTTGTTGACCGCGGATAATCCACGATTCGGTATTGTCCATCGTCAGATATTGATGCAATCGTCCGTCATATGTCATCAATCCCTCGGCATATTTGGATTCTGCGTGGCGCAGAGTTCCGGTCACCAGCGGGTTCATCGGCGATAGAAGTTGATGCGGAAAAAGAGCCAGAAGATTGCCCCAGTCAAGTCCGCGGGACGTGTCGATGCACGGGGGGATAAATCCTCCATTTTTGCTGGCGGCTTTGCGAATCAATGAAAATAGCACATGGTGATAATTGCGATATTCAGCTTCCCATGTGGCGGCCAAGCGCCTGTGTCCCAGAGACCGTGCCATCAGGATGGCCTCATGAAGGCCCGTCAACGCATAGAAATTATCTCCGGTGATATGTCCCGAACCAGATGGCAGCTCATCATCTTCAGGGGTGCCGCCCGGAAGTATATGCAGAGAAGTGTGGGCGAGGGTTTTCTGCAGCCAGAGGACGGCCTTCTCAACGTGCGGAAAAATATGACGGGCAAATGTCCGGTCGCCGGTGAGTTGATAGTGTTGGCCATAGGCCCAGAGAGCTTCGCCCCAGCCGTCGTGCTGCCCGGGTTGTGAGAGAAAGTTCCCGTTCGGCTTTTGATAGTGAGCGAAAAATCGCAAACACTGCGACGCCCGATGAGCGTGACCGGTGAGATCATACGCATGAACCATATATGACGCATCGCGCAGCCAGAAGGCGTGGTATTGGAGCTTATTAACCGCTTGAACGTAAACCGGGCGGCCGCCTGGGTGCTCCGCGGGCCATCGGTCTCGAGCGAGCATCAGGTACATCAAGCTAGCGCGGAAAGTACTCAGAACCTTTCGCTCATTGAGATAAAGTTGCATACCTTTCCCGCGGATCTGCCGCCGCCACCAGACCCGGCAGGCCTGCAGGGCATCAGATAGCTTCAGTTGATGCAGTTGCTGCAGGCCGGCTGTGTCAATCATGGCAATCGGTTTGACCGGCATCTTGAAATTGAGTTGAGTCTGATCTCCCGGCTTGAGGTGCAGGTCATAACGGACCAGCAAAACCGGAGTTTTTCCATTCACTTTCAATTTTTCCGGTTGAGTATAAGCCTGATGAAATGTGAGGAACCGTTTAGGTTTCATTGAAGTCGGATAGGTAAAGACTACCATACCTGACCGCGTGGCCAGATTGGAATGAAAGCCGTAAATCCAATGGGGATCAAAGTTGACGCCGGGTTGATAATAATGTCCCGGTTTCTTTTCGACACTCGGGCGCCGAAAGCAGCTCCTGTAGCCGCTGTAACGAAACCCAATCGTGAAGTGTGACGTGACGGTATGGTGCGCAAAATTAAAGGCCCGGATGCGAATGAAATTAATTGGTTTTCTATAAAGTTTTTTCGGATTAAGTGCCCAACTGAAGAGGGTTACGTCGTAGCGAACGGATCGATCGCGAAAATGATAGTGCACGATCGGCAGATAGCCGCGCTCGAGTGTTCTGATGGGTGCATCGACTCTCTTTGCTTTGGAGCCGGAGAAGAACAACATTTCCCCGTATCCTGTGAAGAGTGATCCGGTCTGAGTAATTTGGGTCGCCTCCAGGGCATCTGCGATTCCGATCTCGGTGCTGGGATTGGAGGCCCAGGTAAAGGGTCGTCCAGGGCCGTTGGGAAGCAGGCTCAGCATCCGCGGCGGCGCCGCAGCCGCCCGTACTGAATTATGAATCGGCATCAGGCAGGCGAGGAATAACAGGGTCATGGCAAGCAGCGCCGACAAGGGGCGACTGATGATGGCTGGTCGATGCATTGCAGACATTCTTCTCTTCCTTAAATTGACATTACCACAAAACATTAAGCAGGGAATATACCCCTATACCACATGTAAATGCAAGCATGCGTTAATCTTTCCGCATCTGCGCTTTCAGTTTTGCCTCTCCAGCCTTAAACTCACAATTTACATTGCCAGTTTCAGGCCCGGAGCCGGCGGCAACGCATTTTCGCCGCGAGGGCGGGCCTGGCGGATGTCGGGTCGGCTGAACAGAGTCGGAAGTCAGGCATTTTGCATCAGGAGCCATAAGACCATGTTGAGACGGGATTTTATCAAGGCGGGACTTGCGGCAGCGACGACGGCGTCCATGATCGATGGTGTGATTCCGGCCTCAGGCAAAGACGCTTCCGCTGCCGAGACCGACGTACGCCGGCGCGAATTAATGGATTTTAATTGGACGTTCAAGCCGGCCGATCAAAAGCTTTCGGTATGGAGGAAAACGCACGCTTCGGCATCCGATATCCCACCCGAAGCCGCCGCCGATTTCGACGATACATCCTGGCGGACGGTTCAGTTGCCTCACGATTACATTGTAGAGGGGAAGTTCACCCCACATGCGGTGCAAAATCACGGATTTTTACCGGTATATCCCGCATGGTATCGTCGGCGTTTTGATCTGACCGCAGCCGACAAAGGCAAATCGCTCTGGTTGGACTTTGAGGGTGTTTATCGCGATGCCCATGTATATCTGAACGGCACGTTTCTGGGTCGGCATCGGGGGGGATACACTCCTTTCAGGTTTGACATCTCCAAGGCTGCAGTTTTTGACCGCCCCAATATTCTGGCTGTCTATGTCGATCCGACTCGGTTTGAGGGATGGTTTTATGAGGGAGGGGGTATTTACAGGCATGTATGGTTAAACAAGGCCGATCCTTTGCATGTCGCGCCATGGGGTGTTTATGTGGTCAGTAAGGTGCATGATGTGCGGCGGAATCCTTCCGCAGACCTGACCATTGAAACAAAAATCGTCAACGATTCAGCCCGGCAGCAGGCCTTCACGGTTGTTTCCAGCATTTATGATCCCAGCATGAATTTGGTCAAGCGATTGTCAAAAGATGGGTCGGTGCCCGCAGGTCAATCGGTTAAGCTCATTCAAACCGCTCATCTGCCGCAGGCTTTGCTCTGGTCTTTGAAAGAAACTCATCTTTATACGTTGATCACGCAAGTGTTTCGCGGTGGTCGCCAGATTGATCAGCATCAGCAGCGCTTCGGAATTCGCACGTTGCGCTACACGGCGGATCATGGCTTCTATCTCAATGAGGAACACGTCGAACTCAAAGGGACATGCAATCATCAGGATTTTGTAGGCGTGGGTATCGGTGCGCCCGACAGCCTCTGGTATTGGCGCGTTCGCAAGTTAAAGGAAATCGGTTGCAATGCGGTGCGCTGTTCACACGATCTGATGGCACCGGCTTATTACGATGCCTGTGATGAGCTTGGCGTTTTGGTGATGGACGAAAATCGGCGCTTAAGCGATGTTTACGGCCCCAAAACCTTTCCTGGTGATCCTTACAAGAACATGTGGCATATTGACGAAATGATATTACGGGATCGAAACCACCCCAGCATCATCATGTGGTCCCTTTGTAATGAGGAATATCGGGTTGAAGACACCCGTTATGGTAAAAAAGTCTTTGCAGCGGCTATGAAATCGGTGCGCAAGTACGATCGAACGCGGCCCATTACCTGTGCGATGACCGCACGCGTTCCCCACCAGCTTGAAAAGGGGTGGAATAATCCGAAAAATCTGAAAAAGCTCAGAGGGTTTGAAGCCGTTGAGGACCTTCAGGGGTGTAACTATGCTCCACAGTCCTATGGAATATTCCACCGAGCCTATCCGAAGAAGCCCATGTTTGGAAGCGAGATTCGAAACACGTTCAGCGATCGTGGGGTTTATCTCACCGATATCGCGGCGGGCCATGTCAGCTCATACAGTGACCGTATGGAGCATGCGTGGCTGGCGATCAAGGATCACGCTCTTATGGCCGGCGGTTTCATCTGGACAGGTTTTGATTACCGGGGAGAGCCGGTTCCCTGCGGTTGGCCGAGTATTGGGTCACACTTCGGCGCTTTGGATATGTGTGGCTTTCCGAAAGACGTAGCCATGTACTACAAAGCATGGTGGGGAGATCGGCCGGTGGTACATATATTTCCGCATTGGAATTGGCCCGGACGTGAAGGAAAGTCGCTTTCAATATGGTGTTTCAGCAACTGCGAGCGTATTGAGCTTTTTGTCAACGGAGTGAGCCAGGGAAGTCAATCCATGCCTCCCTTGAAGCATCTGCAGTGGAATGTGCAGTATCAGCCCGGCCATATTGAAGCAAAGGGTTATACGGGAGGCATTTTAATTGCGTGCCATCGAATCGAAACCACGGGCAAACCTGCGGCTTTGTTGCTTAATCCGGATCGTCAGATACTGACCGCGGACGGGCAGGATACCGTTCCCGTGGCGGTATCGGTCGTTGATGCCCAGGGGCGTGTTGTACCGACAGCCGACAACAAGGTGCGGTTTCACGTCACGGGAGCGGGGATTAATGCCGGTGTCGGCAATGGAGATCCCGCCTGCCATGAACCGAATCAGGCAGACTACCGAAGCGCCTTCAATGGTCTTTGCATGGTGTTGGTGCGTGCCAAGCAGGTCGGCGGCATCATTAAAGTGGTAGCAACGGCGGACGGCTTGCGATCCGCTGAAACGGAACTCGTTGCCCGAGCCTCATCCACGTGACCGCGTTTGGCGAAGGAAAATTTCGCTTCGTAAAATGGTAAGCAGCGCTGGCAATTTGTGGTTACAATGTGAGGCATGAGGATGGGCGGAGAAAAGTGTCGGCTTGACGGGGCTGCGTTTCTGCGGTTTATTACCGACTAGCCGCCTTGAGAGCCGGTGTACCTTGAGATGCAGGTGGCGGGTGACATGTAGGTGGATGTGAATCCCGAGATCGGCGGCTCATGCGAATCGAAAATATGGTTGGGATCCGTTCCTGAGCAGCAAATCCGAATGGACCCCCCCGGAGTGAGAGGGAAGTAAAAGTTTTGAGGCTGTCCTCGTGGTGGTTTGTTTAGCAGAGGACGGCCGGTTGGTGTTTGTCGGAGGTTACTATGCCGCGAACGCAGCTGGCGTGGGGTATAGATGTAGGAACGACCGCGCTCAAGGCTGTTCAATTGCGCCGCGATGGAGACAAAGTTTTCCTCGAGGCCATTGAGATTATCGAGCATAGCCGATTCCTCACCGAGCCGGATGTTGATCAGAAAGAAACGGTCCGGGATACCCTTTCGAAATTTCTTGAAAAACACGTTCTACGGGGGCAGGAAGTTTTTGTCGGATCCTCCGGGGCAGCTAGTTTTTCACGCTTCGTGAAGCTTCCTCCGGTGGAGCCTCGGAAAATACCCGACATTGTTCGTTTTGAAGCCATTCAGCAGATTCCATTTCCACTTGATCAGGTCAACTGGGGCTATCACAGCTTCCGCAATACCGACAGCCCTGAAGTCGAGATCGGCATCTTCGCCATAAAAACCGATCTGGTCACAAAGCTTCTGGCCGACTTCCGGGCATTAGGTATAACGGTCCACGGCGTTCAGATATTGCCGTTGGCGGTATGCAATGCCCTGATGTATGAAGGCCGCGGGACGGATAAGAGTGTTATCGTTCTGGATGTTGGCGCAGATCATACCGATCTGATCATTCTGGATCAGGGGCGGCTATGGCTTCGCAACATCAATATCGGCGGCAACACATTCACGGAAGCGCTGACCAAGAATTTTCAACTTCCGTTTGCCAAGGCGGAAAACCTGAAGAAAAATGCGGCGACCAGCAAGTACGCCCGCGAAATATATCAGTCGATGCGGCCGACATTTTCTGATGTTGTGCTGGAGATTCAGCGATCCATCGGCTATTACAACAGCAGTCATCGCGAAAGCCGCCTTGAACAGGTTGTCGGGTTGGGTGGCGGATTCAAGCTCTCCAACATGCAGAAATATCTGACTCAGAATTTGAGTATGGATGTGCAGCGGTTGGATAATTTCGCCAAAGTGGATGCTGATTCTCGCATCGCCGCAGGTTTAAGTGATAAGGTGCAGCTCCTGGCCGGCGCGTATGGTTTGGCGCTTCAGGCAGTGGGGCTCGGAACCATCAATACCAACCTGCTGCCGCAGGAAATCGCCCGGCAGATGCTCTGGAAAAAGAAGACGCCATGGTTTGTCGCCACGGCGGCGGCCTTCGTTGTCGGCACGGGGTTGATGGGTACCAAATATTATCTCGATGCGAGCAGTTTCGCCGCGAGCATGCGGCCGAGCCGCCAGACATTAAATGATGCACGATTGGAAAAAGCCAATGCCTGGCAGCAGGCGTATAACTCGATCAGCAACACCTATCTTCAAAATCGTGCGAAGATCAGCTCCGTTTTAAGTCTCACGTCGTATCGCAACCTGTGGCCCGAAATTCTCAACTGTCTTTATGACGCCCTGCCGCAGGCCGGCAACACCGTCGCCACCACTCAACCGCTGACATCCGCGCCCACCACGTTGCCGACGTCCACACGAATCATGATTCAGTCCATCGACAGCCAATATGAGTCGATGTTGAGCGTGCATCACCACCACCATCACGGACATGCGATGGCGCCGTCGCCCCAACCTTTTATGCCCGGGCAGATGCCCGCGGCAGGTGCCGAGTCATCCTTGGGTGCTCCAGGGTTTGCCGTAACGATTACCGGTTACACAACGGTTTCGCACAGCGAGCTTTATGCGGTTCTGCAGAATTATCGCGATCGGTTGCGAAGCATCGCGCCGGAAGGCGGCAAAAAACTGCCGTTTTACATCGTCATTCCCCGTAATGATTTGTCGTACGGAGAAATTGGCCGGATGGGCGCAGGAGAATCCGCCGGATTTGTGCCGTGGGGAAGTCATGTGGGCCCCTTCGCCAGCGTTTTCATGAGTAAATTCATGCCGCCCGTGACCAAAACAAAGCATCATCGCAATCGCAGTGGTGGCAATTTTCAGAATAACTTTGGGCCCCCGGGAAACTTTGTCCCGCCCGGCATGCAAAATTTCAATGGTTTGCCCGGCTTTGGCGGCAGCAATGGCGAGGGCTTTGGTCGGGTGTTCAACGGCGGGCAATCAGGCTTCGGTAAGCTGGGGATGATTAATCCGGATACCAGAAAACCGCTCAACGGGGCCTGGGCATTCCGGTTAAAGATACTGATTTTTTTAAGACGGTGATTTGCAATGACGGCCGATATGTTCAACGGTAGCTCGCACGCGGAGAGCTTGGAGATCAGCGGTGCACAACACCTTTGCCCCGGATGGCAATCACGGAGACCGAAATGAATTTCATCAAGGCCAATATTGTTCCGATCATCTGTGGGCTTGTGGTGCTCCTGGCTATTGTCGCCATGTTCTATCCCATAGGTAAGAATGAGAAGCATCTGAAAAAGAAGATGCGCGAGGCACTTTCCAAAGTCATCACCGCGCAGAGCCTTGCATCCAATACCGTCCATATCCCCGGAGAACCGGTATTCAACGGTCCGATCGTCCCCGCAGTCATCAAAGCAAAAAGAACGGTTCAGCAATATCTCGCGTCCCAAGTTCGGGATATTGAACGCCTCTACGCCGCCCTCAACGCCCATGGTCGGGTGGTTTATCTGACGCGCAGTCGGGTAGTGCCGCTCCTCGGCAATCATCGACTCGGCGGAAACATACTCCCCCATATCCCCCGCAATCTGGTTATCCGCGGAGATTTTCGTCGCGCCTATTTGGGTCTTTTTGCCCCGCGGGGAGCAAATAGCTACTCATGGCTTACGCAACTGGATGCCGGCTCGCCGCCGTCGAAGCGTGCAATTGCCCGTGAGGTACAAAAGCGGCTGCGTGCCATTGAGGCTTCATTGCCGCAGACCACAAGTTCAAACGGCAGCGGCGGCCAAAGCGGGGTTCCGCGCAGCCAACGCCTTGCTCTGATCAAACAGATAACCCAGAAACTGGTTTACGATACCGCCCTCCACTGTCGCATTTATGCCGATAGAGAGTCGTTTCAGATGCGCAGCGGATTGAAAAGCGGGCAGCCGCTGCCCCACTCGACGGTGGTCTACCAGGGTGTTGTGGACTCTTGGCTGCAGCAGGATGTTGTCAATGCGATTAATGAACTTGATGCCGGAAGTATGGATGTAGCGACATCGCCGATCAAGCGCCTGATTCACATCTATATCGGCGCTAATGCCGAGGGAACGAGTCGTGGATCAACGGCTGATCTGGGCACCGCAACCGTGCCGGATAGTGGCTTATTTCTTTCCTCCGGTCATTCAACGGCGTCCAACCCACAGTATGTTCCGTCTCCCTTTATGCAGGGTGGCCGACCCGGGTTTGCTCCGATGCCCAATATGACGGCGTCATCTTTCAGCAAAAATACCGGGCCGGAAACCCCGGTTACGCATCTGACCAGCAACAAAAAATTTCAGGTAACCATGATGCGCGTGAGTGTCGATATCGTACCGTCCGACATTAATTCCTTTATCAATGCCCTTTATCGTCAAAATATCGGTTACACCGTACTCAATGTGAGTCTGCGTACGGTTGATCCGATCCAGGCCCTCACGAGCGGTTACGTGTACGGTAAGACGCCGGTGGTGAGAGCGGATATCCTTCTGCAGGTGATTTTTCTCAGCAGTTGGAACCGGAAAATAATGCCGCGGCATTATCTGCGGGAATTGGGTCTTACAGCGTCTGGAAAATAGACTGATGCGCCGCCGGGCGGGCGGTGCCGCGTAGAGGACGTGTAGAAATGAAAAATAAAGCGATGGAATTTGCGGAACGGCATGTTGAGAAAGCATTGCTCGCCGTCGGCCTTATATTTGTGGGTTGGATTGCGTACCACAATTTTGTCGGCAGTCCCAATTCCGTCCATTTGGATAATGGGACAGGGCCGCTGGTCGCTCCTTCGCAGGTGGGATCGAAAATATCGCGAGGTGTTGACCGACTCTGGCAGCAGGTCAAACAGGCGGAAAAAATTTCATTTCACCACATTCATCGCGAAAACTATGTCGTTCGGCTTCAGTTGTCGCAGGAAAATCCTCTGCCTCACAGCCTTATGGCCATGAGCACCGCCCGTTTTGCTCCCATGAACGCAACGATTCAATCCACAGGAATGCAGCGCATTCGCGGCATGGTGTTTCGTGCACCTCAGGTTCCGGCACTCCAGTCGCCGTCCGCAGTGCAGGGGCGCGGAGTTGCGGAGTTATCGTCCACAAAAACCAAAGATGTGGTTTGGGTAAAACTTGCCGCGATTTTTCCGACGAAAAAATGGATTAATTCGATGGCCAGTCGGGTGGGGTTGATGCACAACGAAGAACCTCTGCCGGCGGCCTATCGGCCGGCGATCTTCTACCGCGTTCAGGTGCGGCGACAGACCCTGCAGCCCGATGGTTCCTGGGGACCGTGGCAGAATGTCAAAGGTACCTATCTCCAGCCGCTCCCGTCGGTTGACATGTCGTCACTGGGGGCGAACGGTCGGATCGAGGCGCGGTCCGCCATCAGCACGGCACAGCAGCAGATTACCGATCCGGCGTTTTATACCCTTGAGGAAATACATCAGCGAATCTCGGTGCCGGCTCCGACGCAGAACACTCCGCCGGTCCAGCCGCAGGGGGGTGGCGAGCCGGGCGGTCCTCCCGGTTTTATTCCTCCCAATGGGTTCAGCGGCCAAGGAGGCTTAAATCCCGCCAATTTTGAGCGTATGCTGCGGGAGCAGCAGCGCCGGATGCTGGAACAGCAGCAGCAGGCGGAGGCAGCGCAGCGGCGGGCGCTCGCGCAACAGCAGGCGATATTGAAGCAACAGGCAGCCACATCCGGTGTACCTGCTCCTTTCAATAATTTTAATGGAATTCAGCCTCCCTATGGATTGGGTGGTGAAACGGCGCCGACTCAAAATGCGGATGTCCCGCTGCGTTTTTATGATACGAGTGTTACCCCCGGCGAAACCTATCGCTACGAAATGCGGGTCGAATTGGTTAATCCCGTTTATAAAGTCGGATTTCATCTCACAGAGCCATCCATTGTTGATCGCCCCTTTCTGACCGGCCCCTGGAGTGCTCCGTCGAAGCGTGTGCGTGTGAGCGCGAACCTCTACTTCTATCTGATCAGCAGCCAGATATTCAATAACCAGGTCGATTTCAGAATATTCAAATGGGTTCATGGTGTCTGGGCTGTCACCAGCGAATATGTCTCCCCGGGTCAGCCCATCGGAAATAAGCAGTCGATTCCGATGGTGGACCCGAAGACCGGCAATCTCGTGCCGACCGTCATCAATTTCAATACCCACTACCAACTGGTTGACGCTTCGACAGCCGCCAACGGTTCAATCAATGTTGTCGTTCTTTCGCCCGACGGCCAACTGGATATTCGAAATTCGGAGGTCGATGCGACCGACCCGCAGCAGCGGAAGTTGATCCGTGCGACCATGGAAACCGGAGCTCCGAGCCCGACAACGCAAAGTGGAGCCGGCAACCAGACTGGGGAGGGAAACTGACGCAGAATGACGCCGGCGGCGTCGATCGTGAGACCTGATAAGGGGCTGGGTTTATGGATCAATCTCCGACGATTTTGCCGCACCGGTTGCAAGCCCGTGGAGAGGCATTTAGGATACGCGACTGTCGAGACTCGGCGGAAGGTGTCGGTCGGTACAGGATGAACGGTGCCGACGTGCATGACGCGTCGGGATTTAAGATGAGTTAATACCGCAGCTCGCCGGGTGATGTACGTTGTGAGCATCGGTGAATGTGGCGAAGAAGAAGTTGTTCAAGGTGATGAGGAGTAGTGTCTTGAAGAAACAGACCCGCTCGAGGATATTATCTCTCGCGATCACAAGCACGGCGATTGCCGCCGGTGTTCCAATCATTTCCAATGCGGTTGCCGCAACGCAGGACTCGCCTGCCCAGACGTTGCTCAATCGTGGTAAATCCCTTCTGTCGCAGCGCGAATTTGCATCTGCCAAAAAAGTTTTGCTGGCGATTAATCCTGCGGATCTCTCCACCGCCGATCGCGCAGCCTTGGTGGGTCTGCTCCAGAAGGCCGACGCCGGAATCGCCGATCAGTCGACCATCAATACCATTTTTCAGAATGCCCAGTCCTCGCTTGACGACGGGCATCTCGCCCATGCGGTTAGTTTGTATCAAGTGGTCATTGCATCGCCGAGTGCCTCACCCGAGCTCGTTCGTGAAGCCAAAGATAACTTGGCGCTCGCGCAGGCGAAACAGGCATCGATGGTCGGCGAAATGAAGTCACTGCTGGCCAAAGCCAAAGCCGCCTATGCGGCAGGGCAATTGAATGCCGCTACCGAAGACCTTCGTCAGATACAGGTATCGGGTGTTGATCTTGGAAATCAGGCCTCGGATGTTCCACACTATCAATACCTGATCGCGCAAAAACGTGTCGAGCAGGAATCGATGGCGTCTGAAAAGGTAGTCGCCGCCAAGGCGCCGACGGTCTCCAAGCTTTCCGCATCCGGCAGCAGTGTTAAAACCCAGACCCCGACTCCCCCGGAAACGGCGGTTACTGAGAAAACCCCCGCCGTTTCAAGCTCTGTTTCAAGCTCGAAGGAACAACCGACAACATCGAGCAGCACCAGTGAAATGGTCGCGGAGCAGAAAGCACAGGCTCGCAAATTGGCGGCTGAAGAGGCGGCCCAGAAAGCGGCAGCGGAGCAGCACGCTGCTGAGATCAAGATGCAGAATGAACTTGCTGCAGCTGAGGCCCGGACAGAAAAGGCCCGTGAGATTGCAGCGGCCAAGGCGGCCGCCGCCCAGAGAGCCGCCCTGGTGGCGGAGATGGCGCGGGAGCAGCAGGCTCACGAAATGATGGTGCAAAAGGAAAAAGCGGCCGCAGCGGCCGCAGCGGCTAGAGCAGCTGAGGCAGCAAAAGAAGCAGAGGCCGAAAAAGCGGCTGAAGCTGCCGCAGCGGCAAAGGCGGCGCAGCGGCAAAGTAGTTCTGCGGTGGCTATTGCCACACCCACGCCAGTTCCAGTTGTCTCAAAAACAAATGAACAAGGATCATCCATGAATGCAATGCCTCCTGCCGTGGCAAAAACCCCGGCCGCCGTCGTATCGACACCGTCGATGCCTTCCGCAGCTCAAATCAACCAACAGCGTTCTGCAGCTTTGGTTGTCGATGCAGATAACATGGTTCACGCCGCCAAATACCATCAGGCCATCGGCCTTTACAACGATGCGCTGGCTCTGGATCCTCAGAATTCGGCGGCCCGCATGGGATGGGAGTATGCCGAGAAACTGGCAGCGGGGCAGTCGCCCGGCTTGCTGGAAAGTGAACTTTACAGTCAGGCTATTGCCGCCCAGCGCTCCGAAGTATTGTTCAATCACGACTTGGCGCTTTCCACGGCCGAAATGAATGCAGGCAAATATGTTGCATCTCTGGATCATGCCAACGACGCCTTGGCGACCATTGAAGCGGGTAAGCAGCTCTTCACGCAGGCAGATTATGCGGCAATGAAATCCCGCGCCACGCAGCAGATCGCGCTGGTGCAGGCGGCGCAGGAAGAGGCGGCCGCAAAGCAAAAAGCCAGGCAGAATCTCGCCGTTCAGCGCAGCCAATATGAAATTGAGCACAAAATTGCGATCCAGCGGCGGCAGCAGATTAACGAGCTGATGAAGCAGGCGCTTTCATACTACAAGCGGCTACAGTACGCCCAGGCACTGGATACATTGAATCAGATCGTGGCAATCGATCCGCTGAATTACTCGGCACGGTTCATGCGTCGTCAGGTGCAGAATCAAATCATCTATAATAAGTATAATCACTATCGCAATGAAAAATCGTATCAGACACAGAAGCAGGAATTATCCGACGAAGAAAATATCATTCCCTACGATAATCTTCTGGTCTACCCGCGTGACTGGCCTGAACTCAGTCGTATGCGTAAGGCAGAACAGACTTCCTCGGAATCGTCGGCGGACACACAGGTCCGCAAGCGCCTGGCGGAGTCGGTTCCAAGCATCAGCGTTCAGCAGCAGCCTTTCAGCGATGTGGTGAATCTGTTGCGGCGCGAGACTGGCGCCAACATTGTGGTCAACTGGAATGCCTTGGCCAACGCCGGTGTACAGAAGCAGACCCCCATCAGCTTGCAACTTTCCAACGTACCGTTCGAAAAAATTCTGTCATTGGTCCTTCAGGAGGCTGCTGGAAGCGGAGGTACACCACTGGCCTACAGCATCGACCAGGGGGTTATCACCATTTCCACCAAGAGCCAGTTGGCTCATCAGATGGTCATCAGGCTTTACAATATCTCCGATCTGCTTGTACAGGCCCCCAATTTCACCAATGCCCCGACCTTTAATCTCTCCAGTGCGACACAGAACAGCACGTCGCAGGTCAGCAGCCAGGGCGGAGGCGGCATTGGAAACATCGGTGGCGGGGGAAGCATCTTCCAGCAGAACAATTCCGGCGGCATGGGGCAGCAACAGGGTAAGAGTCGCAGCTCCATGGTGCGGGAAATCACCAGCTTGATCGAAAAAACGGTCGATCCGAATTCTTGGGCGGCTACCGGTGGCGGGACCGGCTCGATCCGGGAACTTAACGGCCAGCTTGTGGTGAGCCAGACGCCGACCAATCAATCTAAAATCGCGGCGCTGCTTCAGAAATTGCGTGAATCGCGGGCCATTGAAATCTCCATCGACACCCGATTCCTGGTGGTCGATACCGATTTCCTCAATTATTTCGGATTCTCATGGGGCCTGAACTTTAATGGTTCTGGGACTACTGCCGCCAACGCCATCCCCGGGTACCCCGGCACGGGTAACCCTTTCTTTGGAGGCTCTTCGATTGCGCCGCTCCAGGTGGGCAACAATACCGAGACGCTCGCGGCTCCCATCGCGACAGGGGTTGGGAATAACATCGCTCACGGCTTCACTTCCGCCGGCTCGGCGCTTAACATTTCCGGCGGGATTCTCTCCAACTATCAGCTGAGTCTTCTTATCAACGCCGTGCAGCAGTCGGAGCACAGTACGATTCTCACAGCGCCGCGCGTAACCCTGTTCAATGGACAGGAAGGCTTTATTACGGTTACCCAGCAGCAGAACTTCGTTGCCAGCTTCACCCAGACCGCCGGTACAGGCAGTATTGTCGGTGGCGCCAGCGGAATCGGTACCAACCTGAGCATCGCCACCCTTTCGACCGGTGTGGTGCTTGAAGTGCAGCCCACCGTTTCCGCCGACCATCGATATGTGGTGATGACGATCCAACCGTCGCTGGCAACCCTGATCGCACTCAATACGTTTAATATTTCAGGGCAGATTACGGCCACGCAGACCACTGGAAATACCGGGGCGGGGGGCGGAGCTCCCGGCTTTGTACAGTTGCCGGTCATTCAGCTTACTCAGGTGGCGGCGACTGTATCGGTACCGGATGGTGGTACCCTGCTGCTTGGCGGCCAGCGCCTCGTCGGTGAAACGGAGGTTGAGGCCGGTGTACCCGTCCTCTCCGATATCCCGATTATCAATCGTCTCTTTACCAATCGATCCTTCGTTCGCGATACCGGAGTTCTGCTGATTCTGGTGCGGCCGCACATCATCATTCAGAAAGAATGGGAGCGTAAGCAGTTCGGCCGAAATTATTGATCGGCCGCGCGGTCGCACGCCGCGGGACTGTTATCTCAGTTGAGAAAAATAATCATGCCCCGACGTCATCCGTCGGGGCTTTTTTATGCCTGGTGGTAACGATCATACGGTTTACCGTAGATTTACCGGATCCACATCCACCGTCAGTTGTCGGTTCAGTTCCTGAAATATCGGCTCCCGCCGAAGATGGGTCAGTGTTCGCTGTACGTTCGATGCGGTGGGGCCAAAAAGAATAATTTCTATCCGGAACCAATCATCCTGAAACTCCATCGGCGGGTTCTGCGGTCCCTGCCATCGGCATCCCTCTTTTTCGGCCAGAGGTATCAGAACCTCGGCCAGCCGTCGGCCCATGTCCGTAGCCTCTGGGCGTTCTTTGTGAGAGAGAACCAGCCGGGCCATCCGACAGAATGGGGGGTATCCGAATGCTTTTCGATGGGGCAGTTCGCTGGCAACAAAGCCGCGATAATCATGCCGCGAGGCGTAAATAATGGCGGCCGAGCGTACGTCAGATGTTTGAACAATCACCCTCCCTTTTTCATCCCTTCGTCCGCATCGGCCGGCCACCTGAGAGATCAGATCAAATGTGCGCTCGGCCGCCCGAAAGTCGGGCGAACTCTGCGCCGAGTCCGCATCGAGCACGCCCACGAGGCCCACACCGGGAAAGTCGAGCCCCTTAGCGACCATCTGCGTACCGAGCAGTATCCGTGTGGTTCCCTGCTCAAAATCTCGCAGCGCCCGGCGATAATCGTCCAGATTTCGCATGCTGTCGCCGTCCATCCGGATAATGATGTCTCTGCTGAAAAGCTTCTCCAGTTCCTCCTGCACGCGCTGCGTGCCCTGCCCGAGTTCGATGAGTTTTGCTCCGCAGGCGGGGCAGAGCGTCGGCAGAATCCGGCTGGTCAGACAGTAATGGCATTGTACATACCTGCCCGCCCCGGCTGCCGAGCCGCGATGATGGTGCACCACCATATGGGCATCACAATGTTCACAGTTCAGACTCCATTCGCAGCGTGAGCACCCCATAAAATGCGCCCAGCCGCGGCGATTTAATAATAATATCGCCTGTCGGCCGCGATGGATCACCGTCTGAAGTTCCGCCTCCAGCCGCATCGACAGCGCGTGAATGCCCTTTCGCTTTCGGCGTTCGGCGTGCATGTCCACCAGAATCACCTCCGGGAGTTCGACGGACGCCGGGCGGTGAAGAAGTTCAATCCGCGTGAAATGCGGGAGGGTCTCGCTGTTATGCCACGATTCCAGCGATGGGGTCGCCGAGCCGAGCAGAATGGGAATCCCTGCAAGCTGAGCCCGCCGGATGGCGACATCTCTCGCGTGATAGCGGGGTGCATTATCCTGTTTGAAGCCAGTATCATGCTCCTCATCAACAACAATCAGCCCACAGTCGGGCACCGGTGCGAATATGGCCGAGCGGGTGCCGATCACCACATCCGCCCAGCCGCCGGCGGCAGCCTGCCAATGCTGGTGGCGGGTCGATTCACTCATGCCGCTGTGCAGGACCACAACCTTTTCAAACCGTTGGATAAACCGGTCGACCATATGCGTGGTCAGGGAGATATCCGGTATCAGGACGATCCCCCGCCTGCCGCGTGCAATGACCCGCTCCAGAGCTCTCAAATACAGTTCGGTCTTGCCCGATCCCGTAACGCCATACAGCAAGCGAACCGCAAACTCATCCCGCTCCAGCAGGGGGTGAATCTCTTCCCATGCCGCTCGCTGATCGCCTGTGAGTTCAAACGTATCAGATGGCCGCCGTTTAATGGAGGTTGCAGCCGGATCGTTGCCGGCGGGGTCGGGCGTAAGTCGGATTTTTTTTCGCATGACCACGCCGTGGGTCAGCAGGCGGCGCAGAATCAGGCGCGACATACCGGCTGCGACCATCACGGTTTTAAGTTCGCCGTAATCTTCGCCGGCCGCCCGAAGAACCGAACGCAATCGGTCGAACGCGGCTTTCGCCTGTCGGCTCAGGCCGGGAGCTTGAAGTTTTATCTCCGCGTCGGGCGCGATGCAGAGCATCTCGCGTGTCGGAACGGCAACCTGACGCTTCGCCGCCGCCGGAACCATGGACGAGAGCACCAGCCCGAGCGGGCAGAGATAATATTGGCTGGTCCATCGGGCCAGGTCGATCAGTTCCGCGGGAATAGGCGCAACCCGGTCGTCAATCTCGGCAACGGGCTTTATTTTCCATCCGCGACGCTTGATCGCATCGGCACTATCTGCTGCATCAATAAATTCCAGCAGCACGCCATCAACAAGCTGATTGCCGCGCCCCAGCGGAACCCGTACCCGGCAACCCACTTTTGCCAGCGGCATCCAGTGCGAGGCAATCCGGTAGGTCAGCAGATGATCAATCGCACGATTTACCGCCACCTTGCCAATCGCTTCCTGAGGCGGTTCGGGTGAAAACAGCGGTGAGAAGGATTCCTCGGCGGTCATGATGGGGCGGATTATAATCGCGGCCCTTATTCGGTGGGTTATTGTGTTTTGGCGGCAGCTTCGCTGATAGCGGCGGCCGGATCCGGTGCGACCGCACCTGCCTGCGCAGCATTCTTTTTCCCGTCGTGTCCGAAAAAGCGGTAGTAAAGAACGATGTTCGCAGCCATCACGAACCCATAGATGAAGAACGGAAGTTCAATGGCGGAGATGTCAAAGAAGTACCCAGTGCACATCGAGGCCGCCGATGATGCGGATAATCTGGCCACCTGGTTCACCGCCAGTGCACGGCCCATGCTGCCGTGCTCTACCCGCTCAATAAGTGCCGATTGCTGCGCCGGTAAGGCGGCAATCCGAAGCGCGGGATAAATCAGGTAAATCGCCAAACCCAGTGCCAGATTATGCCAAACGGCCATGATAATCAGCAGGATCAGGCCCAGCGCCCGCGTAAAGGTGATACTGCGGACAAATCCGAATCGCTTTTCCAGTACCGGCGCCGCCAGCAGGCTGATGGACGCGGTCGTACTGGCCAGAGCGGCAAACACCGACATATGAGCCCGCGATACATGATAAACCAGCACAAAAAAGGGTATTAAAAATGGCGTAATGAGCCCCTGGCTGAAACCATTGAGCATTCCCGTGATGCCGAACTGCCGGATGGCGCGGACCGAGCCTGCCCGGGCTACTTTTTTGGCCGGTTCATAGTGCGGCAGGTGCAGGAAAAGCAGCGGGATGCAGCCGACCAGTGAAAGGATTGCCGCCACCAGAAATGCCTGCCGTTCCGTGAAAAAATGCACCAACAGGGCACCGACAGCCCCTGAAATGCCGCTGAGAAATGCCAGCACGGAATAATACTTGGTGCGGTTATCAGGAGTGGATATCCGGGCCACCACGGCGCTCTGTACGCTCTGGGCCGCACCACCCACCCCGCCGCCGATCAGCGAGCCCGTCGCTGAAAATCCCCCGACGATTGACGCCGCGACGAGCATCCAGAAGTTTGGGGCGGCATACACCATCCACGCACTGATCGGCACCATGAGTCCGGTGAGCAGCAGTGCACCGCGGTAATCCCATCGATCGGCCAGATGGCCGACGCCGATAGCGAGCACCGCCGTCGACAGAACGCCCACCACGTAAAGCACCGCCAGCGCCAGCGATCCGGCGTGCAGATCACGCAACACCAGATATGGCAATGCGACCATGATCATCCCCCCGGCCGCGGCGCGCGTGCTGCGGAAGAGAATCAGCAGCAACAATCGAAGCCGCTGCTCCCGGGTCGACTTTATTTTCTCGGCTTCGGAGCGTAGCCGCAGTTCCCCTTCACCCGGATCACCGGGATTCAGCGGGACCTGATCGTTACCATTGGCCAATCTATCTCCAAAACTGTGGGGGGTCTTTCCGCAGTCAAACCATCACAATTTGATTATACGCATTTCAGTTTCGGTGTGGCCACGTGCGTGCAAAGCTCAGGATGCCAGCGATCGCAGATGCAGCGGCGATTCCGCCATGCCGGTGCGCTGTGAAAGCAGCATGGCCGTTAGCATCGATGCGGTTTCAGTCAGCAGGTGCGGCCAGCCGCGGCTCGGCGACGGCGGTGCGGAAAAATGCTGGCAGAAAAGCTCCAATTCATCGGTGATCATCCGCTCGATCGGTACCGGCGAGATGGAATCCTCTTCAATTGATTTGCCGGTATTATCAAAAAAGTGATAGGAAAAATCCGTTGCCACCCATGTCCCGTCTTCAGATACCACCATCAGGTCGCGCTTCCATCGCGGGTCCCGATCGGAAACGGTAAAGCTCGCGGTGGCGGAATTAAGAAATCGGGCGATGCCGGCGGCGTGCCCGGAAATCGCGGCAAAACTGTCGCGATCACCCGGCGTTCCCACCAGAGAACCAAAAAGTCCGCTGGGGGCCCCGGCGATATCCAGAAGCGTGTGCATGGCATCCCACGCCGGAACCAGCAGATTACGCACGAAACACTCCGTGGAGATGCTTTTCCGGCCCATCATCAGTCCCGGCGCGTGAAAAGCGGCCGAGATAAATTTGGGCCCTTTCAGCAAATTATTGGACTGCATGGATTGCCGCATGGCCCAGGATTGTGTCATCTTCGGCCACACATAGAGCAGATGCGTGGTCGGTTCAAGAATATGGGCAATGCGATGCGCTTCGGTCAGACTCGTAACCGGCGGGCCGATGCAGAAAACGCCGATGCCCTGACTGAGCAATGCCTCAATGAAGTCCAGAGAAATGCGGGCCGATCGGTCCACAATCACAATGCGCGGAGAAGTTTCCAGCAACATCCTTCGCAGATCGGCATAGAAGGGGACGTCGAAAATGGTGCCCGTCTCGCGGGCCTGATTGAGAAATGGCTGCCCCGTTGCAACCAGATCAATCACCCCTCCCTTAACCGCCATGGATATGGCATCCACCCATTGCGAGGCGTTGATGTCAATTCCCACTATGGCACATGGAATACCCAAATCGAATCATCCTTGCACCGGAAATCCGGCATTAGTCCGCGGTATCGTCCAATTCCTCATCGCTGCAGCAGACATTTCCTCCCGTTGCCGCGATGAATCAGTGCACCCGATCCCCAGGTTTGGCGCCGCTGTCGACTCCCAGAACAAAAACATTGGCACCACCGGCACCGGCCGCCAGAATCATCCCTTCACTGACACCAAACTTCATCTTTCGTGGGGCCAGATTAGCACAGAATATCACCAGCCGCCCCACAAGTTGTTCCGGCGTGTACGCCTTTTTTATTCCCGCCAGAATCGACCGTTTCCCCAGCGGACCGACATCCAGTTCCAGACGCATAAGTTTATCGCTTTCCGTCACCGCCTCGGCGGTGAGAATTTTACCCACACGCAGATCAACCGCAGCAAATTGATCAATCGTGCAGGTTGCCGCCAGGGGTTCAACGTCCGTTGCCTGCGGCGGCGAGCCGGGTACCGATGTTGCAACACCAGCCGGGGGCGAGATGGGATTTTTGCCTTCCGCGGTCGATTTTTTATCCGTGGCGCTCGGCGCTGCCTGAGTTTCTTCCAGCATGACTTGGATATTCCTTTCATCCAGACGGTTTACGAGATGTTCAAAAGGTAAAATGCGGGTGGGCGCCATGGAAGATTCAATATCGCTCCATTTCAGTTCGCCCGTCCGCAGGCACGTTTCAATCTTGGCACTGATGGTCGGCACAATCGGCTTGAGGTAAATCGCCAATATGCGGCTGCATTCGAGGGCGGCCGTGAGTACGCCACGGGCCGCTTCCGGGTCTCGCTTCACCAGCGCCCAGGGGGCGTTATCTTCCACAAATTTGTTGGCCTTGTCCGCCAGTGCGCAGGCGGTGCGGGTAACCGCTGCAAAGTGCCGCCCCTCATAGGCGTCCACCATTTCATCCTGGGCTCTCCGGAAGGCGTCCAGCAGCCCCAGCGCATCCTGCGTGATCACACCGGTCTGCCCTTCGAGCAGGCGTGAAAGCATCGGGGCGACACGGCTCATCAGATTGACAATTTTTCCCACCAGTTCGCTGTTCACCCGGGCGGCAAAATCGGTGAAGTTCAAATCCAGGTCCGCCGGCGACGGCCCGAGCCGCGTCGCGAAATAATATCGCAGCCACTGCGGGTCCAGATGTCGGGCGTATTGCTCGGCGCTGATGAAGGTGCCGCGACTCTTGGACATTTTTTCACCGTTGACGGTGAGATGCCCGTGAACCGAGAGGCGCGTCGCCAGCCGGTGACCACTGCCCATCAGAATGGCAGGCCAGAACAGTGCGTGAAAATAGACGATGTCTTTGCCGATGAAATGATGAATTTCCAGTTCGGGCTGAGCCCAGAACTCCTCCGCCTGTTCTACGCCGCCGAGCAGATGGGCCAGCGACGCGATATATCCGATGGGGGCATCAAGCCAGTTGTAGAAATATTTTCCGCTTTCGCCGTGAATTTCAAAGCCGAAGAAGGGGGCGTCGCGTGAGATATCCCAGTCTTTAAGCTCGCCGCCGAACCACTCATCAAGTTTGTTGGCGATGGAGGTATCCACCATTCCGCCGCGAAGAAGTTTTTCAAGCGATGAGCGAAAATTTTCCAGCCGCAGAAAAAGATGTCGCGACTGTTTTCGGATGGGTGTTGCCCCGCTGACCGCACTGCGCGGTTCGATGAGGTCCACCGGCGAATAATGTTTGCCGCACACCTCGCACGAATCGCCATATTGATCGGCGGCACGGCAATTGGGACACAGGCCGCGGATGAAACGGTCGGGCAGAAAAATATGCTCGACCGGGTCGTAAAACTGCTCAACCTCCCGCCATACGACATGCCCGCCGGCGGCCAGCTTGGTGTAAATATCGCGGCAGAGCCGGGCATTTTCGGGGGAATGCGTGGAGTAATATCGATCAAAAGCAATGCCGAATCGCGTAAAGTCCGCGAGGTGTTCCTGGTTCATTTTTTCAATGAACGCCTCGGGCGCCAGGTTCAGGCTGCGGGCACGCAGCATGACGGGCGTACCATGGGCATCGTCGCCGCAGACATACGTTACGTTGTGTCCGCGTAACCGCTGAAACCGAACCCATATGTCCGTCTGAATGTACTCGACCAGGTGGCCGATATGGATCGAGCCATTCGCATAAGGAAGGGCTGAAGTCACCAGAATTTGACGCTTTGCGTAGGGCATTGACGCTCCGTAAACAACCGCCGCGTAGTTTACCAAAGGATTTGCGTTTCCGCCGGACGGTGGTGGCGGCCCCGCCGCGGTCACATCAGGCCGAGGTCGGTTGACTGTCGGCGGACGGCGCCGCACCGGGTGCATCCGCCGACAACGGCTTTTTCCGCGGGAGTCCGTCAATCAGTATTGAAAGCAGAATCCCCGCCACCGCCAGAATCGGCAGCGACTTAAAGCCCATCATTCCCACCATCGCACCGGCCAGATAGGTCCCCAGCACCGTGCCGACTGCGTTGGCGGCATTGTAAAGCCCCTGCGCCATTCCCTGGCTAATCGGGCTGAGTTCTGATGTAAGTTCGGTGGCCGAAACACTGATCACCGGCCACGCCAGAATCACCATGGAAAAGCTGCCGAAGGCTAAAAGCCCGGTGGCAAGTCGATTGTGCACGAGTATTGCCGCAAGCATGAGTGTAAAGGCGAGGAGCCGAAACACACGGGCGAGAAAATAGACCCTGCCCGCACCCAATTTGCCGCTCCACTTTCCCGCCAGAGCATAAAGGGCCACACCGACACCTGCGGTGACGGCATAGGCGACCGATGTGATGGAAGGATCAATATGAAATGTGGTTTTCAGAAATATCGGAAAATAGGCAAAGAAACCCGCGATGCCGAAAAAGAAGATGAAGATCGAAGCGATGAATCGGCCGAAACGCGTCGGCAGCAGGCCGCCGATATTTTTCAGCCCACGGATGTTGATGATGGAAAAATGTCTCAGTACGCCACCGCCCAGCAATTCAACGCGGGCGAATCGACCGATCGGAGTCAGATCGGCGTGCGATCGAATCCACCGCAGGGTGATGGTGGGATCCGTGGCGTGACGCAACACCGATCGGCGGAGTCCCCAGATGCCGAGGCCGATGGCCGGTACCAGCATGGCCGCCCCGGTCCACAGCGCGGTGCGGTAGCCGGCGGCAACCAGAATGCCGGCCAGCAGCAAGCCGATGGATTGCCCGGCGCCGTTAAACGTTTGCAGCCAGCCGATGCGCGGCGTCCATTCATCGGCGGGATGAAATTCCACCACCATCAAGGTGGCACAGGTGGAAACGGCGGCTGTGCTGGTGCCCATGGCGAGTGCGATCAGAAACCAGGCGAGCAGGCCGTGCACCAGTGGAAAGAGAGCGAGGCCCATGGCTTCCACCGCGAGCCCGGTGAAGAAGATGAGGCGAAATTTCTTGGTTCGGTCGGCGATATTGCCCCAGAGGGGTGAAGTGATGGCGCCGAGATTAAACGCACCCATCACAAAGCCGACGGTGCTCAGTTCGCCGGTCAATTTTGACATCATCAGGGGGAGCGTGATGGGGATGATGCCGGAGGATACGGCTCCAAGGATGGCGTACGCCCCGTACCAGCTCTCCAGCCAGCGTCGCGGGCTCAGCAGGGTATCGCGCACGATATGGGTATAGGAGAGCAAGCCCCGCGCAGCTCCCCCGGCCGACTCGGAAGAGGCGTAAGCGGAGGTAGATCGAGTATCCGACAGCGGATTATTCATGGCTGTAATGTACTGAAAAATCTGCGCCATATCGACCCCTATTGCTAATGCTGCATGAGCATCCCGCCGATCATCCCTCTGTTATCGGTGCCGCCTGCACGGTCTACGGGTGCAGAATCCGGATAAAACCGCATGATGCAAAGAGCCTTTGAATGCGGTATTTTGTACGGGTATGAACGTGCAGCTTTCTGATCCCGCTTCCCGTCCGGCGATTGCCGTCCTGCCCGATTCGCTCATCAATAAAATTGCGGCGGGTGAAGTGGTGGAACGCCCCGCGAGCGTTATCAAGGAACTCGTTGAAAATTCCATCGACGCCGACGCGACACGCATCGCCGTGGTGGTTCAGGACGGCGGACGCACGCTGATGCGTGTGACCGACAACGGATGCGGAATGTCCGAGGAGGATGCTCGTCTTGCCTTTGCACGCCATGCCACGAGCAAAATCCGGGATGTGGATGATCTATTCAGTATTCAAACGCTCGGGTTTCGCGGCGAGGCGCTGGCATCGGTGGCGGGCGTAAGCCATGCCACCCTGATTACCCGTCGCCCGACCGATGCTGGCGGCATTCGGCTCGATGCGAGCGAAAGTGTCATCGGCGAGCCGATTCCGTGCGCTGCGGCGGTTGGTACGACCATTGAAGTGCAGGACCTTTTTTATTGTGTGCCGGCCCGGCGTAAATTTTTACGCAGCGATGCGACCGAATTCGGCCATATTCACGATATGGTGCTGCGGTCTGCCTTGGCGCAACCGGATATCGCTTTTACGTTGGAACATAACGGGCGTAAAGTTCTTGAACTGCCGGCCGTTTCAGATACCGCAGAGCGCATTGCCGCCGCCATCGACAAGGATTTGCGTGGCCGCCTGCTGCCAATCCACCACGAAGACGCTACCGCCCGGATAACCGGTTTCATCGGTGTGCCGGAGACAGCCCGCGGCACCAATCGGCATCAATTCATTTTCCTTAACGGCCGGTATATCCGCGACCGCAGCATGCTTCATGCGATGAAAGAGGCGTATCGCGGCCTGATTGATCCGCACCAGCACCCGGTGGCCATTTTGTATGTGGAAATGGACCCGGCGGCATTTGATGTCAATGTCCATCCGCAGAAGACGGAGGTGCGTTTCCGCGATGCGAATATTCCATTTCGCATGGTGCTCGGGGCACTGCGGCAGAAATTGCTGCAGACCGACCTGACCCCTCCGGCATCACTGAAACCGGATTCAGCCTCTGCGCCCGCCCCGCCTGCCCGCACACCGGCGGCGGCGCGGAAGAGCAGTCTGGATGAAACGCGGCAGGTGCTCGCTGAATTTTTCCGCCAACCGCCGATCCAGCCGCAACCTGCCCTGCCGCTTCGGGGGATTGGTGAGCCGCCGTCAATCGTTCCGGCAACTGCGCCATCGACCGACGCTTCGCTCCCACCGGTCACCCTGCCGGCGCCATCGGCCGAGGAGGAACTTACCGGTCGCGAACCGATGCCGCCGATCGTAGCGCCCGTGCTGAATATTAAATGTATTCAACTCCACAATCGGTATATCCTGGCTGAGGACGATCAGGGGATTGTGCTTATTGATCAGCATGCGCTCCACGAGCGAATTCTCTATGAGGAATTGCTCTCGCGTGTCCGCAAGGGGCCACTGGAGTCGCAGCGCCTGCTTTTGCCGGTGATGGTGGAGGTGAATGAGCGGCAGGCGGGGAATCTGGAGCGAGTTCGGCCGACATTGGAAAAACTTGGCATTGAAATCAACCGCTTTGATGCTCAGAGCGTGGCCGTGCAGGGACTGCCACCACTTTTGGCGCGGCTCGATGCCGGTGCTTTCATTCGATTGCTGCTGGATTATCTCGATGAGGCGGATTGCAACATCGGCGATGAAGCCCTGCTTCATGAGATTCTGGATATGGCGTCGTGCAAGGCGGCGATCAAGGCGGGCGATCCGCTTTCAGCGACGGAGATCGATGCCCTGCTGATCCGTCGCCACGAGATTGAGCGTTCAAGCAATTGCCCGCATGGGCGGCCCACCACGGTTCGGCTCAGTTTTGCCCAGCTTGAAAAGCAGTTCAAGCGGCGGTGAAAATAATTTTGTCGTTGGGGATCATCGGCGGTTGGGTTTTGTGGACTGCGCGAGTTTTAGGAGTTTTTCCGCCCGTATCCATCGCGGAACGTGGCCGAATATCTCAGTGCGGCCGATGGTCAAACGGGGCGCCCCCAGCGGGGCGAGAATCTGCTTTTCCCGCGCGTTGAGCGGGGTGACGGCAATGACGGTACGGATATGCCGATGCTGCAGAAACTCCGTAAGTTGCGAGGCGTAATTCGTGCCCAAGGGCCCATGGGAAAGCCACATCTGCACCAACGGACTTTTGGAATAATCTCCCGGCACGATGCCGGTGTAACCATCGACCATGGAAAAGGCGAAATGCGATTGAACCTGCCAGAGCATGCTCCATCCGCGGTAACCGAAAGGAAAAATCAGCACACCATGCGGATCGGGCGTGACGTCGTCCGGCACGCGGGTAAAGGCACGCGGCGTACTGAAGTGGGTTGACCAGTATCCGCCTGCGGTATTGGGTAATAGAAATACAATGGCAATGAACGCAGCGGCAAGTTTTCGACCGCGGGGTTTATTGCTCCGGGAGAGCCAGCCGGAAATCAGGATGGCCAGCATCAGATCGACATAAAACATCAGCCGGCCGGGGAGCGCTTTTTGAATCAGCGGGACATGGCTGGCGATGAGCCAGGGCAACGGCAAAGGAAGTTTCTGGTTCAGCGTGTGGAGCTGAGGCCCCAGGGCAAGCACAAACGCGACCACCAGTGTGATTTTCAGGCCGTTCCACATGGCGGGAACGGGGGTGTCACGCCATGCGACCACGGCCAGGGCGATAAGCGGCACACCCAGATAGCCGCCCTGTTCGGCATCGGAGTGGCCGCCCGCAAACAGGTGCCACAGCGGTGCGAGAAGACCGCTTCCCAGCCAAGTGGTGTAAGTTGGAATGATGAGATTCAGCGGATCAACGCTGTAGACGCCGGCGCTCCAGAGTTTTCCTCCCGCGTATCCCTTCCACAGATAGGGCCCCGCGATGACCAGAACGGCCACCACGGCTGAGAGCAGCCCGGCGGCGCTTTCCCCGGCGAGGATCAAAAGGGCTCTGCGAGTCTGCGGATGACTTTCCACCAGAATCATCACGGCCACAAAAACCGCGCCCAACATCACGGCCGTGGCGCAAAATTCAGTCGATACTCCAAAAAGCAGCAGCCAGAGCAGGGTACTCAGCGGAATGTATATCCACCGTGAGAACTTAAGGTGAAATCGCCGCACCGCCGCCAGCGCCAGCAGCGGGATCGGAAAAAGAAGGCAGCAGTGCAGGTGATTTAATAATTGGCGGAATTCATAGCTGGAAAATCCCACCACCGCGCCGCCGAATATCGCGGGCCAGAAAGTGCCATGGAGTTCCCGGCAAAGTTCGTACGTTCCCCATGCGAGAAGCACTGGCGCAAACAGCACTGCGAAGTTATAGGCTGCAATCGGTCCCAGCGCCATGGTGACGGGTGATAGCAGCAGCGCTACGGTCGGGATGCTGGTCGTCCAGAATAAGTTCACCCCCGTCGGCCACCAGATGGCACGCGTAAACAGGGGATTCTGGCCGTGGCCGATGGCGTGCGGCCACCACGCCAGATACCAGATGAAACTCAGGACATCGGGCGTATGGTTGCCGAGGATGTAACCTGGGCCGCGGAGTCCCGGCAGAAGAATCACGGCCGCCGCTGTCAGGAATATCAGCATCGCTGCCGCAGAAGAGAACCAGCGACGAGCGTTCACGCGGCTCTCCGACGACGGCGTTTGACCCGCGGCCAGCCGAGCGAATCGCCTCGAAGCGCCCCCACGGCGGCAAGTATATTTCCCGCCCACCAGCCGACGACGGAGAGGCCTATCAGGAGCCCGCCGGTCAGGATCAGCGTCAGTCCCAGTGGAGATCGTGCACCGGCAGCGAGCGTTTGGCTCAAAAGCGTCTGGAGGCCGGGATGACGCACGAGCCGATGGAACACAGCTACGGAAACACCCACACGCAAAGCCGCGGCGCCCGCCACAGCTGCCACGGCGACCATGGCTTGGTAACCGGCAGCCACCGTGGCTTGTTGCCGTACCCATCCATCGGATGATCGGTAAGCGATGAGTAACGCCGGCGCGACGGGGAAGATGATTCCCGCGCCAAAGGCACCTGCCGTCAGCAGACGCCCATGGGTTGCCCGTGATTCCGAGGATTGTGTAAAGGTGAAATGCTGCAAATCTGCCTCCGCTCAGGTGTGTCAATATTATGCCGCCCGATCCGGCCCAGTCCAATCATCCTTAACATAAAAATTCGCGCCGGGCAAATACATTTGCCGCCATGCCCAGGCAGCATTACGATTCTCTGCATGGAAAAGAGACATCAAGAGTCCGGCAGTGACCCGCTGACGCCCCTGCGGGAGCAGATCGATCAACTGGATCATCAGATCGTGGCGATTTTGAATCAACGGGCGCGAATCGTGGTGGAGATCGGCAAGGTCAAACAGAATTCCAATGCCCCCATCTACGCCCCCGACCGGGAGAAAATTGTTCTGGAGCGCGTCCGCCGCGCGAATCGCGAATCGGGCGGCCCGCTGCCCGACAGTTGCATCGAGGCGATCTATCGCGAATTGATGTCGGGCAGTTTTGCTCTGGAAAAACCCCTTCGTATCGCCTTTCTGGGGCCCAAGGGGAGTTTTTCGCATCTTGCATCGGTAAAAAAGTTCGGCTCCTCGGTGGAACATGTATCGGTGGCGGATATCAACGGCGTATTCGATGAAATTGCCCATCACCACGCGGATCTGGGACTGGTGCCGATTGAAAATTCCACCATCGGCGGGATCGTGGAGACGATGGATGCGTTTGTGGAGCATCGCTCGGTCACCATCGTCGCCGAGACGCTGATCTCCATTCATCATCATCTGCTGGCGCAGTGCGAGGCATCGCAGATCAAGGTGATTTACAGCAAGCCGGAGGTGCTTAATCAGTGCCGCCGCTGGCTGGCGGAAACGCTGCCTGAAATACCGCGGGTGGCGGTGGGTTCCAGCAGCAAGGCGGCGGAGATGGCGCAGAGCGAGCCGCACGCGGCGGCGATCGGCTCGGCCCTGGCGGCGGAGCTCTACAACCTCAAGGTGCTCTTTGCCAATATCGAAGACAATGCCGATAACGTTACGCGGTTTCTGGTGGTCGGCCGTCAGCCCGCCAAGCGTACCGGCGATGATAAGACGTCGATCATCTTCACGACATCTCATAAAAGCGGGGCACTGGTCGATGCACTTGATGCGTTCCGGCAGTACGGAATCAACCTGACGAACATCGCCACCCGGCCGAGCCGCTCGGGTCCGTTTGAGTACTACTTTTTCGTTGATTTTAACGGCCATCATACGGATGAGCCGGTTGCCAAGGCGATTTCTCAGGCGAAAGGGCATTGCCTGCAGATGTTCCTGCTGGGGAGCTTTCCGCGCGCGGTGGAGGTGCTCTAGGGCAACTCCGGAGAGCCCGGCGCCCGCATCTGACCCCTTTCATCCCTGCCCGGTATCGATGAACTTCTCTTCGACGGCAGGAAACCGACGGGGCAAAATTGTGTAAGCCTATGCGAATGCGACGGACCGGGGCGGATACCGGCAGCGAAAACCGGACTCCGCCGCTGAGAGCGAAATTCCGGCACGCATCGTTTATAGTATCGCCATGGTGCAGCCCTATACAGTTCTGGCGCGACGGTACCGCTCGCAGGATTTTTCCCAGTTGCTCGGGCAGGAACCCATCGCCCAAACCCTCCGCAATGCGGTAACCTCCGGTCGCATCGCCCACGCTTTCATATTTACGGGCACGCGCGGGGTGGGCAAAACCTCCGCCGCCCGCATCCTCGCCAAAGCGATCAATTGTCCGGATGCCAAGAACGGAGAGCCGTGCGGCCGATGCGCATCGTGCAAAGCCATTGCCGTAGGCGAAGATATCGACGTGATTGAAATCGACGGCGCGTCGAATAACGGCGTCGATCAGATAAGAGAATTGCGTCAGAATGCGGGCGTTTCACCGACGCGCTCCAGATACAAAATCTACATCATCGACGAAGTGCATATGCTCACCACGCAGGCCTTCAACGCCCTGCTTAAAACGCTCGAAGAGCCGCCGCCGCACGTCAAATTCATTTTCGCCACTACAGATATCCACCGTGTACCGGCAACGATTCTGAGTCGCTGCCAGCGATATGATTTCAAGAATATCCCCACCGATGTGATCGCGGCGCATCTGGCGGCCATCTGCCGCGATGAAAAGGCCTCTGCACAGGATGCCGCACTGCATCGGATTGCCGTTTTGGCCGCCGGGTCGATGCGCGATGCGCTTTCACTGCTGGACCGGGTTCTCTCGCTGGGTGCCGGGGAGATTACCGAATCCCTGCTCAACGAGCTCATCGGCGCTCCACCCCTGGCGGACATGTGCAATTGGGTACGATCCATGCTTAATGGCGATGCCGCTGCGGCACTGGCTCAATGCGATAAACTGCTTGCGTCGGGTATGTCGCCTGAATATATGGTCAATGAACTTACCGGCATTTTCCGGCACTTGATGGTGATGGGCGTATGTGGCAGTGACACGCAGCTTGTGGATGTAACGGCCGAATCCCGCCGACAACTCGCGACGCTCGTACCGCAGTTCCCGCCGCAGTTAGCCGCCCATCATATTGCGATATGCGATCACACCGCACGCCAACTGCGCAGTTCCACGATGCCCCGTCCGCTGCTCGACGCGCTGGTGGTGCGGTTTTCGATGGCTTCAGAATTTGCCCCTATCCGTCAGTGGCTCAAGGAATTACCCGCCGGTGGAGGTGCTGGCGAGGGCGGCGAAAAAAAAAATGACATAACGCCCGGTCCTGCATCCGGAACGCCGGCCGCCCAGCCGAAATTCAAACCCCTTTCGGCGCCAGCTCCCGCCCCTGCGGCAAGCCCAGTCCCGCCGCCACAAGCTGCTTCAACCGTGGCAAGTGCCGCGGAGCCGATCGCCGCACGCCCCGCAGCAACCCCGCCGGTGGCCTTGTCATCAACGTCCGCGTTCACGGCCACCACCGATCTCCCGACACCGGCTACAGCAACGACCGCTCCGAAACAGCAACCAGCGTCCGAGAGCGATGAAATGGCCCGCTTTATCGAGGCGCTGCGGGAATCCGGCGGTTCATCTGCGGAAGTTATCGTCGGCAGCCTGCTGGGCTGGAGATGGAATAATGATTCCAGCGGTGTCACCCTGCAGATTAATAAAAAAGTGGAAAGTTTTGTGCAGGGGCAGCATGTCCGTGCAAAAATCGAAAAGGCCGTGGAAATCACCGTCGGCAGGCCCGTCCGCGTTGAATTTGAATCGCAGGCGGTCGCTGAGACACGGGCGAAAGCCTCCGGCGGCACGGCGGCGGGCGATGCGCCGCCCACGCTGCGGATCAGTCCGGAATTACGGGATGAGGTTAATGCCCATCCTGCCGTAAAATTGCTGCAGGAAAAATTTAATGCCAAGCTGGTGAATATCGAATATATGTCGTCGGCAGAGGATGACAGCCATGCGGATGAAACAGCCTGAAATAATGGTTCGCACGCTGCGGAATCCTTTCCGCCTCGGCAAGTCTGCCGCCTTGATGGGCATTTTCACGATGGTAACACTCCATGCACTCACTTGGTTCGCCCGGCCGATCCGGCCCCCGATGGGAACCATCCCCCATCGCCCGCTCTTCGCCGTCCAGCTTAATTACACCCCGTCGCCGCGCCCCGGTATCGGCGTGCAATACATTTCCGGTTCAAATGCCTATGTAAGCAGTCCGAAGGTCTTCTACAGCCATGACAAGCCGGATCAATGGCAGACGGGCATTTTCCATCTTTCCCACATCCTTTTTAACGGCCGGGAAAATGCGGGTGCCGATTTTCGAATTGTCGCACCCGGCGGCATCGCCGTCCGGGATGTTATGGTTACCGCTGATTCTGTGGTCGGCGGCGGAAAGGCACGCGCCGGTATATCCGCGCAGATTTCGCTGGGGAAACACTCAGCACCGTCGGCGCAGGTGATTTTCGGCGATGGCATCCGACAGGTCGCGGCCGGTGGTCATACCATCGACAGTCAGTACCGCCGGGTCATCATCGGCGGTGCCCATGCCGAATTGCTCACGCATCCGGGTGTGGATTACCTCTATTTTCGTCTCTCGCGCCACAGCTCGCTTTTTACGCTGCATCCGAAAACTGTTATCGTCACGGTGGTCTGGACAGCAAATCGGCGCCCGGATGTTTGGTCATATAAAACGTTTTCACATTTGAAGGCGGACGGAATTACGCGGGCGGAGATCAATCTGGAATGGGGAATGATCGAGCCGCAACCGGGCAAATTTCAGTTTCAAACGCTGGACCGCACGCTCAGAAACGCCGCCCGGGCACATGTAAAAGCGATTCCAATCTTCTGGTACAGCGTCTGGCAAGGCAATCCGCCGCCGTGGATTCATCGCTACGACGTCGGTTCGACGGGCTCGCCGTCGCGTGTGCCGGTTTGGTGGAGCCGGCACTACCGGCAAGCTTACTTTCAATTTGTTCGCAAAACGATTCTGCATCTGCGCCGTAATCCCGGATTCGGGGGCGCATTTCTCGATTTCGGCTGGCTGGATTATATGTGGGGCCCGCCGCCGGGCCACGATGAAGTCAACGGCTACGCCCGTGCCGATGTGCGGGAGTTCCATCATTGGCTGCGGATGCGTTATAAAACGCCCGCTGCAATCAATCGGAAATTCGGCTGCCACTATGTTAAATTCAATGATGTTCCGGCCCAAGCTCCCGGCCAGATTCTGTTTCCGCTTTATCAACATTTCCGCAACTGGAGCGTACAGGAAACCTACGGTAAGCTGACAGCGATGGTGCGGCGGCTCACCGGCGCCCCGCTCTATTATTACTGGGGCGGCGGGTATTCCGGTGCCGGCGTTGCATTTAATATTCCGGATACGTTTTTCCAGTTGGCCCGCCGATACCATGTCACGGTATGCGAAGATTGCGCCGATCATACCGGTCTCATGCTGCTTTTTGCGAGTCTGGCGCGGGCATATCGGGTGCCGCTCTTTGAGGAATGGACCCCCCATCCGGGGTTGAAAGCGGAAATCGCACAGTTTCTCGGGCATTATGGTTTTGAAGGCAGGCAAGCCGCCGGAATGGATTTTTTCCTTTACCACGGCGGAAGGGAATTTGACATCGGCTTCCCGCCGTATGTTCACGCGCTGCCGCTGCTTGCCGCGATGCGTGGCCGGTACCCCGCGCAACCGGTTGCGGTGTACATTTCCTATCATCCGGTCTTCCGGCATCCAGCGATATTGACGGGGCTTTCCAATCGGGTCGCCTCCATCTGGAGAAAATGGCACATCGCCTTTACGGTCGTCACAGACCGCGAAATTCACGCCGGGGTTGTTCACCTGAGCCATTTCAAAGCCGTATACCCGATGGACGCACGCCACAGCCGCATACTTAAGGCGTATCAGCAACATGGCGGACATGTTCTGCGGAATCCTGCGGAGCTGCTTCGATACGTTCATCCATTTGTTAGCCTGACGCCGGCCTACAACGGACTCGAGGCCGTCCCCATGGTAGATAAACGTCATCGCACGATCTGGGTGTCTCTTGCCCCATGGTGGCGATCGCACCCCTGGCACGGGACGATCACCATCCACCTTGCCGCGATGGGATTCACGCATGGACGATATGAAATCATCAATGCCCGCAACGGTCGCCGGATCGGCGCCTCGCAGATGGGATTAAACCTCCGGGCGCTATTGCGCATCGCCCCGGGTGACCTGCAAGAATGGAAGATTATCCCGATCGGCGGAAAGTAACCGCTGTGCTCATCGGTGCAACAGGCCGTAACAGTTCAGTGCGTCGGTCGTGCTGACATACACCCGTCCATCCGCGACGGTCGGTGTGGAATTCATATCAATTTCCCGGCCTACGAGTTTATTGCTCAAGCCGTTGCGGCCCGTTCCGCTGTTGCTGTCAAACAATACTCGATGCAGATCATCTGCCCGATACGCCACCAGTCGATTGCCGTTCCGGTTCATCAGCCACAGCACGCCGTGGTGCGAACCATCGGCGGATATCTCGGGCGTAGACCCGGGATATCCATATTTCCCGGGGGTTTCTGACTCCGGCTTCGGACGGATGTGGGCATGGGAGATAAAAAAGGCCTTGGCGCGGTCATTCACTTCGGCGTAATAAATCCAGCCGCCGTGACGATGCGTCCCGGCAAAAAATGCACCGGTGCTGAATCCCGGCCCCGTCGCATGCGCCAATCTCTGCACCACATCGTCGAAGCCCGATCGCCCCTCCCCCTTCATACCTCCGTGATATCCCCCCATATCATCCCGATCCAGCAGATAAATAATCCCCTGTTTGTCGTTGATCACCAGCAGATGGCGATGGCGGGCATCGCCGACGGAAGCCGGCAGCAGCACGGGGCTTGACGAGCCGAGATCCAGGTCGTGCTGCAACAGAAAATTTTCATCACGGGGCACGAAATAATCCGCCACATGCAAGCCGAAACCGTTGGGGTTGTCGCGGTGCTGATGCGTATCGGAATCGGGAACAAGTTTCAGGGCGGCATCGCCGAAATCGCCCAGTGCCGGAATTCGCAGGTTCGGCGAATCAACCCGCAGGCGCCCACGGTACGGCGCCGGAACAAGGTGGGTTTCAAAGGTACCATTCCCGGTTTCCACAAACAGATTCCCCTTGCGATCAATGGCAATCGGTCCGCCCCAGATTCCACCGGCCCAGCCGCTGGGAGTTGAACTCCAGACCGCCTTGACCGGCAGTTGCCCCTGCGCATTTTTGACAGCGCCATAACCGAGAATCCATCCGTTGTACGGCCCGATATCGCCCGGATCCGCACAGGCAAGATACAGCACATGATTCACCGGATCGATGGCAAGGTACCGAAAGGTGATCTCGAAACCATAGAAGCGATCCAGCTTCCCATTGGCACGGCGGATGGTCGGCCCGCTGATGTACTGACCACGCGGCCCACTTTCAGAAATTTGTAACCGTTCACGGCCTTTTGGCCCGTCAGGCCCACAATGGGCCTGACCATAGGCAAAGTGTACCCCCCCCAGAAGAAAAGCAAATAAATTTCCACAAGAAAGTTCGGGATAAAATTTGATCGCCACACACAATCCGTCCGATAAGGTAATCGGATCAA